>JBILLO010000002.1:0-29126 GCA_044376035.1 Sphingorhabdus sp.
TTAATACAGGCTGGGGCGACGACGCGCTTAACTTCATCCTCCCCATCGACTTGCGATGGGGAGGTGGCAGTCGAAGCGGTCAGCTTCGAATGACGGAGGGGCATTCAAGGACTCAAGCCCCTCCACCACGCCTTCGGCGCGGTCCCCCTCCCCATCGCAAGTCGATGGGGAAGATGGCAACAGACCGCGACCTTGTAGCTGCGCACCAAAAGGCCTATTTGGGAAGCTCAGGAGAATTTAAAAAATGCGTCGCGTCGCTTTTGGGTTCATTGGCTTTTTAACGGCCGCATCCGCGTTTTTAATGGCCGCATCCGCGGTGGCGCAGGACGCGCCGCAAGCCGAGGCCAGCGCTGACGTCGCCGCGATCACCGAGCAATTCGTTATCGACCGAAGCGACCGGATGACGGTGCAGGTGCGCGTGAATGGCAGCGAGGCTGTGCCCTTCATTGTGGACACGGGTGCCGAACGCACCGTCATTGCCAATGACTTTGCGCGCAAGCTTGCGCTGGAGGCTGGCCCTATGCTGACGCTCGCGACAATTTCGGGGCGGTATCAGGTCAACAGCTTCTTCATCGATTCGATTTCGACCGCGTCGGTCAATCTGTTGGGCATTGAGGCCCCCGGCCTTGAGCGGTCCAACCTTGGCGCTTTTGGATTGCTGGGTATCGACAGTCTTGAGGACAGCCGCGTGTATCTCAATTTCGCGCAGCAAACGATGGATATAATGCCGTCGCAAAAATCGCGGGGGAAAACAAAGCTGGAAAATGGCATGATCGTTGTCCGTGCGCGGCGTAAGGCTGGGCGAATGATCCTGTCGAGCGCACAGATTGATGGCGTCAAGGTCGATGTCATCTTAGACACTGGCGCGCAAACCAGCATGGCCAATCTGGCACTGCGCGACAAGCTTCGCCGCCGCCATCGCAATTTTGATTTTATCCCTGTGAAATTGAAAAGCGTCACAGGCACGATATTGGAGGGCGATTATACGCAGATTCGCGAAATCGATATCGGCGGACTGACAATCCGGGACATGCCCATGACCTTTGCCGATAATTACGCCTTCACCGCGCTGAACCTTGATGACCGGCCAGCGATATTGCTCGGGATGGATGCGCTGAAGCTGTTTGACCGCGTGCTGATTGATTTTGGCAATCGGCGCGTCGGGTTCGACTTGCCCAAGGGCGTTGGGCGAGAACAAAATGCGCGCCTGGCGCTTGGCCAGTAGTTGCTTGCGCACATCGCTTGCAGCGGCCAGCGACAGTGCGCATAGCTTGCGGCAATGGCACATAATTTCGAATTTGGCGGGCAGACATTTGAGATAGCTGGTCAGGCGGCCTTATATTGGCGCGCGCAAGATGCGTTGCTGGTGTCCGACCTGCATCTGGAAAAGGCGAGCGCTTATGCCTTATATGGCCAAATGCTGCCGCCCTATGACAGCGTCTCAACGCTTGAAGAGATCGCCACACTGTGCAGGGCATATCGACCTGCCAAAATCATATCACTTGGTGACAATTTCCACGATGATGACGGGGAACACCGATTGGCGCAAGACGCTGCGGCATTATTGGTTGATTTGGCCTGCAACACCGAATGGATATGGATTACCGGAAACCATGACCGGGCGGTGTCGGGAATATGGGGCGGCAAGGCGTTTGACGCATTGACAGTGTCGGGCATCACCCTTCGGCATGAGGCGCAAGGGGGTGACCCCAATCCTGAAATCTCCGGCCATTTTCATCCGAAGTTCCGGCAAGTGCTGCGCGGGCGGATGGTAAAACGGCGTTGCTTCGTAAAGACCCCGCGTAAATTGATCATGCCCGCCTTTGGCGCGCTGACCGGCGGGTTGGATGTGCAGGATGCTGCTATTCTAAAGGCGTGCGACCTTAAATATGGCGAAGGGGTTGAGGCCTTGGTTGCAACCCAAAGCGGCTTTGCCCGATTTGCCTTAGCGCCCGGGGCCTAAATCACGCTTGGGCGGTCGCCAAATAAGGCGGTGCCGACGCGGATACAGGTTGCGCCCAGCATGATGGCGGTTTCAAAATCATCGGACATGCCCATGCTTAATTGCGGCAGACCATGCCGTGCGGACAATTCGGCCAAAAGCGCAAAGAAGGGCGCGGGCTCGACGTCAGCGGGTGGAAGGCACATCAACCCGGGCACCGGAATCCCTGCGTCCTGCGCGGCCTTAAGCAGGTCGGGAAGTTCCGCCACGGAACATCCCCCCTTTTGCGCTTCAGCGCCAATATTGACTTGAATGAAACACGGCACCGTGCGCGCCAGCTTTTGCATCGCCTTGCCCAGCGCCATCACAAGCGACAGCCGATCAACCGAATGGATCATATCAAACAATGCGACCGCTTCTTCGGCCTTGTTCGATTGCAACTGGCCAATGAGATGGAGCGCAACGCCGGGATGCCGTTCCTTCAGCGCAGGCCATTTGCGCGCGGCCTCCTGAACCCGGTTTTCACCGAACAGCCTTTGCCCCTCAAAAATGAGCGGCGCGATGTCCTCCATCGACCGCGTTTTCGACACGGCGATGAGGTGGATGTCCTCTTCGGCGCGTCGCGCCAATTTGGCAGCCGCGCTTATGCGCGAGCGGATGGCGGTTAGACGGTCGGCGGATGTTTCTGGTGTCGCTTCCTGCATAGCAGGTCGCTATAGGCACTTGCATGCCGCGAAGCCACCCCTTGCCGAAAATCTGGCTCATGACCGATGCGCGTTTTGGTGATGACCAGCTGCGCGCTATTCAACAGCTACCGGCGCGATCAGGCGTGGTTTTCCGCCATTATCATTTGGCTACTCAGCAACGTCGCGCATCGTTCGCTCAGGTGCTGCGGATTTGTCGCCGGCGCGGGCATATCCTGTTGTTGGCGGGCGACGAACGCACCGCTTTACGCTGGCATGCCGACGGCTATCATCACCGCAGTCGTGGCGAAACGAAGTTGCTACACAGCGCCCCAGTCCACAATGTGCGCGAAATCGCAGAGGTAAAGCGACGCAGCCCCGACCTTGTATTCCTCTCCCCGCTGTTCGATACCAACAGCCACCCCGGCGCGCGGCCACTGGGTCCCTTGATGTTTCAGCGGCTTGCAAAGCTTGTCGGCCCAACGCGCGTCATCGCCTTGGGCGGCGTGACCCGTCAGAGCGCATTCATGCTCGGCCCACGAATGATCCATGGTTGGGCCGCGATTGATGCTTTCAGGAAAAAGACCGCTTAGAAGCGGATTTTGGTGCCTACATAGACCGCTTCGCTGTCCTTGCGGTTGTCAGCCAAGGGGATAACGCGGTCATTCTCACTTGCGTACCGGACGCCAGCGGTCACATCAATCTTGCGGCTGATCGAGAAGCTGCCGCCAACATCAAGCTTATAATCGCCCGCAGCCGCGCTACCGCGTGCGGGTGGGGCCGTTTCTTTATTCTGGTCGAGTTTAATATTGGCACTGAACTTGCTCGGTTTCTGCGCCGATTCATCAAGCCGGAAGCCGCTTTTGCCGACATCGCTCAAAGGCGACTTTGCAGCCCGTGCATTCGCCTTAGGCAAGGCAAAATCCTGCCAACCCTTGGAGGCGGTCAAACGATAGTCGACTGCGGCCAGACGAAGTCCCTTGCCAGCGCCCACGTCGCCTGGTGCGATGACATTGCGGATGGATACAGCGCCAGCGGTCAGACGCGAATTCGCCCGCGCCGCAACGGTAATCGTGCGGTTGCGACCTTCGCCAGCACTGGCAAGCGTGAAGGGGAACCGCGTATCGAATGAGATTTGCGTAGCGGAGAATTTTTGGGCAAGCACACTGTCACCGCCAGCAGGCGTGAACATGGCAATCCAAGAAGGCGTGACCTTTTCTTCCGAACCGGATGCCTTTGCGGCAAAGGCAGGTACAATCATCGGCGAAAGGGCAAGCGAACCGGTCGCAAGCATTACTGCTGCAAAGGTCGCATATTTTCCTTTCTGTACCCGCTTCACGTTCATAGCCTTTTTCAAGCGATTCTGATTTGTCACCGAGCGTATACGCGTCATTCAAGAGATTCAAAAGAGGTGTAATTTCAGAATCATGCCAATAACGCGTTTTGTCCGCAGTTGTTGCATGATGTCCACAATCGGATAGCGCATGGAAACTGACTGCAGCATGAATTACGCGCCGTTCAGCCGCCAGAAAGCTTGCCCCCGGCAGCAAGCCGCTATAGAGGTTTCCGATATTCCATTGTTCAAGGACATTTTATGCGCACCAACCGCCTGGCACTCATCATTGCGACCGGCAGCTTAATAAGCTTAGGCCTGCTGTCCGGCTGCGGCGGCAGGGAGCGCCCAAAGGCGGACCTCGCAGCTAGCCAGGTCACCACCATTGGCGTCAACAGCTATTTGTGGCGCGCATCGCTTGATGCCTTGTCGTTCATGCCGTTGGTGCAGACCGACTCATCGGGCGGCGTCATCGTCACCGATTGGTATGTAAACCCGCAAAGCCCTAGCGAACGCATAAAGCTTACCGTGTCGATCCTCGATCAAGACCTTCGCGCCGACGCCTTGCGCGTGGCCGGCAGCCGTGAAGTCTCGCAAAATGGCCAGTGGGTCGCGGCACCATTGCGCGCCGCCACGTTGCAAAAGCTTGAAGCCGTTATCCTCACCAAGGCGCGTGACCTTCGCCGGTCGTCCATCACCGGGTAAATTCTATGTCCAACGAAGAGCGCTTTAACCCGCACGTCGCCGACGCGCGGTGGCAAAATATTTGGGAAGAACGCAACAGCTTCGTCGCGGATGATAATTCGACCAAGCCGCGTGCGTATGTGCTTGAGATGTTTCCCTATCCCTCGGGCCGCATCCATATTGGCCATGTTCGCAATTACACGATGGGCGACGTTCTGGCACGCTATAAGCGGATGACGGGGCATGAGGTGTTGCATCCCATGGGTTGGGACGCCTTTGGTATGCCCGCCGAAAATGCGGCGATGGAAAAGAATGTCCATCCCGGTGGGTGGACGCGCGACAATATCGCAAACATGAAGGCGCAGCTGAAGCGGCTTGGCTTTGCGATTGACTGGACGCGCGAGCTAGCGACCTGCGAGCCCGAATATTATGGCCATGAACAGGCCCTGTTCCTGAAACTTTACGCCGCTGGCTTGGTCTATCGCAAGGAGTCTGCGGTAAACTGGGACCCGGTTGACATGACAGTGCTCGCCAATGAACAAGTCATCGACGGCAAGGGCTGGCGCTCCGGCGCGCCGGTCGAACGTCGTAAACTGAGCCAGTGGTTCCTCAAAATCACTGACTTTGCAGATGAATTGCTCACCGGCCTTGGTTCGCTTGACCAATGGCCAGACAAGGTGCGGTTGATGCAGGAAAACTGGATCGGCAAATCGCAGGGCTTGAAATGCACCTTCGGTTTCCCCGGGGGAAATGGCGGCATTGACGTTTTTACAACGCGGCCTGATACAATGTTCGGCGCAAGCTTTGTCGCCATTGCAGCCGACCACCCCGTCGCGCAAAAACTGGCCGCCAATGCGCCCGATTTGCAGGCGTTCATCGAAGAATGCCGCAAGGGCGGCACCACCGCTGCCGATATTGAAACCGCCGAAAAACGTGGGTTTGATACAGGCTTGACCGTCGAACATCCGCTCGATGCAAGCTGGCATTTGCCGGTCTATGTCGCCAACTTCGTGTTGATGGACTATGGCACTGGCGCCGTCTTTGGCTGCCCCGCACATGACCAGCGCGACCTTGATTTTGCCCGTAAATATGCTTTGCCCGTCACCCGCGTTGTCGCCAATGGCGATGTGACCGATAGCGCCTTTGCTGGCGATGTTGCTTTCACTGGCCCCGGCACAATCGTCAATTCGCATTGGATGAATGGCATGACCATTGATCAGGCGAAGGCCGATGTCATCGCACGCGCGCAGGCCGAAGGCTGGGGCATTGGCCAAACGCAATATCGCCTGCGCGACTGGGGCGTTTCGCGTCAGCGTTATTGGGGGACGCCCATTCCCATCATCCATTGCCAGACCTGCGGCGCGGTGCCGGTGCCGGATGACCAATTGCCCGTAATTTTACCCGAAGATGTCAGCTTCGACATTCCGGGCAACCCGCTGGATCGGCACCCGAGCTGGAGCAAGGTCGACTGCCCAAGCTGCGGTCAGCCTGCACGCCGCGAAACCGACACGCTCGATACTTTTGTCGATTCAAGCTGGTATTTCATTCGCTTTGCCAGCCAGCCACATGACACACCATTTGATCGCACGGTTGCGGAAAAATGGCTTCCGGTGGACCAATATATTGGCGGCGTTGAACATGCCATTTTGCACTTGCTCTATGCCCGTTTCTGGACGCGCGCATTAAGCCATATTGGCTTGATCGACGTGAAGGAGCCATTTGCGTCTTTGTTCACGCAAGGCATGGTGACGCACCAAACCTATCAGGACGCAAAGGGCAGTTGGCTAAGCCCCGATCAGGTAAGGCGCGAAGGCGACATCTGGACCATCATCGATAGCGGCGAACCTGCGGTTGCTGGCCGTATTGAAAAAATGTCCAAGTCCAAAAAGAATGTCGTCGATCCCGATGACATTGTGGACCAATATGGCGCAGATGCCGTGCGCTGGTTCATGCTGTCCGACAGCCCGCCCGAACGCGATCTGGAATGGTCCGAGGCAGGCATTGAGGGCTGCTGGCGCTTTGTGCAGCGGCTCTGGCGTCTGACATCACAAGTGAGCGGTGCGGATGGCGCGAACAAGGCATTGGACCGCAAAACGCATCAGGTGATCGCCGGCGTTGGCGCAGATATCGAGGCTCTGGCCTTTAACAAGGCCGTGGCCAAGATTTACGATCTGGCCAACGCCATTGAGAAAGCCGCGCCTTCGGCCAGCCGCGATTCTGCCATCCGCACGATCCTATTGCTGTCATCACCCATGGTCCCGCATTTGGCCGAAGAAGCCTGGACCAAGCTTGGTGCCGAACTGGGTGGCGGTCTCATCGCCGACGCCGCATGGCCAGCGGTTGATCCCGCCCTGCTGGAAGAGGACGAGGTTACCATCGCCATTCAGGTCAGGGGCAAATTGCGCGATACGCTAACGGTCGCCAAGGGCTTGCCGCAAGCTGAGATGGAGGCGCTTGCGCTCGCCAGCCAAAAGGTTCAGATTGCCATAGACGGCGGCGATATTAAAAAAATCATTGTCGTTCCCGATAGGCTGGTCAACATCGTCTTATGAACCGTTTCTTCGCCCCCTTGATGCTTGCTTTTCTGCTGCCCGCATGCGGGTTGCAGCCATTGTATAGCGGCGGGTCTAAGGGCGCGGTGGCAAATTCCCTGGGGTCCGTATCGGTCGATCCTATCGCAGGCAAAAATGGTTGGCTGATGCGCAATGCATTGACCGACCGGCTGGGCGTTCAAAACGGTAATGCCGCGCAATTCCGTCTGGTCATTGCGCTGGATGACCAGATTGAAGGCTTCGGCGTGCGCGCCGACGATACAGTCACGCGTGAACGGCGAACATTGCGTGCACGTTACCAGCTCATCTCGGTCGCGACCGGCGAAACGGTGCTCGATGCTACAGCTGGCTCTGACGCGGGTATCGATGTTGCCGGCTCGGAATATGCCACTATCGCGGGCGAAAACAGTGCGCTGGAAAATCTGACGCAAAAGGTTGCGGATCAGATTGTAACCCGGCTTTCCATTTACGCTCGCGGCGAATGAGCAGCGCAAAAGAACGTAGTTTTATCAGTGCCATCAGTGCACGTCCGGATGTCCGGCTGTTTTTCATATTTGGACAGGATGAATCGGCTGCGGCCGATATTGCCGGGCAAATGTCGGCGCAGTTAGCAGGCTCGGAACGCATTGATATCGACAGCGATCGGATCCGCAATGACCCAGCCTTGTTGGCAGACGAGGCATCTGCACTATCGCTGTTCGGCGACAAAAGACATATCCGGCTTAATTTCCGCCGCGAAGAGGGCTTGGCCGCAGTCGAGAATTTGCTGGCGCTTGAAGGCGAGGTAAACCCGGTTATCGCGACCGCCGGTAACTTGACCAAGGCCAGCAAATTGCGGAAGCTGCTGGAGGCGCATCCGCGCGCCATGGTGCATATCTGCTATTTACCCGAAGAAAGTGACGCCGCCGCCGCAGTCATGGCCTTTGCTGCCACAACCGGGTTGAAGATCGATCGGCCACTTGCCGCACGTATTGCGCGCTACACCGGGCAAGACCGTAAGCTTGCGCAGGCCGAGATCGAAAAGCTATCGCTCTATTATGATGCGTCACCGCAGCGTCCCGCCACGGTCGAAATAGCTATATTCGAAGCTTTATCGGCGGAAACTGGTGAGGAAAATATCAACGGCCTCGTCCATGTCGTGATGGGCGGTGACTTGCGCGGCACGGGGCGCGAACTAGCCGCAGCGCGCGACATGGGTGTTGATGCCATTCGAATCATCCGCGCGATGCAGCGCCGCGCGACAATGCTCGCCGCGATGCGGACAAAAGTCGACAATGGCGCAAATCCCGGAGCGGTGGTTAAGGCAACGCGGTCAATATTCTGGAAAGATGCCGACAGTTACGCACAGCAGCTGATGCGCTGGCCATCGGTTCGGCTTGCAGGGCTAAACAGCCATTTGCTTGAGGTTGAGTCAAAGTTGATGCACGTCCGCGACGGGCTTGCCGTGACCATATTGGAAGAAGAACTCGTCCGTATTGCCCGTGCCGCCGCACGCCGCGGCTAACCAATATGCGCGACGTGTGCAGATTTCAGGAATGCACGCTTATGCCAACACCTTGAACCGCTTTACAGCTGCCCCCACATCATTCTTTCGAAAGGTAGCTTTTCATGGAAAAAATTATCAAATCCGATGCGGAATGGCGGGCAGAATTGGACCCCGTTCAATATCACGTGCTGCGAGAGGCAGGCACGGAACGCGCCTTTGCGGGCGCGCTGACCGATGAAAAGCGCGAAGGCGAGTTTCGCTGCGCCGGCTGCGGCACGACCCTTTTTGCTTCCGACACGAAATTTGACAGCGGTTCGGGTTGGCCAAGCTTTACCGCGCCTGCTGACAATGATGCTGTTGAAGAACACCGCGATACATCACACGGCATGGTCCGCATTGAAGTGCGCTGTGCCGCATGTGAGGGGCATTTGGGCCATGTGTTCCCCGATGGGCCTGGACCGACTGGCCTGCGTTACTGCATCAACAGCGCCGCGCTGGCGTTCGATCCTGAATAACAAGGCGCTTGTCGGCGGTTACGGGACTGGGTAACACTCGGTCTATGGCACGCGCGCGCAAGATTTCGAAAGTACGTGGCCCAATGGCAACATGGATACTGCGCATCGTCAAAGCGGGCGTCATCGCGGCGATGCTCGGCGTCATGGTTCTGGGCATTTTTGTCGCGATTGCACGCGGCGAAATAGACAGTTTTGAAGATCTGAAAGCCTCCCCCAACGGGCAAATGATCCGCATCCGTGCGGCAGACGGCACTGTCATTCAATCGCTTGGTCCAAGTTTCGGACGTTGGCTGACCATAGACCAATTGCCGTCCGAAATGAAGGACGCCATGGTCGCCGTCGAAGATCGCCGTTATTACATGCACCCCGGTGTCGACCCCATTGGCATTACGCGGTCGGTGTATGTGCGGGCCATTGAAGGTCGCTGGACGCAAGGCGGTTCGACCATCACGCAACAATTGGCACGCAACATATATCTGAACAGCAACAAGGAGTTTGGCCGCAAAATTCGCGAGGTCATTCTTGCGCTGGCCATGGAAACAAAGTTCTCCAAGGACCAGATCCTAGAACTCTATTTGAATAAAGTATATTTCGGTGGCGGCGCTTATGGGGTCGATGCCGCAAGTCGCCGTTTCTTTGACCATGGTGCCGAGGATATCAGCCTTGCCGAGGCAGCCATTATCGCAGGTCTTGTGAAAGCCCCCTCACGCTATGCGCCCACGGCTGATGCGCAGGCCGCATTGGACCGGGCAAAGGTAGTGGTTGAAGTCATGCAGGATGCAGGGATGATTACCGCAGCTGAGGCCGCGACCGTCGAACCGGCCGGCGTGCGCTTGGCCGCTGAAGCGCCTCAAGACAGCGTGCGTTACTTCACGGATTGGGTTTTGCCGCAGTTGGACGGCCTTATTGATGAAACTGAAAAACCAATCGATGTCTGGACGACGCTGGACCTGAAAATGCAGCGCGCCGCGACCTCAGCGATTTCCGCAAATGCCCCTCGCGGGGCACAAGGCGCATTGGTATCGATTGATCGCGACGGCGCAGTGAAGGCCATGGTGGGTGGTACCGATTATGTTACCAGCAATTACAATCGCGCGGTTTCCGCGGTTCGCCAACCGGGCTCGGCCTGGAAGTTATTCGTTTATCTCACCGCGTTGGAAGCAGGGTACCGCCCCGAAGATATGGTGGAAGACAAGCCCGTCGAAATTGAAGGCTGGCAGCCTAAAAACAGCGGGGGCAATTTTGCTGGCGAGATTTCGCTGCGTACCGCTTTTGCCTATTCCAAAAACACCGTCGCTGCTCAAATCGGGCAAGACGTCGGTACCAGCAGTATCGCCAATATGGCGCGCAGGTTCGGGATCACCACCCCTGTCAACACGCTGCCATCGATGGTGCTGGGTACATCCGACACGCGCATTATCGATATGACTCAGGCGTTCGCGGCGGTCGCAGCCGGTGGACGCAATGTCACCCCTTATGGCATAAAAAAGGTCACTACGATTGACGGTGAACTCCTATATGCAGCAAAGCCGTCAAGCGCGGTGCAGTTGGTTGATGATTGGGTTGCAGGCGCAATGATCGATTTGTTGCAGACCGCGGTCGCCACTGGCACCGGGCGGGCCGCAAATATTGGCCGACCCGCCGCAGGCAAAACAGGGACAACGTCAAGCAACAAGGACGGATGGTTCTTGGGCTTCTCCAGCGGCCTTACAACCGGCGTGTGGATGGGTCGCGACGATGCTAAGTCAATTGGTGGCCTTGAAGGCGGTCGCGCCCCTGCACAGGCTTGGGCAGCCTATATGCGCGTTGCTGTGGCCGGACGCCCCGTGGAGAAGTTCGCAACTGAGGTGACTTTCCCGGAAGCCCTTGAAGGTGAGGAGCCATTGCTTGGCGCAGACGAAATGCTGCTGTTCGACGAAAATGGCATGCCCATTGAGGGCGGCCCCCCAATGGATGACCCAAATCTTGCGCCGACGACGGAGCCGGAGCCGCTGGATGATGCATTTATTGAACGCGCACTGGGCGGCCGACGCGATCAACGGCCAGCGTCAGAGGAAGAAGGGCAGCGCGCAGATCCACGCGGACAGCCCCGTCCATTTTAAAAAAGCCTATAGCGCATGGCCGGTCCGGCTTTTCTTGGTTTCAAGATATTGGGCGTTGTGTGGATTGGCAGCAATCTTAAGTGGTAGCCGCTCCACAACAATGATGCCGGCATTTTGTAAGCCGTCCACCTTTTCAGGATTGTTGGTCAACAAGCGCACCCGTTCCACACTGAGCAATTCCAGCATCCGTGCCGCGACTGAAAAGTCGCGCGCGTCAATGGCGAAACCCAACCGGGTATTGGCATCGACGGTATCAAATCCCTGATCCTGAAGCGCGTAGGCGCGCAGTTTGTTGATCAAACCAATACCACGCCCCTCTTGTCGCAAATATAACAATATCCCCCAATTTGCGTCCGAAATCTGTTGCAACGCTTCGTGCAATTGCGGGCCGCAATCGCATTTCAGGCTGCCAAGAACATCGCCCGTCAGGCATTCACTGTGCAACCGAACAACTGGCGGGGAGGAGTCGCGCCTACCCATTAGCAACGCCACATGGTCGGACGCATCCACGGCTGTCCGGAATGCGACAATTTCAGCATCGGCATTGGCGGCAACGGGAAGCTTGGCGCGTGCGGCAATGCGCAAGGCACCGCTGTCATCAAAGGCCGCGACATCTTGCGGGCTAAAGTAAGCGGGGTTCTCGCCTGCGTCCTTCAACACCAGAAACGCCGGCAGCAAACCTGCCAATCGCGCAAGTTCGATTGCCGCCGTCGCCGATGGCCCATCATCCAATGGCAGCGCCGCAAACGGTCCCTTCATCGGATACGCAAGGTCAAGGCTTGGATCAGCCACCGCCAGAGCAAGCCTGAGGTCCAAGTCGGACGGCGCCTTAATGAGCATCGGAAGGTCGCCATCTGCCGCAGCACGCTGGTTGGTTAACTTCAGTGTCACCGCACGATTTGCCGAGAGCAACATCGCATGTGCGCCGGATATATCTTGCGCTGTTTCGACCGCCAACAAAGTGAGCGAGTGCCCAAGGTGCTGCACGGTTACTGGCCAACCGCGACGCAAGGCATCAATCGCCATCGCTGCGCGGCGAGAGTCTCCCAACGCTGCGCGCACGCCGATCAAAAGGCGAATTCCGTGACAATCGGCGCATGGTCGGATGGTTTGCCCCAGCCGCGCACATGCTTGTGCACGATATGCGCCTTTGCCTTTTCTTTAAGATCAGGGGTGACCCACATATGATCAAGTCTACGTCCGCGGTCGGACGTCTCCCAATCCTGCGCGCGATAGCTCCACCATGTGTATAATTTCTTCGACGGATCGACAAAATGCCGCGCAACATCCACCCAGTCTGCGGCTGCCTGAATTTCCGCCAGATGCTCAATTTCAATGCGGGTATGGCTGACGACATTGACCAATTGTTTGTGGCTCCAGACATCTTGCTCAAGCGGCGCAACGTTGAAGTCCCCTGTGAGGACTGTCGGTTGCGTGACGTTACCCGACCATTCGGCCATACGTTTTAGGAAAGCAAGTTTCTGTCCGAATTTTGAATTGACCTCGCTGTCCGGAACTTCGCCCCCGGCAGGAATATAGACATTGTCGATACGCACGCCCTTGGCTGCATCGATATTTAACTCTGCGCCAACATGGCGCGCCTCGCCATTGGCCTGCCAATCCTCAACCCTGCGGTTGATCAACGGCAGTTTGCTGACGATGGCAACGCCATGATGCATTGGCATGCCGTTGACGACGAAATGACGGTAGCCCAGCTGCCGGAACAATCCCTCGGGAAAAAGGCTGTCGATGACTTTGGTTTCCTGAAGGCATAAAACGTCGGGCGCTTCTTCCTTCAAATAGCGTTCGACAATGTCAATACGGGCGCGGACCGAGTTTATATTCCACGAGGCGATGCGAATGGTCTGGGACATAGGACAAAGGCCCTAGATGCCTGAAGCGTCAGGAGCAAGCCGATGAAGGCATTTGCCACAAAAAAGCAAAGCCCTCACCCCGGGGGCATTTGGGATGAGGGCTAAGCTTGCGTTCGTCACGCGGATATCAGCGATGATTAAAGTCGTGGGCAACAGGGGGAAAACCACACGATCATTCGGCCACTGATATAATGATATATACTGTCTCGTTCCTGTCGTTCAGATGAACAACATTGGCGCACGCTGCAACTTGTCGGTGGTGCGCTTCGGTTCATCGCCGGATGTTAGGATTTTCGCCTGACCGGCCGCGGATCTTTCCAAGTGAACGCGTTTTTTGCGATCGCGCCGTTATAGGTAATATTGTTGAGTCGAATCGTGGTGCGATTGTTTTTGGAATCGAGCGCGACCCAGCCATTCAAAGTCAATCCGCCCGGCGCACCGGGTTTGTCCACGAATATCATCGTGATGGTGCCATATTCGGGGCGCTTTGGATCGCGGACTTCGACGCTGACAACGTCGTTGGTGGAGGTAGGCAGTATCTTGCCAAAGCGCGCAAGATCCTGACCGGGGTCAAGCAGCGCAGCCAGCGGACTGTTGCGGATCGGCCAGCGCTGGACTTGCTTCACCTCATAATCGACCATCGTCAGCGCACGACCGTCGGCGACAATCAGCAGGGGCACGTCTTTCTGATACTCAAACCGCACTTGCCCAGGCCGCTTCAACAGCAACTTGCCAGTCAGCGTCCCGCCACTCCGGTCTGTCTGCGTGAAATTCGCGGACATTGTGCCCACAGCCTTCATATGCTGCACAACCCGCGCCATCTGCTCCGACGAGGACTGGGCGGCAGGGCTCGGCGTCGTTGCAACGAGCGCCACCGGCGCGAACAACATGGCGTATTTTGAAAAAGTCATCTTTGTTTCCTTGGGATGGGTGACGGCGATCACTATCCGGACTGCCTTGAACCCCGTCTTAATGGCTAAGCTGGTTCGCCGTTGCGGTCGCGCAGCACTTCGCGACGGCCAATATGGTTCGGCGCGCTGACGAATCCGTCTTCTTCCATCCGGTCAATTAACCGTGCCGCACTGTTATAACCGATGCGCAATTGCCGTTGAATCCAGCTTGTCGAGGCCTTCTGGCTTTCGAACACGATCTGGCACGCTTTGCGATATTGCGAATCTTCTTCGCTGTCGTCGCCGCCCATGCCGCCAAAGTCGAAACCGCCGTCTTCGGGTTCTTCGGTCACGGCCTGAATATACTCAGGCTGCCCTTGGCCGCGCCAATGGTCTGCAACGCGGCGCACTTCATCGTCGGAGACAAAAGGTCCGTGAATACGCGTCAAATGACGGCCACCTGCCATATAGAGCATGTCGCCCTTGCCCAGCAGCTGTTCTGCGCCTTGTTCCCCAAGAATGGTCCGGCTGTCGATTTTTGACGTAACATGGAAAGAAATACGGGTGGGCAGGTTTGCCTTTATGACTCCAGTGATAACATCGACCGACGGCCGCTGCGTAGCCATGATCAAGTGAATCCCCGCAGCGCGCGCCTTTTGCGCCAGACGCTGGATCAGGAATTCGACCTCTTTGCCTGCCGTCATCATCAAGTCCGCCAACTCATCAACGATGATGACAATCTGCGGCATGGGTTCGTAAGCGAGGCTTTCTTCCTCATATTGTGGCTGGCCAGTCATCGGGTCATAACCGATCTGCACCTTGCGGCCCAGTGGCGCGCCCTTTGCTTTTGCACCGCGCACTTTTTCGTTGAAGTTCGCAAGGTTACGCACGCCAAGCGAGGACATCATCCGGTACCGCTCCTCCATCTGCTCAACTGCCCATTTCAGCGCGCGGATGGCCTTTGCAGGCTCAGTCACCACAGGTGATAGCAGATGCGGAATGTCGTCATAGCTGCTCAATTCCAGCATCTTGGGATCTATCATGATCATCCGGCACTGGTCAGGTGTCAGGCGATAGAGCAACGACAAGATCATGCAATTCAGGCCAACTGATTTACCCGAACCGGTGGTCCCTGCGACCAACAGATGTGGCATGGGCGCGAGGTCAGCAATAACGGGATCGCCGGAGATATTCTTACCCAAGATTATCGGCAACGCGCCCTTTTGCTCTGCAAAAGCGTCCGAGCCCACCATCTCCTGAAACACAACGGCCTCCCGGTGTGCATTGGGAAGCTCAATACCCATCACTGTCCGGCCCGGGATGGTCGAGACGCGCGCGGACAGCGCGGACATGTTGCGCGCGATGTCTTCGGCCAACTGAACGACGCGGCTGGATTTGATACCCGCCGCTGGCTCAAGCTCGTACATCGTCACGACAGGGCCAGGACGAACGGCGACAATCTGTCCCTTTACATGGAAGTCATCCAGCACCGACTCCAGCAGCCGTGCATTGGCTTCCAACGCGGCCTTGTCGAGTTTAGGCACTGAAATCGCAGGTGGCGGATCGAGCAACTCAAGCGATGGCAAGATAAAGCTGCCGAAAAAGTCACCTTGCCGCGCGCCAGTGGAAAAAGCGGCTTTTTTGGGCGCGAGCGTGCGGTCCTCAATAACCGGCGGCTTGCGTTGATCTGGTTCCACGGCCTTGCGTGGCGGCTTGGGCTCGACAATCTGCGGTGCAGGCAAATCATCGCCCGCAAAGGCCGACATGCCAATGCTCGCGCCACCAAATTTGGGCATCGTCAGTGTCGGGATGCGCAACAATGGCCGTTCCAGCTGAAGCGACCGAATGACTAATGCTACCCCGCCCACCAAAGCGCCGAGTATAAGGAACACCCGAAGCAATGTACCGAATATGCCCTGAATTTGGCTCATAAGCGCACTGGCGGCATTGCCCAATAGCAACGCAATCAACCCGCCCCATCCCGCCGGAAGTTCAACGTAACTCCCATGCTGCCAGTAGGCCATGCCAAAGCCGATCAACAACATCCCGATGAGGCATAGGGATAATTGTCGTTTCCATTGTGGCTGCGGGACACCACGCCACAATCGGCGCGCAAACACCAAAATCAGCGGCAACAAGAATATCGCTGGTATGCCGAACAGGAAAAGCATCGCATCTGCAAAATAGGCACCGCTTTGCCCCATCCAGTTGTGCTGCACATCTGCCGCTGCGCTGTTAAATGCGGCGTCGCCTGCCGAATAGCTGAGCACCGCAAGCCCGAAGAAAAGACCGAACAGTCCTAACGCCGCCGCACCGAACAGCGCGCCGCTGCGAATCAATGAGGCGCGTATCATCTGACGCCAATTGGTGAGGTTCGATTTCGGGCTAAATTTTGAAACGCGCAAGGCCATGTTACGAATGCCGATATGTATGAAGTCGCAAAGGACCGAATGCGCCCCTTTTCGGCGTCAGCGGACTCCTCGTCAAGTATTACAGGGCAAAAGGGGCGCGTGAATGCTTTTATACGGTCAAAATCCTCCTTTGAATCCCGCGCTTTGTTGGGGCATAAGGAGGAAATGAAAAACAAGGCAGACGTAATCATCATCGGTGGTGGCCTCATTGGTCTCACGCAAGCTCTGGCGCTGGCGGCACAAGGCATTACGAGCCATGTCATTGACCGCGCAGACCAGGCCAGCATGTTAGAGGCGGGCTTTGACGGCAGGACCTTCGCGATCTCAAGCTCAAGCTATAAATTATTTGAAGCGATGGGCCTTGGCGATGCTTTGGCTGGCAAGGGCTGCCCTATTCAAAAGATCTGGGTAAGCGACGGGCTAAAACCAGGGTCACTCGATTTTGCGCCAGCCGAAGATGATGGGTTTTTAGGTCAGATGTTTGAAAGCCGTTATTTGCGCGCTGTGCTTTACAAGGCCGCGCAAGAACATGCGGCAATCCAACTGCACATGCCGGCAAACATTATCGATAAATCGCGGGATGCTGGCGCAGCGACAGTAACGCTTGAAGATGGAAAAGTGCTGACCGCAGACCTGATGATCGTTGCCGAAGGCCGCAAAAGTGAGACCCGCGAAGAGGCCGGAATCCCCATTGCGCATTGGCAATATGCGCATCACGCGATTGTTGGCGCGATTTATCATGAACTGCCGCACAACAATATCGCCTATGAAATTTTTTACCCCACAGGGCCCTTTGCCGTTCTGCCTATGTTGGACGACGAACATGGCCGCCACCGTTCGGCGCTTGTCTGGTCCGTTGAGTCCAAGGATGCTGCTGGCTACCTAAAGCTATCCCCGCGCGGCTATGCGGCTGAATTGGAAAAGGGCATGGGCGGATTGTTAGGCAAGGTCGAATTGTCCGCGCCTTTGTCGTCCTATAAACTGGGTTTCCACCATGCTGCGTCAATTACGGCGGAACGCATGGTGCTGATCGGCGATAGTGCGCACGGCATTCACCCCATAGCGGGGCAAGGGCTGAATCTGGGCCTGCGCGATGTCGCGGCATTAACTGAGGTGCTGGTGGACGGCATGCGGCTAGGTCTCGACTTTGGCGATGCGCAGTTGCTTGATCGTTATGGCCGGTGGCGCAGTATCGACACGTTGCTGATCGCGGTTTCGACAGACGGGCTGAACCGGTTGTTTTCCATTCCCGGGAAAACCGCATCGGCGGTGCGGCGCTTCGGGATGGCGATGGTGCAACGCGCTGCCCCGGCCAAGGCCTTTTTCATGGCCGAGGCGCGAGGCGAAAGCGGCGCGTTGCCCAAAATGCTACAGGGCGTTGCCGTCTAAAACCCGAATATGCTTACGTTACCGGAACAAGTCGGATTTCAACGCGACGGTTGGCCGAACGCCCCGCTGCATCAAGGTTGCTCGCCTTTGGCTGGCTCTCGCCATAACCACGGGTTGCCAAGCGCGCGGATTGCACACCGCGTGACGACAAATAATCAGCGACCGCAGATGCACGGCGTTCGGACAATGCCTGATTATAGGCGTCCGATCCGGTGGAATCTGTGTGGCCCATGACATCGACATAAGTTTTTTCATATTGTGTCAGTGTCGACGCCACCTGATCAAGCGTATTACGAAAGCCAGCATCAATGCTCGAGCTATCGACGCCAAAGGTGATTTCTGATGGCATATCAAGGACAAGGTTGTTGCCATCGCGAATGACATTGATTCCTGTGCCCGCGGTTTGCTGACGCAGCTTTCTTTCTTGTTCGTCCATATAATAGCCGACGCCGGCACCTGCCAATGCGCCAATTCCAGCGCCCACGATCTTTTCCGTGCGGTCACGGCGTCCCCCGATCAGGTCGCCAAGCAGATAGCCGCCCAATGCCCCACCAACGCCGCCAATAGCGGCTTTAGAAATAGTGCGGTTCCCGGTTTCAGGATCCGTCACACAAGCAGACAATGGAAGCATTGCCGCCAGCAGTATCAGCGAAATCGTCTGGTTCTTTTTCATTATATTCCCTTTCAACTAAGGCGCCGTTTAAACCGCACCCATGATGAACGTACGATGATTATTTCTATCGGTTGCATCAAGTTACCTTAACGCATTTTTGCGCATTTTGTTGCCAAACACCCATTTTGGGCATTATGGCGCAAAGTTCCTTATGGAACCTCTTGACCCTTTCCCGTGGTTTGATGCCGCAACGATATTGGCGCTCATCGCCTTGAACGGTGTGTTCGCCATGTCGGAACTCGCCATTGTGTCTGCTCGCACAGCCAAGTTAAAAGCCATGGCCGAAGACGGCAAGCGCGGCGCGTCGGCGGCGCTGCGGTTGGGGCGGGACCCCGGAAAATTTCTGTCTACAGTGCAAATCGGCATCACGCTGATCGGCATTATAAATGGCGCATATTCAGGGGCGACCTTAGGCGCGCCAATTGCCGAGCGCATTGCTGTGTTGGGCGTTGACCCTGAATGGTCCGAAACCTTGGGCTTTGGCATTGTTATCAGCATCACAACTTATGCATCCTTGGTGGTGGGCGAGCTTGTGCCAAAGCAATTTGCGCTTATCGCGCCTGAGCGAATCGCCGTTATCATGGCTGGGCCGATGGAGTTGCTTGCGCGAATCACTGCGCCAATAGTGTGGACGCTCGACAGATCAAGCGCGACCATCTTTCGCGCGCTTGGGCTGCGCCGCGACACCCGCGACGCGCTGAGTGCCGAAGAATTGCGCATGGTCTTTGCTGAAGCCACGCACGCAGGCATCATTGAGGAGCATGAGCATAAGGTCATTGCAGGTGTAGTCCGTCTTGCCGACCGGCCGGTGCGTGAAGTCATGACTCCGCGCACCGACGTCGATCGCATTTCTGCCGATGCTTCCGAAGAAGCTGTGCGCGATTCGCTGTTGAATTCGCTGCACACGCGGCTGCCGGTTACGGGCGAAGATGGCGACGACATTATTGGTGTCGTTCAATCACGCGACATCGTCGCGGCGCAAATTCGCGGCGAACCGCTCGACATTCGCAGGTTGATGCGCCGTGCCGAGATCATTCCGGATCAGCTGGATGCCATGGACGCGCTTGAAATTTTGCGCTCATCTGATGTGCCAATGCTTTTGGTGCATGATGAATATGGCCATTTCGAAGGTATCGTGACGCCAAATGACCTTTTGGCGGCCATTGCGGGCGAATTCGCGTCTGACCAAGCACAGGGCAGCGCCCCAAATATCATAACGTTGGATGACGGATCAATGCTGGTATCTGGTTCAATGTCCGCCGATGCAATGGCCGAGGCATTGTCCATCGACCTGCCAGAGGATCGCGATTACGCAACGGCGGCCGGACATGTTTTGCACATATTGCGGCATTTGCCTTCGGAAGGGGAGGCGTTCACGGACCAAGGCTGGCGCTTTGAAGTGGTGGACATGGATGGCCGCAAAATTGACAAGCTGCGCGTGCGACTTGCAGAAAAGGCAATCAGACAAGACGCAGTTGAGGGCTTGTGATTGCTTTATCGCTTGGTTAGGGCATTAGCTGACACGGAATACTAAGTTGTTAGCGTCCACAGGATATTGATATGGCCGATTTCTTTCTTCCCAAGAACAGCAAAGTCCAGAAGGGCACTGTTCACGCCGCCAAAACCAGCGGTAAGACCAAAAAATTCAAGGTATATCGCTATGATCCAGATAGCGGCGAGAACCCACGTTACGACACGTTCGAGGTGGATACCGACAATTGCGGCCCAATGGTACTCGACGCGCTGATCAAGATGAAGGGTGAGCAGGATTCGTCGCTGACCTTCCGTCGGTCATGCCGCGAAGGTATTTGTGGTTCGTGTTCGATGAACATCGATGGCAAAAACGGCCTTGCCTGCACCACCGCGATTGAAGATTGCAAAAGCGAGGTTACCATAACCCCGTTGCCGCATATGGAAGTCATCAAGGACCTTGTTCCTGACTTCACGCATTTCTATGCGCAATATGCGTCGATCAAACCTTGGCTGCAAACGGTAACGCCCGAACCATCGGGTAAGGAACGCCTGCAATCACCAGAGGACCGCGCCAAGCTTGACGGCCTGTATGAGTGCATCTTGTGTGCATGTTGCTCGACCAGCTGCCCTTCTTATTGGTGGAACAGCGACAAGTTTTTAGGACCAGCCATTTTGCTGCAAGCCTATCGCTGGTTGGCCGACAGCCGCGATGAAATGACGGGTGAGCGCCTCGACGAGCTGGAAGATCCTTTCCGCCTATATCGTTGCCACACGATCATGAACTGCGCCAACGCCTGCCCCAAGGGCCTGAACCCGGCAAAGGCCATTGCAGAAACGAAAAAGATGGTCGCTGAACGCCACCTGTAAGCGTTTCAAGTCGCCATAAGGCCCTGATCGGTTAGGATTGTCGTTGGATACACCCGCTTTTGACAGCAGCCCCGACCCCGATAATCCGGGCTGGCTGAACTGGCAGATGACCGACGCCAGCCGTTACAATGGCACGGTGCTTGGCAAAATGCTGGTCCGCAGCGATGGGGATAACAAGGCGCGTTTGCGTATGTATCCCGAACACCGGCACAGCAATTTGCGCAACGCGGTGCATGGCGGCGTTACGCTTGGCTTTATTGACGTGGCCATGTTCGGCGCGTCCCGAATGTTCGGCCTGATTGAGGCTGGCGCAGCAGTCACTTTAGACCTCTCCGTGCAATTCATTGGCGCTGGCGTCATCGGCGAACCGCTTGAGGCAGAAGTTGAGCTCCTGAAGGAAACTGGCCGATTATTGTTCATGCGTGGCATTGTGATGCAGGGCGATTCACGCGTCGCTGCCTTTTCGGGTACCATCCGAAAGCCGACCACAAGATGATTTTTCACGCAGAGGCGCAGAGGACGCGGAGTTTCCGAGTAGCCTGTCCACTGCGCGTCCTCTGCGCCTCTGCGTGATCCAAAATGGCGTCGTTTATGGTCAATGTCACCGGTCGATATGAAGCGCTAGTTACAGCAGGCGAGCTAAAAGCGGATGCCGATCAAGCGCGTGCAATCGCCGCACTTGCCAAGGTTCAGGCGGGGCTGGAGGCGGTTCCACCGCGTGGAGGCACGATTTGGGGGTTTTTGCGGCGCAAGCCTGACCCTGCCCGTGGGCTCTATCTTTGGGGCGGTGTCGGGCGTGGTAAATCCATGTTGATGGACCTGTTTTTCGACAGTGTGCACATCCAGCATAAGCGCCGCGCGCATTTCCATGAATTCATGATCGATATTCATGCGCGGTTGAGGGCCGAGCGTGTGAAGGAAAAAGGCGACCCGATCCCCCCCATCGTTGCGGCGTTGGCCGACGAAGCGCGGCTGTTATGCTTTGATGAAATGGTCGTGAACAATATGGCGGACGCAGCGATAATGTCGCGGCTCTTTTCCGGCCTGATTGCGGCAGGTGTTACCTTAGTGACCACGTCGAACCGTCACCCTGATGATCTGTATAAAGATGGCCTGAACCGGCAATTGTTTCTGCCCTTCATCGCGCTTGTGAAGGAAAGCCTCGATATCGTCGCGCTGGATGGGCCAACCGATTACCGACGCGATCGATTGGGTAGCGCTCAAATCTGGCTCGTGCCCAATGGCCCTGCGGCAACGGCAGCGTTGTCCCAAACCTTTTTCAAAATGACCGACTATCCACCCGAAGACCGCGCGCATGTGCCGACCTTGGAAATGGACGTCGGCGGCGGACGTATATTGCATGTGCCAAAGGCGCTGAAAGGCGTTGCGGTATTTTCGTTCAAGCGCCTCTGCGCCCAAGCACGCGGCGCGGCGGATTACCTTGCCATCGCGCGGCGTTTCCATACGGTCATCATGGTTGGTATACCCGTTTTGGGACCCCATAATCGAAACGAGGCTGCGCGCTTTGTGACGTTGATCGATGCATTGTACGAATATCGGGTAAAATTTCTGGCCAGCGCTGACGCGGAGCCAGACCATTTATACCCGAAAGGCGACGGGCGGTTTGAATTTGACCGTACCGTATCGCGCCTGATGGAAATGCAGTCGGAGGATTATCTGGCGGAGGGGCATGGTCCGCGCTAACATCGCCAAACACGGGAGAGAGAGATGATGGGACGGAAGACTTTATTATTGGCTGGCTTGTTGGCGCTAACCACTACTGCAAACGCGCAAGCGCCAAGTGCGCAGCATGCAGCCGAGCGTGACCTGTTTGCAAAGATTGTCGAAATTCCGACAGTGGAGGGACAACCTGCGGAATTCAAAAAGCTGACCAGCCTATTAACGTCAGAATTCCGCAAGGCGGGAATCAATAATGTCATCGTCAAAGATCATGATAATACCCAGACATTAATCGCGCGCTGGCCCGCAGCCAAGCCGTCGGGCAAAAAGCCCATATTGCTGATGGCGCATATGGATGTCGTTGCGGCCAAGGCAAGCGATTGGAAATATCCGCCGTTCCAGTTCCGTGAAGAAGGCGGCTATTATCTTGGTCGTGGCTCGAATGATAATAAGGCTGCGTTGACGGGTATTGTCCTTGCCCTGCAATATCTACGCGCGGAAAAGTTTGCGCCAACGCGCGATATCATAGTCCTGTTTACCGGGGACGAAGAAACCGTCGGCAATGGAGCCCGGCGGGCGGCGGGTGAATGGCGCGACCTGATTGACGCCGAATATGCGTTGAATGGTGATGCAGGTGGCGGGTCTGTTTTTCCGGATGGGCGCGTTGAAGGTTTCGGCATTCAGATTGCAGAGAAAACCTACGCCGATTTCCGTCTGACGGCTGTCAATCGCGGCGGGCACAGCAGCGCGCCGCGTCCTGATAACGCCATCTACGCGCTCGCCTCTGCCTTGACGGCGATTGAACGGCACCGCTTCCCCGCCATGATCAACGACGCCACACGTGCCAGTTACGAGATGCTCGCAAAGGGTGACAGCGGCCAATATGGTGAATTGGTACGCCGCTTTCTGGCCGACCCGCAGGACCGCGAAACCGCAGACCTCTTGGAGGCTATGGACCCCGGAAGCACGCGCACACGCTGTGTTGCAACGATGCTGTCGGGCGGGCATGCGCCCAACGCCCTGCCGCAAAAGGCCGAAGCCAATGTGAACTGCCGCATTTTTCCCAGTGTGAAGATCGAAGACGTGCGGCAGCAGTTGCAGGCCCTGTCGGGACCAGACGTCACTGTTACTGCGGTCGAAGGATCACAAACCCCCGAAACCGCACCGTCGCCCATGCGCGACGACATAACGCAGGCCTACAGGGCAGCGGTTGCCACGCGCTTCCCCAATGCGCCCGTTCTGCCGTTTCAGTCGGCTGGCGCAACCGATGGCGCATTTTTACGCGCCGCCGGCATCCCCGTTTATGGCTTTGGCGGCCTATGGGGCATAGTTGGTCAGCGGGAAGGCGCACATGGGTTAGATGAACGCGTCTGGGCCGAAGGATTTCACGGTCAGGTGCCTATCTGGATGGAGATGTTGCGGCGGGTAGCTGGCACGTAACGGCTACACGTCCATCCACTAACGCTATTGCGAACTGTTATCACAAAAACCCCTTATTTTGAAACTTTATTGGGTTGTTATCCACATCGATTCGGCGTAACGCCGCGATAATTCCGCTAAAAAGCCCTAAGGGAAGGACAGTTTTTCATGGCTCGCAAGAAAATTGCACTGATCGGCGCCGGTAATATCGGCGGCACCCTCGCCCATCTCGCAGCATTAAAGGGTCTTGGTGACATCGTCCTTTTCGACGTTGTCGAAGGCGTTCCTCAAGGCAAGGCGCTGGATCTGTCGCAATGCGGCCCGGTTGAAGGTTTTGACGCCACAATCACCGGCACCAATGACTATGCCGATATCGCAGGCGCTGACGTCATCATCGTCACCGCTGGCGTCGCGCGCAAGCCGGGCATGAGCCGCGATGATTTGTTGGGCATCAACCTGAAGGTGATGAAGGCGGTCGGTGAAGGCATCGCTGCCAACGCGCCAAACGCATTTGTCATCTGCATCACCAACCCGCTCGACGCGATGGTATGGGCCTTGCGCGAATTTTCCGGCCTTCCGCACCATATGGTCGTCGGCATGGCCGGCGTGCTGGACTCGTCACGTTTCAGCCATTTCCTCGCCGATGAATTCAAGGTGTCGGTGAAGGACGTAACGAGCTTCGTGCTCGGTGGTCATGGCGACACGATGGTGCCTGTCATTCAATATTCAACCGTCTCCGGCATTCCGGTGCCTGACCTGATCGCGATGGGCATGTCGACGCAGGAACGCATTGACGCGATTGTCCAACGCACGCGCAGCGGCGGTGGCGAAATCGTCGCTCTGCTGAAAACCGGATCGGCTTATTACGCACCCGCCACCAGCGGCATCGCAATGGCCGAAGCCTATCTCTACGATCAAAAACGCGTCCTTCCAGCGGCAGTCCATCTGACTGGCCAATATGGCGTCGACAATCTCTATGTCGGTGTTCCGGTGATGATCGGTGCAGGCGGCGTTGAGAAGATTGTCGAGATTGCTCTCGATGACGAAGCGAAATCCAACCTCGCCGTCAGCGTAGATGCGGTTAAGGAACTTCTGGTGGCGTGTAAGGCCATCGACAGTAACCTTCCGTGAAACGATTTCGCCTTTTTCTCCTGCCGTTGTTGATAGGCATGGCGGGATCCGCGTACCCGGCGCTTCGGCCCGCCAGTTCCGATGATATTGTCAGCGCAACGATGGCTTGTGTGGCAATATCACAGCAAGCACCGACCGACGCAGCCGTAGCTGAAGCTCTTGGCTGGCATCCAGCCACCGCTTCAAACAAAGATGGTCAGCCCATTGATATGGGCATGACTATATTAGGCCATAGCAATAATCGCAGTTTACTTATGGTGCTTGACGGTAACTGCTCGGTAACAGCCGGTTTGAAAAAGGTAGCCGATTTTGCAACTACCCTTAAGCAGCTCCGCATGCAGGTCGCCCCTGAAAAAGAAGTGCCCCAAGATGGGGGCGTGGTGATGATCAAAGGACAACAGATTTATTTGATCCGACCTACCGGGTCACGGAAATCACCAAGCATCGCAATTACAACTATGTTGAGAAGACAGGCATCATAATGAGCATCCTAGTTAACAAAAACACCAAAATCATCACGCAGGGCATGACCGGCGCGACGGGTACATTCCACACTGAACAGGCGCTGGCTTATGGATCGCAGATGGTCGGCGGGGTTACGCCGGGCAAGGGTGGGACAACCCATATCGGCCTGCCGATGTTCGATACGGTGCTTGAGGCCAAGCAAGCGACCGGAGCCGACGCCTCGGTTGTATATGTGCCGCCACCCTTTGCAGCGGACTCAATCCTTGAAGCCATTGACGCGGAAATCCCGTTGATTGTCTGCATCACTGAAGGCATTCCGGTGCTTGACATGGTGAAGGTGAAGCGCGCGCTTTCGGGTTCAAAATCGCGCCTGATCGGTCCAAACTGCCCCGGCGTTTTGACGCCAGGTGAATGCAAAATCGGTATCATGCCCGGCAGCATTTTTTCGGCAGGCTCAGTCGGCGTTGTGTCGCGTTCGGGCACATTGACCTATGAAGCGGTGTTCCAGACAACCGCCGAAGGCCTTGGCCAGACCACGGCGGTCGGCATTGGCGGCGATCCGGTTAACGGCACCAACTTCATTGATTGCCTTGAATTGTTCTTGGCCGATGATGCCACCAAGTCGATCATCATGATCGGTGAAATCGGCGGTAGCGCGGAAGAAGAAGCCGCACAGTTCCTAATCGACGAAGCCAAAAAGGGCCGCAAAAAGCCAATGGCTGGCTTCATCGCCGGACGCACTGCGCCTCCAGGCCGCCGTATGGGCCATGCTGGCGCAATCGTTTCGGGTGGCAAGGGCGACGCCGAAAGCAAGATTGCAGCGATGGAGGCCGCGGGCATCCGCGTATCGCCATCGCCATCCTTGCTCGGCAAGACATTGGTCGAGGTGTTGAAGGGTTAAGCATTAATGCGCCTAACTACACTCCCCTGTGTTCCCCGGCGCAGGCCGGGGTCCAGCCGAGTAGAGAAGGCGATGGTGTTTGGTTTGTGTTGTTTTGGTTCTGGACCCCAGCCTTCGCTGGGGAACACATCGGTCAACTAAAAAATGAATCAGCCGGGTTATGTTTACATCATGGCAAACAAGCGGAACGGCACTATCTATCTCGGTGCCACGAGCCAGTTACAACAAAGGTGCTTTCAGCATCGCAACGGTCTGATCGATGGCTTTACCAAGCAATATGGGTGCAAAATGCTTGTTTGGTATCAAATGTTTGAAAATCTGCACGATGCGCGCCGGCGTGAAGTGCAGATGAAAAGTTGGAAGCGGCTTTGGAAGCTGCGTGAGATTGAAGAGATGAACCCCGACTGGGCTGATCTGTACGAGTCATTAGTTTAAGGCTGGACCCCGGCGTTCGCCGGGGCACACGAGGTGTTTTATGGGCATAGAAAACCAGGATTTCGAAATAGAACGCGGTCCGAGTTGGGAACGTGCCAACTGGCCATTGTCGACGACGGACGATTTGACCGCGTCGCTTGACCCCACGCAGATGGCGGTCGAGGTGAAGGCGGCGGCAAAGGCGGCAGGCAAGCCGATGGCGGAGGCCGACGCGGTTGCAGCAGCAAGCGATTCTATCCGCGCGATGATGTTGGTGCGCACATATCGGGTGCGCGGGCATCTGGCCGCCAATCTTGATCCACTTGGCCTGTCGAAGCAGGATATCCCTGCGGACCTGACGCCCGAATATCACGGCTTTTCCGGCGCCGACCTCGACAAGCGCGTTTATGTTGGTGGCACACTTGGGCTTGAGTGGACTACGGTGCGCGAGCTGGTCGATACGCTGCGCACCAATTATTGCGGGCCGGTCGGCCTTGAATATATGCATATTTCCGACGTCGAAGAGCGCCGATTCCTGCAGGAACGGATGGAAGGCAAGGACGCCGCCATCCAGTTCACGCCCGAGGGCAAGAAGGCCATTCTCGGCAAAGTAATCGAAGCCGAGCAATATGAGAAATTTCTTGGCCGCAAATATGTAGGGACGAAGCGTTTCGGCCTTGATGGCGGCGAGTCCATGATACCGGCGCTGGAAGCTGTTATCAAATATGGTGGCCAGCTTGGCGTGCGTGAAATCGTCTATGGTATGCCGCATCGTGGCCGTTTGAACGTGCTCGCCAACGTTATGGCCAAGCCCTATCGGATCATCTTCCATGAATTTTCAGGCGGCAGCGCCAACCCCGATGATGTCGGTGGTTCAGGCGATGTGAAATACCATCTGGGCACCAGCACCGACCGCGAATTTGACGGCATCAAGGTGCATATGAGCCTTGTCCCAAACCCGTCGCACCTTGAGGCCGTAAACCCCGTCGTCTTGGGCAAGGTGCGCGCCAACCAGACGGCGCGTGACGACTTGGGCAAGCATGAGCAAGTGTTGCCAGTTCTGCTGCATGGCGATGCCGCCTTTGCTGGCCAGGGCATTGTGTGGGAATGCCTCGGCTTCTCTGGCATCCGTGGGTATAATACGGGTGGTTGCTTGCACTTCATCGTCAACAACCAAGTTGGTTTTACCACTAGCCCGCAATATGCGCGGTCATCGCCTTATCCTTCCGACGTGGCAAAGGGTGTTCAGGCGCCGATTTTCCACGTCAATGGCGATGATCCAGAAGCGGTGACGTTCGCGTGCAAGATTGCGATCGAATTTCGCCAAACATTCCACCGCGACATCGTCATCGACATGTGGTGCTACCGCCGCTTTGGCCATAATGAAGGCGATGAGCCCGGGTTCACGCAGCCATTGATGTATAAAGTCATCAAGAACCATCCCGCCGTAAGTGCTCTTTACGCACAGCGCCTTGAAGCCGAAGGCGTGATCGACACCAATTGGTCAAATGAACACGCGATGCGCTTTGTCCAAGCGCTTGAGCAGGAATTTGCCAGTGCCGCAGACTATAAAGCGAACGCTGCCGATTGGTTTGGTGGCCGTTGGTCAGGCCTATCCAAGCCCGCTGATCCCGAAACGGCTCGGCGTAACGTGCCAACGGGCATGACACGCAAATTGTTCGACAGTCTTGGTCGCACGCTGACGACCGTGCCCGAGGGCCACAACATCCATCCGACATTAAGCCGCGTGCTGGATGCCAAGAAAACGATGTTCACCTCTGGCGAGAATTTCGATTGGGCAACGGGCGAAGCGCTTGCGTTCGGGTCGCTACTTACCGAAGGTTATGGCGTGCGTTTGTCGGGCCAGGATTCAGGTCGCGGCACCTTCAGCCAGCGGCACGGTGTTTGGGTCGATCAGACAACCGAAGAAAAATATGTGCCGCTTTCAACATTACCACATGGGCGGTTTGAAATTCTCGACAGCCCCTTGTCCGAATTTGGCGTGTTGGGCTTCGAATATGGCTATGCTGGTGCGGAGCCGAAAACTTTAGTCCTTTGGGAAGCGCAGTTTGGCGATTTCGTGAATGGCGCACAGACGATGATCGACCAGTTTATTGCGTCGGGTGAAGCCAAATGGCTCCGCGCCAATGGTCTGGTGATGCTGTTGCCGCATGGATATGAAGGCCAAGGCCCAGAGCATAGCTCCGCGCGGTTGGAACGTTTCCTGCAATTATGTGCCGAG
>JBILLO010000143.1:0-2937 GCA_044376035.1 Sphingorhabdus sp.
GAAGTTCCACCGCGTCATCCCCGGCTTCATGGCGCAGGGCGGTTGTCCCAATGGCACTGGCATGGGCGGTTCTTCGAAGCCAAATCTGAAGCAGGAATTTAACGCGGAACCACATGTGCGCGGCGTATGTTCCATGGCGCGGACCAATGATCCGAATACCGCCAACAGCCAGTTTTTCATCTGCTTTGACGATGCCAGCTTCTTGGACCGTCAGTACACCGTCTGGGGCCAAGTGATCAGCGGCATGGAGCATGTTGACGCTTTGCCAAAGGGTGAGCCACCTGCGAACCCAGGTGTAATCCGCAAGGCTACCGTCGCTTAATCGGCAAATATATAAGCAAAAACGCGCGGGAGGCCCATTGGCTTCCCGCGCGTTTTATGTGGTTACAAATCAGGCAGTGATTATTGGCTGCCGTTTTGTGTGGGCTCTGGTGGACGCATTGCGGCCATAGCGGTTTTCAATTCTTCCATTGAAATCTTGTCGTCCTTATCGGCATCGATATTCGCAAAATATTGAACCAACGGGCCTTGCGCCTCATCTCTGGCAATGAAGCCATCCTTATTGGCATCGAGAAACGCGAAAATCTGCTCTGGCTGTGGTCCGCCACCGCTTGGTGGGGGCGGTGGTAAATCTTGCGCCATGACGGCGGTTGAAAGCAGGAGTGCCGATAAGACGGCGAATGACTTCAGCATAAATGATCCTTTAAACTATGGAATGTCGTTAATGATCAGCGCAAGCTGAACACACCCTTTACTACCGTAAAACAATGGCCTGACAACCAAACTTTGTCGCCCTCTAATTGGCAGCCCAAATATCCGCCACGCGCCGATGCCTGATAGGCGGTAAAGCTGTCGCGGCCAAGCACCGTTGCCCAATATGGCACGATCACCGCATGGGCGCTGCCCGTGACGCTGTCTTCATCGATGCCTGCACCGGGAACGAATACGCGGCTGACGATGTCGGTGTCGTCGCCGCGTGCGGTGGCGGTGAAGCTCTTATTCACCAACGTCGCGAGCGCCTTCAAATCGGGTTTAAGCGCCAATATCTCGGCAGCGGTCGCATAGACGAACATATTATAGCTGTCGGGGTTGCTGCGCATCGACAATGGTGTGCCGCCCATCGCGGCCATCATGTCTGGATTGTCGACTTCTTCGGTCGAAATGGCGGGCAGGGCGACAGCATAAGCATCACCTTCGCGGCGCACTTCCAATATCCCCGCTTTGCGCGTGCGCAACGTTACGCGTTCAAGCGCAGGGTTTTGGCTCAAAATGATATGCCCGCTCGCCAATGTCGCATGGCCGCAGAGGCGAATTTCCACCTCAGGTGTAAACCAACGCAGTTCATAATCCGCCGCGCCCGTTGCGTCGGGGACATAAAAGGCGGTTTCTGCGAAGTTATTCTCCTCCGCAATCGCCTGCAGCACGGCGTCATCCAAATATTCCGAAAGCGGCATCACGGCGGCCTGATTGCCGGTGAAGGGGCGGTCAGCAAAGGCGTCTACGTGATAATATGGCAGTTCAGTCATCGGTGCCCTCCTCCATGCGCAATCGTTTCTGACGGGATATAGCCCATCTCGTCCTTATGGCCTTCGGGGTCCGGGTGAATCAAGACTTCAACGCCCGGAAATGCGTCCATCAACGCTTGTTCCAACTCGTCCATGATATCATGGGCTGCCGCAACCGTCATATTCGGGTCAACCCATGCATGGAATTGGCAGAAATCATGCACGCCGCTGGAACGGGTGCGCATGTCATGAATACCGCGCAATTCAGGATGGCGCAGCGCGACTTCAATGAAACGCTGGCGTTTCTCCTCTGGCCATTCGCGGTCCAGCAATTGGTCAAGCGCTAGCTGCGCGGCGCGATAGGCGCCCCACAACAACCAAGCGGCAATCGCAATTCCAAATAAAGGATCGGCCCCCCGCACATTCAGCATGCTGTCGAGCAGTATTGCAACGATCACCGCCAAATTGAGCAAAAGGTCGCTTTGATAATGCACATGGTCGGCTTGAATCGCGACCGACCCGGTTTTGCGGACCACGTGCCGTTGATAGCCCAACAATCCCAAGGTTGCGACGATGGCAATGACCGAAACGCCAATGCCATATTCGGGATGCGCGGTCTGTTCCTGCGTGCCCAAGCGCGTAATGGCGCGCCATGCGATAAATATGGCCGATACGGTGATCAATATCACCTGAAACAGCGCAGACAGCGCCTCTGCCTTGCCATGGCCGAACCGGTGGTCATCATCAGCGGGCATGGCGGCATAACGGACGCTGAACAGGGTCAGCAAGGATGCCAAAACATCAAAGCCTGTGTCCGCCAATGAGGCCAGCAACGCAACCGACCCGGTTTCGGTTGCCGCAAATATCTTAAGCGCCAGCAGAAACAAAGCCATCGATACGCTGGCTATGGCGGCGCGCTTGGTTAAGTCACCATGCGCATATTGGTTATGCCCTAGGCTCATCGTTTTAATATCATGGGTAGAGCATACCGCTTGTCCAGCCGTCGCCATCGCGTTGATACAGCCAGCGTTCGTGCAGGCGGAATTCACGGTCCTGCCAGAATTCGATACGCTTTGGGTTCACCATCCAGCCGGACCAATGTGGTGGGCGAGGGACGTCTTGGCCGTCAAAACGCGCCTCCATTTCGGCAAAGCGCGCTTCAAACGTGGCGCGGTCGGCAAGCGGGCGCGACTGGTCGGACGCCCAAGCGCCAAGCTGCGAATTGCGTGAACGCGTGGCAAAATAGGCATCAGCGGTCGCGTCGTCGACGGGAGTGGCCGCGCCCTCAATACGAATTTGCCGCCGTAAAGATTTCCAGTGAAACAGCAAAGCGACCTGCGCATTGTCCGACAATTGCGTGGCCTTGCGGCTTTCAAAATTGGTGTAGAACACAAAACCGCCATGTGTACCAAGATCGCGGCCATGGCCTTTT
>JBILLO010000144.1:0-2924 GCA_044376035.1 Sphingorhabdus sp.
CTATTAAATCCACCTTCGCGGTTTGAGGCCATTTTGTTCAGTGCAAGGCGGCAGGCGCAGGAATTAGTGGTTCTAAGTCCAAGCTTGCTAACGTGGCAATGGACAAAATGGGTCAAATCCGAAGGACGTCAAAATGGCTTTGATCTCAAAGCAAAATGCCCTTGCAGGCAGAATAACTGCCTGCAGCGGACATTTTCCTTCGATATCTTTGCCATTTTGACGCCGCGAAGGTGGATTTAATAGGTCCTGACCCTAGACCATAGTGCTGAGCCTGTCGAAGCACGCCCCACCGATAAGCGCCCTTCGACAGGCTCAGGGCTACGGTGAAGTTGAAAGGCGTCGCCTCCATGAAACTCCGCTCGCTCCTTTTCGTCCCGGGTGACCGGCCTGACCGCTTTGCCAAGGCCGCCGCCAGCGGTGCCGATGCGATCATCATTGATCTTGAAGACTCGGTTGCGCTTGACCGCAAGGTGGTCGCACGCGAGGCGGCGGCGGAATATCTGTCGGGCGACCGGCCAGTGCCGGTGTTCGTCCGGGTCAACCCGCAGGATAGCCATTTGACGCATGACGATCTCGCGTCAGTGCTGCCCTATATGCCAGATGGCCTATTGTTGCCCAAGGCAGAGGGCGCGCGCTCGGTCCATTGGCTACGCGCCGAAGCTGCGGCAGTGGCCGATAGTCAGGACAGCGAAGCCCCGCCGATCTTGCCAATCGCGACCGAAACGCCGGGCGCGGTGTTTGACCTCGGCAGCTTGCGTGAGGTCGCACACTATCTCGCTGGGGTAAGCTGGGGCGCGGAGGATTTACCCGCTGCTATTGGCGCAGCGACTGCGCGCGAGGCGGACGGCAGCTATACTGCGCCGTATGAAATGGTCCGGTCGCTTACGCTTTTTGCGGCCCATGCGGCGAGGGTATCGGCGATTGATACGGTGTTTCCGAATATCAGCGACGCGGCTGGGCTATGGGCCTATGTCGCCCGCGCCGCGCGGGATGGCTTTAACGGGATGCTCGCCATTCATCCATCGCAGGTTGCGTCGATTAACGCTGGCTTTACGCCCTCGCCCGCGCAGCTCGCGCATGCCCAATCCATCGTTGATGCATTCGCCGCCAACCCCGGAGCGGGTGTTTTGCAAATCGGCGGTAAAATGATCGACGCGCCGCATTTGAAAGCGGCGCTGTCGATCTTAAAACGGGTTTAGGCCGCCAGCTTCCGCAACACATAATGCAAGATGCCGCCGTTCATGAAATATTCGACCTCGTTCGCGGTGTCGATGCGGCACAAGGTGTCGAAGTTGAAGGTGCTGCCATCCTTGCGGGTGACCATGACGTTGACCGTCTGGCGCGGCTGAAGCATTCCAACGCTGGTGATCGTGAAGCTGTCGTCACCGGTTAAGCCCAAAGTGACGCGGCTTTCGCCTTCCATAAACTGCAAAGGTAATACGCCCATGCCAACCAAGTTCGAACGGTGGATGCGTTCAAAGCTTTCGACGATGACGGCGCGGACGCCGAGCAGGTTAGTCCCCTTGGCGGCCCAATCGCGTGAGGAACCGGTGCCATATTCCTTGCCAGCGATGACCACTAAGGGCGTGCCGTCGGTTTTATGCTTCATGGCGGCGTCGTAGATGGGCATGACTTCGCCATGGTAGCTGCTCATGCCGCCTTCAATGCCGGGGACCATTTCGTTTTTGATGCGGATATTGGCGAAGGTGCCGCGCATCATGACTTCATGGTGGCCGCGCCGCGCGCCGTAGCTGTTGAAGTCTGCCTTGCTAACCTGATGCTCCATCAGGAATTTTCCGGCAGGGCTGTCTGCCTTGATGCTTCCGGCAGGCGAAATATGGTCGGTGGTGATGGAATCGCCCAAGATCGCCAGCGGCTTTGCCTCGATGATATCCATCACTGGGGCTGGCGTCATGCTCATGCCTTCAAAATAGGGCGGATTGGTGACATAGGTCGACCCGGCGCGCCATTGATAGGTGTCCGAACCTTCGACCTGAATCTTCTGCCAATGCGCATCGCCTTCATAGACCGTGGCATAACGCGCGGTGAACATCGAACGGTCGATGTTTGCGGTCATGACATCATGCACTTCTTGGTTGGTGGGCCAGATATCGCGCAAGAAAACGTCCGAGCCGTCGGTCGCTTGACCAATCGGCGTGGTGGTGAAGTCTTCGGTCACTGTGCCCTTCAGCGCATAAGCGACAACCAATGGCGGTGAGGCCAAGAAGTTCGCGCGCACATCGGGTGACACGCGGCCTTCAAAGTTGCGGTTACCCGAAATGACCGAGGCGGCGACAATGTCATGGCCGTTAATCGCAGCCGAAATCGGCTCCGCCAATGGACCGGAGTTTCCGATGCAGGTCGTGCAGCCATAGCCGACCAAGTTAAACCCTACCGCATCCAGATCAGCGGTCAGGCCGGCGCGATCCAGATAATCAGTCACAACCTGTGACCCCGGCGCTAACGATGTCTTCACCCATGGCTTGGGACGCAAACCAAATGCATTCGCCTTGCGCGCAACAAGGCCCGCCGCAACCAATACGCTTGGGTTCGATGTATTGGTGCATGACGTAATCGCCGCAATCACGACATCGCCATCGCCAATATCATGCGTCTTGCCCTCAACCGCAACGCGCTTTGCGCTGTCATGCTTGTAGACGTTGATCAGGTCATCGTTGAAAACATTGTCAACCTGCGTCAGGACAACCTTATCCTGCGGGCGTTTTGGCCCGGCAAGCGACGGCACCACACTGCCCATGTCGAGCTCCAACGTGTCGGTGAAGATCGGGTCCGCCATGTCCGCATAGGCCCACAGGCCTTGCTCCTTGGCATACGCCTCTACCAATGCAATCTGGTCCTCATCCCGGCCAGTCAGGCGCAGATATTCGATGGTCTTTTCATCAATGCCAAAGAAACCACAGGTC
>JBILLO010000072.1:0-9345 GCA_044376035.1 Sphingorhabdus sp.
TCGGCTTCACCATGGCGACGACGATTTTGATTGGCCAGAATATGGGCCGCCGCGACGTGGAATCTGTCCGCCGCATCATGGGCACTGCATTCGGCATTTTCCTTGCGGCTGGCCTTGTCACGGCGGCGGCTGGCTGGATCTTTGCGCCCCAAATGCTGCGCCTGATGGCAACACCGGAAACGGTCTATCCGTTGGCGCTCGCCTATTTACGCGTCATCTTCCTGTCGATGCCATCCTCTTTCGTGATGGTGCTTGTTGCATCATCGCTGCGCGGTGTGGGGGATTCGGTCACGCCATTTTGGAACACGGTGTTGAACGTGGTTCTCGACATCATCTTGAACCCGATTTTCATCTTGGGCTTGGGCCCCATACCCGCAATGGGTATCGCTGGATCGGCGCTTGCGACCATCCTTGCCGGGATCATCAGTCTGGGGCTATTGCTGTATAAGGTCTATGCGCGTAACCTGACCATCCGCCTACGCGGGCATGAGCTGAAATGGCTTCGGCCAGACGCGCGGTTCTTGAAACCGATTGCGCGCATGGGCCTGCCAATGGGCGTATCGATGATCATCATGTCGGGCTCTGCTGTGGTGATGATTGGCCTTGTCAATCGTGAGGGCGTGAATACCACTGCGGCATTTGGCGTGATGAATCAGCTTTGGAGCTATGTGCAGATGCCAGCCGTCGCCGTGGGCAGCGCCGTCAGCGCCATGGTCGCCCAGAATATTGGCGCGAACAAATGGGACCGCATTGGCCGCATCGTGTGGTCGGGCATTGGGATCAACCTGCTGCTGGCCGGTGTGCTCATCTTGCTCATGACCTGGTTCGCTGCGCCACTGCTTGGCCTGTTCCTGCCAAGCGGCAGCCCAGCCATCGATATTGCGATTCACGTCAACCACGTCATTGGCTGGACCTTCGTCCTGATGGGTGTGTCGGTTGTTGTGACCTTTGCGGTGCGTGCGAATGGCGCCGTCGTTGCGCCGCTCCTGATCCTGATATTCAGCGCGGTGCTGATACGTTTCACCATTGGTTTTGGCCTATATGCCCGCTTTGGCGCAGATGCCATTTGGGGTTCATTTGTTGCGACCGCGATTGCATCCTGCATCCTGTCGATTGCTTATTATCTGCACGGCGGCTGGAAAAAGGCAAAGGCGATGCCGTCCATGATTGCGAGCGCCGTGCATGTGGTGCCTGAATAATCCGCTGTCCTATCCATATTGCATTGTGCCATTGAGCTTCGCATGAAACGCACCGTCACCTTGTCGCGCGAATTTGCTTCGCCCAAGCCTATAATGTTGCTTATGTGTCAGTTCCTGCTGACACTATGTGTCGCGGCTGGCATGGCCCATGCGCAGGTTCCCACCCCTGCCGCATCGCAATATGTCCGTGCGTCGATGGCAGCCGAAACGCGCAGCCCCGCACCCGGCGATATCGTCACGGTCGCGATTGTCATGGACCCGAAACCCGGCTGGCATGATTATTGGGTGAACCCCGGTGATGCCGGAACGCCGCTTGAGCTGGACTGGATATTGCCCGCTGGCGCAACTGCTGGTCCTGTGCGTGCGCCTGTGCCCGAGACCTTGATCGTCAGCGGTTTCATGAACCATATTTACAAGACAAAGCATGCGTTTCTGATTGATCTCAAAATTCCGCAAAGCGCGATTGTTGGGCAAAATTTCGCTATCATGGTCGACGCGCGCTGGTCGGCCTGCTCCGATCTGGTCTGTGTGCCCGAAAGCGCGACATTGTCCGTGCCGATGACCATTGGGTCCGGAACCATCACCAATGCCGACCGCGTGCGTTTCGATGCGTGGCGTAGCGCCTTACCAGTGCCGCTGGACCGCAAGGCGCTATACGCCATTGATGGCAACCGCATTGATATCGCCATCCCCTATCCGCGTAGCGCCGATGCAAGCCGGGTCTGGTTTTTTGTGCAAAGCGCAAATCTGTTCCGTTACGCCGCCCCGCAAACCGCGCGACGCAGCGGCGATTGGTTGATTATCAGCAGTGAAGTGAACGACGCATTTGCAGGAGAGATTAACGGCCTATTGCGTTTCAACGATGCGCAGGGGCTTGGAATACGCGCTACACCCGGCAATATCCCATCGGGCGGTGCGGCGGTATCCGTTTTTGGTAAAGGTGCAGCGGGAGAGGCGCAAACACCACCGCTTGGCTTTGGCTGGATACTGGCCTTTTCGGTTCTGGGCGGCTTGCTGCTGAACCTCATGCCTTGCGTATTCCCGATATTGGGCTTGAAGGCGTTGAGCCTTGCCAAAATGGGCGGTGATGAGGGGGAGGCCCGGCGCGATGCGGTTGCGTATACCGTCGGCATCATCTTGAGCTGCCTTGTGCTGGGCGGCATCATGTTGGCCTTGCGCGCCGCAGGCGAAGAGGTGGGCTGGGCATTTCAGTTGCAAGATCCAGCGATTGTGCTGCTGCTGCTGTTGCTGATGGTTGCGGTCACCGCAAATCTGGCTGGCCTGTTTGAAGTCGGCGGCATTGGCGCAGGTGAAAAGCTGACCCGAAAAAGCGGCATGTCCGGGTCATTCTGGACAGGCGTGTTGGCGGCTGTTGTCGCAACGCCCTGCACGGGTCCCTTCATGGCCGCTGCGATGGGGGCAGCGTTGCTGTTACCCGCAAGTTTAGCGCTGCTGATATTTGCAGGCCTTGGCCTTGGCCTTGCTTTGCCCTTCCTTGCCATTGCCTTCATCCCACTTTTGCGCACGCGCATGCCCCGCCCCGGTCCATGGATGGTGCGTTTTCGTCAGTGGATGGCGTTGCCAATGGCGCTCACATCATTGGCGTTATTATGGTTGCTATATCAGTTGGCGGGTTTCAGCGGCTTGCTTATTGGCGGCGTGGCTGCGTTAATCCTATTGTCGCGGCTATTTGAACTGGGCCGTAAACAGAAAAGCGGTTCGCCGCGCAAAATCGTCATTGCGGCCATTTTGGGCATCAGCGCAGCGGCATTTCTCCTGATGGACAACGCCGCCATGGTCGCGCCTGCCCCGCAGCCGATGAAAGAAGGCAGCATGGCGTTTGATGAAGAGCGGCTGGCCGCATGGCGCGCGCAAGGTACGCCCGTATTTCTCTACTTCACCGCCGACTGGTGTGTGACGTGCAAAGTGAATGAGGGCGCTGCCATTGACCGCACGGAAACCAGCACGGCCTTTGCCAAGGCGGGCATACGCACGATGGTGGGCGATTACACACGCAGAGATCCCGATATAACGCGTTTCCTCGCCAAACATGGCCGGTCGGGCGTGCCACTATATCTATATTATCCGCCGAACGCCGACGCGCGCGTATTGCCGCAGATTTTAACAGTGAACGACCTGACGGCGCTTTCGGATTAAAAACCTGCGCAAACACTGCTTCTTAAAATTGCGTCCCTTGCCCCCTTCCGATGGGCTTTGGCGCCACAACGGGCAACAAAAGCAGGGGTATCGCTGCTAAAGCCTTTATCTGCGGACGAATTGGCTGTATTAGCTTAGCCGAACATCACAAGGAGTATCGACTATCGCCACCCCGCCGACCCGGCGCGCAATGACCCCACCTGTTAAAAGTGGACCGCGCTACAATAATCTAATCACCGTTGAAAAAGTACGGGTCATTGATGATGACGGCGAAAATCTGGGTGTCATGTATACCCGCGAGGCGATAGCGCAGGCTGGCGAAGTTGGGCTCGATCTGGTGGAAGTTTCCCCGAACGCTGACCCGCCCGTGTGTAAATTTCTGGACATCGGCAAGTTCAAATATGAGGCCCAGAAAAAGGCAAATTTGGCACGCAAGAGCCAGAAAACACAGGAAATCAAAGAAATCAAGATGCGTCCGAACATCGATGACCATGACTATATGGTCAAGATGAAGAAGGTCGCCGAATTCATCGAAGAAGGTGACAAGGTCAAGATCACGCTGCGTTTCCGTGGCCGGGAATTGGCGCACCAACAATTGGGTATGATCCTGCTTCAACGTGTCCAGGCCGATACGACCGAGACCGCAAAAATCGAAGCCCATCCCCGGATGGAAGGTCGCCAGATGCTGATGGTACTGTCGCCCAAATAAGGCGCAGTCACCAGATGGCTTGCCGAATCAGTTCGGCCCCAAGGATGACCATCAAAAGAGTGATGACGACGTTGAATCGCGCGGGCGAAACGCGTTTGACCAGCCGCACGCCCGCTAATGTGCTCAATATGGCAAGCGGCAGGAATATGGCCGTCAATGTCATATTCTGCGCGTTGAACTGCCCCAAAGCAGCATAAGCGGGCACTTTGAACCAATTGATGATCGCGAAGAATATCGACGACGTGCCGATGAACACCAGATGCGGGAAATTGCGCGACAGGGCCCAAATCTGAAAGGGTGGCCCGCCGGCATGGGCAATTTGGCTGGTAAAGCCCGCTACACCCCCCATGATCGTGCCCATCCATTCCGGTGCAGGGCCTTTCAGCTTCATGGGACGGCCCAAGAGAGGCAGTAAGCGATAGATGCCAAAAGCGAGCGCGATGACGCCCACAAAGCCGCGCACGGCGTCTGCAGGGATGACTGAGGCGAGATACCAGCCCATGAAAATGCCGACCACCGCGCCGGGCAAGGTAAGCAGCAAGGTGCGCGCGTCGTAGCTGCGCCGGAACGCCCAGACACTAACGATATCTTGAACCATCAGGATCGGTAACAACATCCCGGCGGCGGCCACAGGGTCCATGACCAGCGCTAGCAACGGGATGGCGGCCGCGCCCATCCCTGCAAAGCCACCCTTGGCAAGCCCCACCAAGATGACGGCGGCGCCAGCAACAAGGTAAAACAGGATGTCCGTCGGCAGGCTCAAGATGCTTTGGAGCGCTTTCGAACCGCCAATATATAGATAATGGTTGCTGCGGCTGCAAAGATGAACCACTGGATGGCATATAGCAGATGGTTGTTCGGAATCTGACTTGGCGACGGCTCCGCCAATATATCCAAGCCATCGACCGCGTCTGTCGACACCAGTTTTATCAACTGCGCTCCGCTTGGCGCGATAATGCCTTTAACAGGGCCGCCGTCCCATTTTGGTGCTTGTGGGCGTTCGGACCAGCCAAAGGCCACTTTGGCATTGGGACCGCCTGCTTCGCCGGTGTCGCATGACGCGATATGGGCAAAGCCTGCTTTGTCCGCCGCGTTTGAACCCGATACGGTCTCGATCTTAACAACACGCACACAATTCAGGCTGGAGCGGCGAAACAATGGCAATGCCGCAGGGTCGGGAACCGTTGGCCATACCACGGCGGGCAATCCCACCGCCGATTCATACCGCGACAGCAATGCGTCTTTCTGTTCCTTGCGCTGTAATTGCCAGATGCCAAGGCCAATCATCGTAGCAACGGCAAGGGCAACCAATAAGGTTGGAATGACGGGCAAGCGGCTCATAGCAGATCACTCTTACCGGCTTCGCGCGCGCGGTTGCGATGCTCTGCCGCCAAAAGTGCGGCTTTGGCCATGCGCAGGGTGACCACCGTGAGCGCCGCGGTAAACGGCACCCAAATGATCACATGCACCCAAAAAGGCGGACGGAAAGCCGTATCTACAATCAGCGCCAGCACGATAATCAGCGCGCCTATGCCCATAGTAAGCAACGCAGCGGGACCATCGCCGACATTATAGCTGCTGAAATCAAGGCCACAGTTTGCGCAACGGTCGGCAAACTGCCCCAGGCCAGCGAACAGGGTTTTGTGCCCACATTGGGGGCAGAGACCAAAAAGGGCCGCCCTAGCAATGCTGGGCTGCCCTTCTATGGATTGTTCTGGTTTCATTTACGCGTGCACTGGTGCGCCCCAGCCACCCCAGATGTAAATGGTGATGAAGAGGAACAGCCAGACGACATCGACAAAATGCCAATACCACGCGGCGGCCTCAAACCCGAAATGCTGCTGCGGCGTGAAATGGCCTTTGTAGGTACGTCCAAGGCAGACAGCCAAGAAGATCGTTCCAACAATGACGTGGAAGCCATGGAAACCGGTCGCCATATAAAAGGCCGTCCCATAGTTCAGTCCGCCAAAGGGAAATGGCGCGACGGCATATTCATACGCCTGAATCGCGCTGAAAAGTAGGCCGAGCAATATGGTCGCCCATAGGCCTTTCTTCAGACCTTCACGGTCGCCATGGATAAGCGCATGGTGCGCCCAGGTCACAGTGGTGCCCGAGCACAAGAGGATTAGCGTGTTCAACAACGGAAGCTTCATCGAATCGAGAACTTCCAAACCCTTTGGCGGCCATTGCATCAACGCGGCTGCACCCTCTTGACCGATCAAGTTCGTCACCGTGAATGCATGCGTTTCCGCGTCGATGACGATTTCCAGCGGGACGGGGAACAAGGCATAGTCAAACCAAGCCCAGAACCAGCCAACGAAGAACATCACTTCGGAGGCAATGAACATGATCATGCCGTAACGCAGATGCAACTGCACCACGGGCGTATGGTCGCCCGATTGTGCTTCGTTGATGACATCCGCCCACCAAGCGTAAAAAGTGTAGAGGACGGCGATCAGACCAATACCGAAGACCAAGCTGCCATAGCTGAACTGTTCGGGGTGCATCCACATCACCAGGCCGAAGAACATCGTCAGCGCCGAAAATGAACCCAGCAACGGCGTAATGCTTGGTGGCAGAATATGATAATCGTGATTTTTGGCACCCGCCATGGTCAATTCCCTGTAGTCTTATCGATTAAATATTGCCTTAGCCACCGTTCGCCGTCTGGTCCACCGTGTTTGGCTTCTCAACGGGGTAGAAGGTGTAGCTAAGTGTGATTTCTTCAATATCCTTGGTTTCCGGGTCCGTCATAATCTTCGGATCGACATAGAATAGGACTGGCATGCGAACCTGTTCACCGGGTTTCAGCGTCTGTTCGGTAAAGCAGAAGCACTGGATCTTGTTAAAATACTGACCGGCAAGCGCTGGCGTCACGTTGAACGTGGCGGTGCCAGTGACGGGTTCGTTCGAAAGATTCTTTGCAATATAGATCGACATGTCCTTCGCACCGATGCTCACGGTATCTGTCGGGCGCTCAGGTTTGAATTCCCAAGGTAAGTCGCCCCGATGATTAGCATCAAAGCGCACGACGATGGTTTTGTTGGAAACTGCAACAGTAGCCGCCTGCGCAGCGTCCACGCGCATTGTGGTGCCGCCAAAGCCAGTAACCTGGCAGAATAGACGATATAAAGGCACTGCTGCAAAGCCGACGCCCACCATTGACACCGCAAGGGCCGCCGCCAAAAATCCGGTTTTTGCGTTAGAAATCGCCATCAGCCCCAGACTCCCACTTTCACCACAGTGATTAAGAAGAACAAGATGCACAATCCGACCAAAGCAACGCCCATAACGCGCGAGCGTCCCGCTTGGCGTTTGCGGATAATCGCAGTTTCTTCGGCAGTATAGGCAGAAGGTTCATTCGGGGTCATAATATGAGCATCCGGTCAAAGGCGAAAATTGCGAAAAGAAGAAACAGGTAAAGGATCGAGAAAGCAAAAAGTTGCTTCTCCGGCTTCATTGCGGCTGCGTCAGTGGCCTCGTTTTTCCACACCCGGTAGGCCAATGCCAAAAACAGCAGGTTAAGAACAATGGCTGCTGCGCCATAGACCCACCCTGTTTCGGCCAAAGCGAAAGGCAGTATCGCCGTCGCCGCCATGGGGAAGCTATAGCCGAAAATCTGGTTTCGCGTGATCCGCTGACCCTTCACATTGGGGAGCATGGGAATTCCGGCAGCGCCGTAATCCGTTTTCATAAACAATGCGAGCGACCAAAAATGCGGCGGTGTCCACAAGAAGATGATCGCGAACAGGAGGACTGGCATAAGCGTAACGTCGCCCGTTACCGCCGCCCATCCGATGACGGGCGGAAATGCCCCAGCCGCGCCGCCAATGACGATGTTTTGCGGCGTATTAGGCTTTAACCAGATGGTGTAAACGATCGCGTAGAAGAAGATCGAAAAGGCAAGCAACCCAGCACATAACCAATTGACGGCAACGCCCATAATGCCCACCGAAAAAGCGGCAAGGCCGATGCCAAAGTTCAGCGCGGCCACCCGGTCCATACGGCCCGCAGGCAGCGGACGACCCGCCGTCCGTGCCATTTTGGCGTCAATATCCGCTTCAAAATATTGGTTGAGCGCACCACAGGCACCCGCACCCAGAGCAAGGCAGAGGATCGCGGTAAAACCAATCACCGGATGAATGTTACCCGGTGCCGCCAATAATCCGCAAAGCGCCGTGAACACGACAAGCGACATCACCCGAGGCTTGGTTAAAGCCCAGAAATCGCGCCACTCGGCTGGTAAAATGATGTCACGCGTTGCGGTTGTCATGCCTGTTCCCAAACGTTCGAGACGTTCAAAGCGGCGAACCGCCGCCGGTTACTTAATAACCGGCAGCGTTTCGAACTGGTGATATGGTGGCGGGCTTGTCAGCGTCCACTCAAGCGTGGTCGCACCTTCACCCCAATAATTGCCTTCTGCACGGCGGCCAGCGACCAGCGACCAGATGACATTGACGAAGAAAATGAGCACGCCAACGCCCATGATGACATAGCCCAACGACGCAACGCCATTCCAATAGGCAAAGGCCTCTGGATAATCGGGGTAACGACGCGGCATGCCGGAGTTTCCAAGGAAGTGCATCGGGAAGAACAGGACATTCACGCCGATGAAGAATACCCAAAAGTGCAAATGACCAAGGAATTCGTTCAATTGACGACCCGACATTTTGCCGAACCAATAATAGAAGCCGGCAAAGAGCGAGAATACCGCACCCAGCGACAACACATAATGGAAATGCGCAACGACATAATATGTGTCGTGCAAGTTATCGTCGAGACCGCCATTGGCCAGCACAACACCCGTCACACCACCAACGGTGAACATGAAGATGAAGCCCATTGCCCATACCATCGGCGTCTTAAAGCTAACCGAACCGCCCCACATGGTGGCGATCCAGCTAAAGATCTTAATGCCGGTTGGCACCGCGATCACCATCGTTGCTGCCGTAAAGTACATCTTCATATCGACGCTCATGCCCGTGGTGAACATGTGGTGCGCCCAGACGACAAACCCAACGACACCAATGGCGACCATGGCATACGCCATGCCGAGATAGCCGAACACTGGCTTGCGGCTGAAGGTGGCGACGATTTGGCTGATGATGCCGAAACCTGGCAAGATCATGATATACACTTCGGGATGGCCGAAGAACCAGAAGAGATGCTGATACAATACAGGGTCACCGCCGGCCGACGCATCGAAGAATGCGCCACCAAAGTTACGGTCAACCAAAAGCATGGTGATCGCCGCCGCCAATACTGGCAACGCGAGCAACA
>JBILLO010000145.1:0-2921 GCA_044376035.1 Sphingorhabdus sp.
AAGAGGATCGACCTGCGCCGTTGGCAGGCGTTTATCCGCAACGCCAAACGCCTGCATCCCGGCGATAGCGTCGATTTTGGTCATGGCGTCAGCGCGACAGCCGAAGAACGCCATGACGACGGCAGCGTCACTTTGTTTTTCGACGGGGATGAGCCGGTTGAAATCCTGCTGCAACGCGCTGGGACCATGCCCCTGCCGCCCTATATCGCTGGCAAGCGGCCAACCGACGCGCGCGATGTGCAGGATTATCAGACGATGTTCGCGCAAAAAGATGGCGCAGTTGCGGCACCAACCGCGTCCTTGCACTTTACGCCCGAATTGATGGATGCGGTCGCGGCGGCGGGCATCGAAACGGCGACCCTGACGCTGCATGTCGGTGCTGGCACATTCCTGCCTATGAAGGTCGATGACACCAGCGAACACCATATGCACAGCGAATGGGGCAGCATCAACGCGGACACCGCGGACAGGCTCAACAGCATACGCAAAGCTGGCGGGCGGTTGATTGCGGTTGGTACGACGTCGCTACGCCTTGTTGAAAGCGCAGCGGACGAAAATGGCATTGTCCGTCCGTTTGAGGGCGACACCGATATCTTCATCACGCCCGGTTACCGTTTCAAGGCGATTGGCGGCCTGATGACCAATTTCCATCTGCCCAAATCGACTTTGTTCATGCTGGTCAGTGCCTTAATGGGCCGGGAGACCATGCAGGCGGCGTATGCGCACGCCATCGCACATGAATATCGCTTCTACAGCTATGGCGACAGCAGCTTGCTTTTGCCCTGACCCTAATGCCCCTTCAACTCGTCACCCGTCAGGCGGACGATATGCAGCACATTGGTTGACCCCGGCGTCCCAAACGGCACGCCTGCCATGATGATGATCCGGCCGCCTGCAACGCCCAAATGGTACCGCAGCGCCATACGCTTGCCCTTGGCGACCATTTCTTCGAATGAGCCAATGTCCCGCGTGCGCACGGCAAAAGCGCCCCATAATAACCCTAAGCGACGCGCGGTCGTCTGGCTTGCGGTCAGGACCAACAATGGCACAGCAGGGCGCTCGCGTGAAATCCGGCGTGCGGTAGACCCTGATGATGTGAAGCACACGATGGCGCTGGTTTCGACAGTGTCAACAATACGCCCGCTGGCCTCGGCCAAAGCGTCGGCGGTCGTGCCGTCTGCGGGAGTTTCGGTGAAATGGATGCGTTTGAAAAAATCCGGGTCGCCCTCGACCTGTTGCGCGATGCGGTCCATGATCGACACCGCCTCAATCGGCCACGCCCCCGCTGCGGTTTCGGCAGACAGCATCACGGCGTCCGCGCCATCGTAAATTGCGGTGGCCACGTCCGACACCTCCGCCCGTGTGGGTGAGGGTGAAACGATCATCGATTCCAACATTTGCGTTGCCACCACGACGGGTTTGCCCATGCGCCGTGCGGTTGACACGATCTTCTTTTGCAGCGGCGGCACCTGTTCCGGCGGCAATTCCACACCCAGGTCGCCGCGTGCAACCATAACACCGTCGGCCAGCTCAAGGATTTCTTCCAACCGCCCAATGGCCGCAGGCTTTTCGATTTTGGCAAGCAAAGCCGCCTTGTTCCCGATCAGCTTCTTGCCTTCGGCCACATCCTCAGGCCGCTGAACGAACGACATCGCGATCCAATCAACGCCTTGCTCCAACGCAAAGGCAAGGTCCGAACGATCCTTCTCGGTCAACGCAGCGATGGGCACGACAACGTCAGGGACATTCAACCCCTTGCGGTTCGATAGCGTCCCGCCCACTTCGACCTTAGTGTTGATATGTTCAGGGCCAATTTCGGTGACGCGCAAGACCAGCTTGCCATCGTCGAGCAAAAGCCTTGCGCCAACCTCCAACGCGGCAAAAATTTCCGGATGCGGCAAATAGACACGGTGCGCGTCGCCCGGTGTCTTGTCGGTGTCGAGCCGGAAATTATGGCCCGTGTGCAATTCGACCTTATCATCGGCAAAGGTTCCGACCCGTAATTTCGGACCTTGCAGGTCAACCAATATCGTCGTTGGCCGATTATATGCTTTTTCCAGCGCGCGGATATTGGCAATCAACTGCGCCTTGTCGGCCTGATCGCCATGGCTCATGTTGATGCGGAAAGCATCCGCGCCCGCGCGGAACAGTTTTTCGATCATCTCGGGCGTATCGCTTGCAGGGCCCAAAGTTGCCAATATGCGGACCTTGCGCATGCGTGGTTTATGATATTGCATCAAAATGGCTCCGCGATATGGATTTTGAACGTCGCGCCCCCCATAACGAGGCAAGTCAGTAACGAAAAGGGCGCATGTTTATGCAACAAGACATACAGATATCAGACGCAGCCGCCGCCGCCGCATTTCGCCGCCTTATCGCGCATTTGCAGCACCGGCATGATGCGCAGAATATCGACCTCATGGGCCTTGCTGGCTTTTGCCGTAATTGCCTGGCCGATTGGGTGATGGAGGCAGATGGGCAGTTGACGAAGGATCAAGCCCGCGAAATCATTCACGGCATGCCCGCCGCAGAGTGGAAGGAAAAATATCAAAGCGAAGCAACGCCGGAGCAATTACAACGGATGCAGGAAAGCGTGGCGAAGAACGCTCCTTCGCATTAAGGCGCTGACAACTTGATTCGGGGTTTTGCCCCAAACAACACCACAGGGAGAATATCATGGCTGAAGGCAATATCGCCGCAGATCAACTGCGTCTGTTCATTGAGCGTGTTGAGCGTTTGGAAGAAGAGAAAAAAGGAATCGCTGACGATATCCGCGATGTATATTCGGAAGCCAAGAGCCAAGGCTATGACGCAAAAATCATGCGCCAGATCGTCCGCTTACGCAAAATGAGCCAAGACGACCGTCAGGAAATGGAAGCAATCCTCGACACCTATAAATCAGCGCTTGGTCTGGCCTAAGG
>JBILLO010000027.1:0-17096 GCA_044376035.1 Sphingorhabdus sp.
TACTCCATTTCATTTTCACTATATGGCGACAACGACTTCCTCATCTTTACTGCTTCGATACGACCGAATTTTCCGTTGTTTCCGTTGTACGTTGATGGGAAATGCTCGACCATCCAGTCATACAAAATGGGCAAATCAGTCAAAATATCAAAAGCACTGCCGACCATAGAGCTATGAAGTTCGTAACGGCCGGTGGTCAATTGCTTCGAAATAGCCTTCGTTTCATACAGCTCACCAAACGCCTCCGAGCATTTTCCTTTACTGCTATAGAGCTGGACAGGGCTAATTTTGCTCCCTTCCGGAAGCAGCCCTTCTTCTGCCAATTTGTTCAGAGGGATCCAGCATAACGCAATCAGATCGCGAACCTTGATCTTACGTGTGGAATCACTTGCCCACTCATTTGGTTTCCACTCAACACGCTCGGCGATTTTCGGAATTTTCTTCTCCATCCGTTTCCGGATTTCGTCGTAGAAGCCCTTCTGATTTGCCTTCGCTTCTTCCGCCAACTGAGCATTGTTATTCCGGGCTGCGCATATATCGATAAGGGCGATGTTAAACGCTTCAATTGTTTCCGGCTCATCGTTGGCTGGAATCAATAATTCGACAGGGATTAAAAACTCGATTTCGTCACGTAATTCTTCAAGCTTATCACGGTTTTCGTTCCACGCCTCCTGCAAATCTTCCCAATCCTTTATCTTACGAAGAGAGAGTTCGTCCATAACCTTGCTTAAGAAGAAGATGCCTATTGACAGCATGTTATGACCGCCATCCAAAACGCCTTCCGAGGAGAGATCATAAAAATTCAACGCATACCGATTGCGCTGCAAAGCCTCATACGACGATGTGCCGATCAGAAGACCTTTAGACTTGTATTGAAAAAGTTCGGGAGTTTCGTTCAACGTAGAGATGATATCGCCAGTGACACGATTGACTTTGGGCTTGCGCGGGTTCGCATCAAGCTTGGGATTATCAAACAACGTGAAGATATGCCGACTCGGCACGAAACCAATCACGCGGGTCATGTTACCAGTTGTCTGGCTCGCTGCTTCTACGAAGCGTATAACAATTTTAGAGGTACTCATCAGTTTGTTCCTTTATAAAAAGGCCACAAACTCCGATCATAGATCACCTGAATATGCCATTGCTGGCCTCTACAGGATTAGCTCACTTTTCAGTGCTATATAATCAGAGCCATCGCGGCTAAGTCGTGTCACTTTTCAGAGACAACATTTTTATCTCACGAATACTGATAAATAGCAACAACAAATTTTGATGTGCAGAGGATTTACTTAACTACCCGCCTCAAAAGTTCCCCCGCAAACCCGCTCAACGTATCATCCCTTGCACCCATGATCACGATGCGGTCGCCTGGCTGCGCTAACTCCACAATACGGTTGCCGCAGTCTTCGCGGCTGGGGATATAGTCGGCGTTGCGGCCAGCTTTGGCCACCGCGTCGGTGATGCTTTGGCTGCCGATGCTTTTGTCCACGGTGCCGCCGAAATAAACGGGGTCGCATAGAATCAGATGGTCGTCCGCGCCAAGCATATCCGCAAACACGTCCGCCAATTCAGCGCCCATGACGCGGATGGGGCCATAACCATGGGGTTGGAAGAAAGCGATGATGCGGCCGGGAAACGCCTTCATCGTAGCCAGTGTCGCGGCGATCTTATCCGGATTGTGGCCAAAATCGTCGATGACGGTGATGCCCTTAGCCGTGCCGAGTATGTCAAAACGGCGGGCTAGGCCACAGAAGCTCGCTACGCTGCGCGCGGCTTGCGCCACGGACACGCCAAGCGCGACGCTTGCGGCAATCGCGGCAAGCGCGTTGGCGATATTGTGCCGGCCGGGCACGATCAAGGTGACGGGGTAAACTTCGCCCATTGCATGGAGCGTAAAGCGGCTGCCGAGCGGGAGGTCGGTGATGTCCGTTGCGCGGAAATTTGCGTCAGCGGAAAAGCCAAAACTAATGGCGTCCGCCAACGCCATCGGCGCGACCAACGCCGCAGTCTCCGCATCATCGGCGTTCCAGACACAGACTTTAGCCTTGCGCGCAAAGTCGCCAAACAACTGCCGCAGTTCTTCTAGGCTTTTGTGATCAAGGCTGACATTGTTGAGAACCGCGACTTCGGGCGTGAACAAAGCAATCGAGCCATCGCTTTCGTCGACTTCCGAAACAAAGACACCGCCCTGCCCCACACGTGCGCTGGCAAAGGGCGCGTCTTCAGCGACGAAATTCTTCATCACCGCGCCGTTCATGATCGTTGGGTCACGTCCAGAATCGGTCAATATCCAGCCGATCATGCCCGTTACGGTTGACTTGCCGCTCGTCCCGCCAACCGCAACGCTGCGCGGGGCGGCGTTGAACAAATCGGCGAGCAATTGCGCGCGCGTCATGCGGGTGCAGCCAAGCGCGAAAGCTTTGGCAATATCGGGCACGCTGTCCTCAATGGCCGCAGAGGCAATGAGGATCTGGTCGCCGCTGACAAGGCCGCTGCCGTCTTGTGAAAACAGGTCAATGCCAAGGCTTTGTAGCCATGCAAATTTCGGTCCCAACCGGCCTTGGTCCAGCGCGCGATCGGAACCGGCGACACTTGCGCCGGTATCACGGACAATGTTTGCCAAGGGCAACATGCCCGATCCACCAATGCCGCAGAAGAAATAGGATTTGTTTTTGTGCATCAGTGGCGGTTATGGCCGGAAGATGATTTTGGCAATGGTCCTGTATACACAAAACTGCGTCACCCCCGCGAAGGCGGGGGGCCAACTCCCGCACTGTCGACACATGACCGACCGGCGTTGGATTCCCGTCTACGCGGGAATGACGAATTTTGGGGAAGCGAGTGAAACATGCGGATAGCCATCTGCGCGCCATCAACGCCATTTACGCGGGAGGACGCGGCGCGCGTTATTGCGCTTGCCGCAACCACGCACCCGACCGCTGAACTCAACTTTCACGACCAAAGTTTTGCCGAGACTGGCCATTTCGCCGGTCCAGACGATATGCGCTGCGCCGCGTTTGTAGAGGTTGCCAATGACTCAAGCTTTGATGCGGTCTGGTTCGTGCGCGGTGGCTATGGGGCTTGCCGGATCGCACAAGACGCCGTGGCCGCACTCACATCGGCGGCGGGGGACAAAATCTATATGGGATATAGCGACGCCGGCAATCTGCTTGGCGCTTTGTACGCCGCAAAAATCGGCCGCGTGTGCCATGGGCCAATGCCAGCCGATATCCGGCGCGACGGCGGTGAGGCCGCCGTCCTGCGCGCGCTCGACTGGATGCTGCACGCATCGCCACAGGCGCTTGAACCAAAACTGCAAGCAGGCACAAAGTATGCGGCGTTCAATCTGATGACCTTAGCGATGATGGTCGGCACGCCATTAATGCCGGACCTGAAAGATCATGTGTTAATATTGGAGGAAATCAGCGAATATCTCTATGGTTATGACCGCGCGTTTTTCCACGTCACCAGCCATTTGCAAGCCGCAGGACTGGCTGGATTGCGGCTTGGCCGCGTCAGCGATGTGCCTGTCAATGACCGCCCCTTTGGCGAAGATGCCGAGGAGATTGCCCAAAGCTGGTGCACAAAAACGGGGATCAATTATCTAGGCCGCGCGGATATTGGTCATGATGCTGACAACCACATCGTGCCGTTCGGGCTTGCAACATGCAGCGCCGCGCCATAGGCGAATTGCCAGAACACGGACGAACAGGAGCAGTTATGCGCGCATTTATATTCCCCGGGCAAGGCAGCCAAGCCGTTGGCATGGGCAAAGCGCTCGCCGAAGCCAGCCCAATTGCGCGCGCAGTGTTTGAGGAAGTCGATGAGGCGTTGGGCCAGCATCTTTTCCGCCTGATGTGCGAAGGACCCGAGAGCGACCTCATACTGACCGAAAATGCGCAGCCTGCGATCATGGCCAATGCCATCGCCACCTTGCGCGTTTTGGAAAAGGAAGGCGGCGTTCGGCTATCGGAGAAATGCAATTTCGTCGCTGGCCATTCCTTGGGCGAATATACCGCGCTCTGCGCCGCAGGCGCGTTGCCTTTGTCGGTGACCGCTGCATTGCTGAAGCTGCGCGGGCGCGCGATGCAGGCGGCTGTGCCCGTCGGCGTCGGCGCGATGGCCGCCTTGCTTGGGGCAGACATTGAGAAAGCCGAAGCATTGGCGGCGGCGGCGGCGCAAGGCGAAACCTGCACCGTCGCCAATGACAATGACCCCTCGCAGGTTGTCATTTCAGGGCATAAAGGCGCGATTGATCGCGCAATTGAGCTTGCAAAGGACCATGGAATCAAGCGCGGCATATTGTTGCCCGTGTCTGCACCCTTTCACTGTCCGTTGATGCAACCCGCCGCCGATGACATGGCAAGCGCGCTGGCGACGACGACCATCCACGCGCCGTTGGTGCCGTTGTTCGCTAATGTGACCGCTGCGTCCGTATCCGACCCCGACACCATATCCCGGCAATTGGTGCAGCAGGTCACTGGCCGAGTCCGCTGGCGCGAATCGGCGATTGCCATGGCAGAGGCCGGCGTTACCCATTTCGTTGAATTCGGCGGGAAGGTGCTGTCGCCTATGGTAAAGCGCAGCACGCATGAAGACATCACCACATCAACTGTCATCAGCATGGATGACATCGAAGCCTTGTTGAAAGCGATTTAATGAACGACCAAATTCTCCAGTCGCGCGATGGCGGCATATTGACCATCACGCTGAATATGCCCGAAAAACGCAACCCGATCTCGGATGTGTCTGTCGTCGAACAGTTGTGCGATGCATTCATGGCAGCGGATCAGGATATGTCAGTGCGCTGCGTCATCCTGACCGGCGCAGGGACGGTGTTTTCCTCCGGCGGTGACTTAAAACAAATGCGTCCGGATAGTGGTGGCTTGCGCGCAGGATTGCCCGCAGAAACCCGGCGCAACTACAAATATGGTATCCAGCGTCTGCCGCTGATGTTCCAAGCGCTTGAGGTTCCGGTCATCGCGGCGGTTAACGGTGCGGCCATTGGTGCAGGGCTTGACCTGACAACAATGTGCGACATTCGGATTGCCGCGTCTTCGGCCAAATTTGCCGAAAGCTTCGTGCGGCTCGGCATTACGCCGGGCGACGGCGGCGCATGGCTGTTGCCGCGCATTGTCGGTTTTTCAAAAGCGACCGAACTTGCCTTGACCGGCGATACCATTGATGCTGCTGAGGCGCTACGCATCGGGCTGGTTACGCAAGTGGTGGATGATGCCGACCTGATGACTGCCGCGCGCATGATTGCGGACAAAATCGCCGCAAACCCGCCACATGCCGTCCGCATGACAAAGCGCCTGTTGCGCGAAGGGCAGACGGCGGACCTAAAAAATATCCTCGAAATGTCCGCCGCGATGCAAAGCCTTGCCCACGCCACTGCGGACAATGACGAAGCGATCACCGCTTTTCTGGAAAAGCGCGCACCCGAATTTAAGGGAGAATGATATGTTTGATCTAACTGGCATGACCGCGCTGGTAACCGGCGCTTCAGGCGGGATTGGCAGTGCCATCTGTCACGCGCTGGCGGCCCAAGGCGCACGGCTTGCGGTTTCAGGATCTAACGTGGAAAAGCTCGAAGCATTTCGGGCGTCCTTAAGTGGCGAGCATGTTGCGGTTCCCTGCGACTTGGGTGACAAGGACAGCGTTGAGGCGTTGGTTCCCGCTGCGCTGCAGAAACTGGGCCAGATCGACATTCTTGTGAACAACGCGGGCGTGACCCGCGACAATTTGACGATGCGTATGAAGGATGAGGAATGGGATGACGTCATCCGCATCAATCTTGAGGCAACATTTCGCCTGATGCGCGCCGCCACGAAACCCATGATGAAGGCGCGCTTTGGCCGGATCATTACCATCACCAGCGTCGTCGGCACCACGGGCAACCCCGGCCAAGCCAATTATGCCGCGTCCAAAGGCGGCCTTACGGCGATGACAAAAGCAATCGCGCAGGAACTCGCCAGCCGCAATGTGACGGCCAATTGCGTCGCACCGGGCTTCATCGCTACCGCGATGACCCAAAGCCTGCCTGACGCGCAAAAAGAGGCGCTGAATGCGCGTATTCCGATGGGCCGCATGGGCGAAGGCGCGGACATTGGTGCCGCCGTTGCCTATCTCGCCTCAAGAGAAGCGGGTTATGTTACCGGCCAGACAATCCATGTAAATGGCGGCATGGCGATGCTTTGATGCATAAGCGTCGCTTGCCACTTGCCAGCGGCTATTCTGCACATTAGGGCAATAGCAGAAATACAACATCCCAACCAATAAGGGGCACAAAAATGAGCGATACCGCGGAACGGGTCAAAAAGATCGTAGTCGAACATCTGGGCGTTGAAGCCGATAAGGTCACAGAAGCTGCAAGCTTCATTGATGATCTTGGCGCAGATAGCCTTGATATTGTTGAACTGGTTATGGCGTTTGAAGAAGAATTCAACGTCGAAATTCCTGACGATGCTGCTGAAAAGATTGCTACCGTCAAGGACGCGATCGATTTCATCAACAGCAACGGCTAAGCCGTTACGCGCAATACTGCGCGGCCAGATAGAAATTCAAACGGCTTTCCGACCGGCGTTAAGTGCGCTTCTGTCGGAAAGCCGTTTGCTTTTTAGCGTCCATTCGCGGTAATGGGCCGTAAAGATTAGATTTTGGAGAAAACGCAATGCGTCGTGTCGTGGTCACTGGATTAGGTCTGGTTACACCCTTGGGTGCAGATGTTGAAACCACTTGGTCCAACCTGCTTGCCGGAAAATCCGGTGCTGGCATGATTACGCATTTCGACGCCAGCAACCAGAAATGCCTGATCGCGTGCGAAGTGAAGGCAAAGGACCATCCATGGGGCTTTGACCCCGATAAGCGCGTGGACCACAAGGTCCAACGGCAGGTCGATCCCTTTATCATTTTCGGCATTGATGCCGCTGGCCAGGCATTGGAAGATGCGGGCCTCACCGATTTGACCGAAGAACAAAAAGTGCGTGCTGGCTGCTCCATCGGCTCCGGGATCGGCGGCCTACCCGGCATTGAAAGCGAAGCGTTGCTGCTCGCAGAGAAAGGCCCTAGCCGCGTTAGCCCGCATTTCGTGCATGGCCGGTTGATTAACCTGATCTCAGGCCAAGTCAGCATTAAATATGGCCTAAAAGGCCCCAATCACGCCGTCGTCACCGCTTGTTCCACAGGCGCGCACTCGATTGGCGATGCCGCCCGCATGATCCGCGATGATGATGCCGACATCATGGTCGCTGGCGGTGCAGAGGGCACCATCAACCCGCTGGGTATCGCAGGCTTTGCACAGGCTCGCGCGCTCAATATGAGCTATAACGACCGTCCAGAGGCCGCCAGCCGCCCTTATGACAAGGACCGCGACGGTTTCGTGATGGGTGAAGGCGCAGGCGTTGTTGTTTTGGAAGAATATGAACATGCCAAGGCGCGCGGCGCGAAGATCTACGCCGAAGTCGTTGGCTATGGCTTGTCGGGCGATGCCTATCACGTAACTGCGCCACATCCCGAAGGTGACGGCGCGTTTCGATCCATGCAGATGGCGCTGAAAAAGGCCGGTATGACGCCCGCCGACATTGATTATATCAACGCGCATGGCACATCGACCATGGCCGATACGATTGAGCTGGGCGCGGTAAAGCGCTTATTTGGTGATGCCATGGCAAATGTGTCAATGAGCTCGACCAAATCTGCCATCGGCCATTTGCTGGGCGGCGCTGGCGCGGTGGAGAGCATTTTCTGCATCCTTGCGCTGCGTGACCAGATTGTGCCGCCGACGCTCAATCTCGACAACCCAGATGAAGGCACCGAAGGTGTTGACCTTGTCCCGCATGTCGCCAAGAAACGCGAAGTGAAAGCTGTTTTGAACAACAGCTTCGGCTTTGGCGGGACGAACGCCAGCCTTATCATGAAATTGGCTGAATAAACGAACGTGATAGCATCATCGCGTATCTCTCATTTTGTCATTCCAGCGCACGCGGGAACTGACGGCGGGAATGAGGAGGGTTAATTGTGGCGAAGCGATATGGGAAACAGGCAAACCGCCGCTTCGCCAAATGGGCGGTCGTTGCGGCGGCGCTGCTGCTGGCGGTAATCGCCGGTAACTTTATCTATGGATGGACGGCACCCGGGCCGCTGGAGCGCGCGGCGACTGTAATCATTAAGCCAGGGTCAAGCATGATGTCGGCTGCACGGCAGCTTGAGAAAAGCGGCGCGGTCAAATCCGCCGACGCATTTGTGAGCCGGGCAAAGATTTTTGGCGCGTCTAACACCATCAAGGCAGGCGAATTTGTCATTCCGGCAAAGGCCTCCAGCTCCGACATATTGTCCATCCTGACAGATGGAAAAACCGTGCAACGCATGGTCACTATTCCCGAAGGCATGCCTTCGATCATGGTGTACGAACGCCTCATGGCCAATGACCAGCTCACCGGGCGCATTTCCATACCAGCCGAGGGTTCGGTTTTGCCTGACAGCTACGCCTTTGACAAAAACGAACCGCGCGCTGCTGTCCTGAAACGCATGCAGGATGCCAGCACAAAAACAATGGCCGAATTATGGCCGGAGCGCAGCGCGAACGCGATGGTCAAAACGCCATTAGAGGCGCTGACGCTTGCGTCGATTGTCGAAAAGGAAACGGCGCTTAAATCCGAATTGCGCATGGTCTCCGGCGTGTATTCCAATCGCTTGCGCATTGGAATGCGGCTGCAGGCCGACCCCACGATCATTTACCCCATCACAAAGGGCAAGTCACTTGGCCGGCGCATTCGCAAATCCGAAATCCGGGACGTGAACGACTATAATACTTACGCCATGATTGGCCTTCCCAAAGGACCAATCGCCAACCCGTCACGCGCCGCCATTGCCGCCGTGCTGAACCCGCAAAAGACGACTGCCTTATACTTTGTTGCCGATGGCAAGGGCGGACATATCTTCGCCGACACGTTGAAACAGCATAATGCCAATGTCGCCAAATGGTATGCCCTGCGCCGCCAACGCGGCGAGATGTAGCCCCTTTACGGCTCCACAATGTTGAAGGCACCCGGCATGGGGTCAAGCGCGGCCTGAAGCTTTTCAATCGCCACCCTGTCGCCCTCGATTTTCAGTCCAGCGAACTGTAGCTGTGCCACCGGCATTTTCAGGAACAATAGCGCCAGAAATAATTGGCGCGGCCCAGTGACCGTCACGGCAGGCGCGGCGTGGACCTTGCCCATTTCGCTGAACATCACCGAATTGCCAACGGTGACTTTCGCGGTCTCTTTTCGGTCCGAAATGACGAAATTCAGCGCCAGTGTGGCATTGCCAATGATATTCGGGTCCAGCCGGGTCGACACCGAATCCAACAACAAACCAGTTGGTATCGCCGAAATCATGTCGATGCTTTGCGCGTTAATGCCCGCCTTCATGCCCTCACGCAGGTCGTGCGCGCCAGACAGGAACATGTTGCGCCAGATCGCGGATTCCGACTGATAGCCTTGCTGTTCATAGCTGTCGGCAAGCAAAGCCCGCCCCTCGATATTTTTGGGTTCCGCAAAGACAAGTTGGTTCAACAGGTCGGATGACCAGCGATAATCCCCCGCTTTCATTGCCTTTTTCGCCTCTGCCAAGACCTTCTTCGCGCCGCCCATCGCTGCGACCATTTTGCCTGCGCGCACCTCCGGCGGATGCGGGTTAAGATTGGCGGGGACGGCATCATACCAACCCAGATAATATTGATAGATCGCCTTCGAATTATGGCTGTAGGTGCCGTAATAGCCTTTATTAAACCATTGGTCGCCAATGGCGGGCGGTGCCTTCAAAACTTCTGCGATCTCGGCTTGAGTCATGCCCTTGTTCATCATGCGCACCGTTTGGTCGTGCATATACCGATAATTGTCGCGCTGCCCCGCTAGCCAGCCCTTGACCTCCGACTGGCCAAAGCGCGGCCAGCAGTGGCTTGAGGCGATGACGTCGCTTCGCTCGCCATATAGGTTGACGGCTTCGTTCAGAAACCCGGACCAGCCTAACGTATCACGCACTTTCGCCCCACGCGGGGTCAGGATGTTATGCAGACTGCAAGTCGCAATTTCAGCGGCCAGAAACGTCCGCGCCGCAGGCATATAGACGTTCATTTCGGCCGGTGCTTCGGTCTGCGGCACCATTTGGAACTCCAACGTCACGCCATCGACTTCGCGCAGTTCGCCCGTTTTGCGAATGTCGATTGTGGGCGGGATCAGCGTGATATCACCCCCGCCAATGCCTTTGCCGATGCCACTGCCCATTTGCCCCTGCGGGCCAGGCGTCAGGTTATTGCCAAATTGAAACGTCGCGCGCCTACCCATCGCAGGACCAGCCATAACATTTTCAGACGCCGTCTCGGCCAGAAAATGCTCCGGCGCAATGATCTCAACCTTACCTGCTTTTACGTCGGCCTCATTGATGATTCCGCGCACACCGCCGAAATGGTCGGCATGGCTATGGCTATAGATGACCGCAGTGACTGGCCGTGTTCCCAGCTTTTCATTCACGAGTTTCAGCGCTGCCGCTGCGGTATCTCGGCTGGTCAGGGGGTCAATGATGATCCAACCCGTTTGGCCTTTGATCACCGTCATGTTCGACACGTCAAAGCCGCGCACTTGCCAGACATTATCGGTCAACGCATAGAGCCCATGTTTGCGCAACAGCCCCATATGCCGCCACAGGCTTGGGTTCACCGTAGCGGGTGATTTGCCATCCACCATCCAGTCATAAGCGCCAAGGTTCCAGACAGGCTTGCCATCCTTGTTGGTGATGACGGGGTCGGACAAAGTGCCGATAAAGCCCCTGTCCGCAAAATCGAGGTCACGGCCATCTTCGGCGGGAAGCTGCGCCGCGACGTTGCGTTGCGCGGTGACCGTTGCGTCAGAGGCTGGCTTTGCGGCTTGTGCCCACGCGCCTGTTGCCGACGCGGTGCTTAATAACGCTGCCCATAAAATTTTGTGCATGTTGTTCTCCCCCAATATTTTGAAGTCACGATGCAACATTAGACGCATCAGGTAAATCCGCTATTTGCAACTCTAACGGTGCATCACAGGAAGCTGTAAGGATCGACATCGACCCCAACCCGCACGCCTCGAGGGAATTGTAGGCCGCCAAGCCATTCACGGATGATATTCTGCACCTCGACCGAGCGCTGGGCATGCACCAAAAGGCGTTGCCGATAACGCCCACGCAACATGGCGAGCGGTGCTGGCGCAGGGCCATAGACATGCATTCCGTCCACCTGCGGTGCGGCGCCACCCACGGCGCGGGCGGCCTCAATGGCTTCGCGCTCATCTTCGGACGAGATAATGATGGCCGCAAAACGCCCGAACGGTGGCGCACCAGCGGATTTGCGTTGCTCGGTTTCGGCATCATAAAATGCATCGCGGTCACCGGCGACCAAGGCGGCAATGACGGGATGATTGGGATTGCGTGTCTGGATGAACACCTCACCCGGCTTTTCGCCGCGCCCTGCCCGGCCAGCGGCCTGCGCGATTTGCTGAAAGGTGCGTTCGGCGGCACGCAAATCCCCACCCTCAAGCCCCAGATCGGCGTCGATCACCCCGACCAACGTCAGTTCGGGAAAATGATAGCCCTTCGTCACCAATTGCGTACCGATGATGATGTCCACCGCCTTATTCTCGACACGGGACACAAACTCCGCCGCCTTCTCCGGCGACCATAAAGTGTCCGATGTCGCAACGATGGTCCGCGCATGGGGCAGCAGGCGGTTCACCTCGTCACTTATGCGTTCAACGCCGGGGCCGCAGGCAACCAATGTATCGCTTTCGCCGCATTCAGGACACTCCTCTGGCGGTGGCATGACATGACCACAATGGTGGCAGGCGAGACGGCGCACGAGGCGGTGTTCCACCATCCAGCTTGTGCAGTTGGGACATTGGAACCGGTGGCCACAGGTCCGGCACAAGGTCAAAGGCGCATAGCCACGACGGTTGAGGAACAACAGGCTCTGTTCGCCGCGTGCGATGCGTTCTTCCAAGGCCTTCAGCAATGTCGGCGCGATCCAATGCTGTGATTCGGGCGCGTCGAGCGTCAGGTCGATGGCCTTGATTTCAGGCATTTTGGCCGCGCCAAAGCGCGACGGAATTTCAAGGCCTTTGTAGCGGCCAATGGCGACCATATGCCGCGATTCCAGCGCTGGCGTGGCCGATGCCAGCACCACGGGAAATCCTTCAAAATGGCCACGCATGACGGCAACATCGCGGGCATGATAACGCACGCCATCTTCCTGTTTAAAACTGGTCTCATGCGCCTCATCGACGATGATCAGGCGCAAATTGGCAAAGGGCAGGAAAAGCGCCGAGCGCGCGCCCACCAGCACCTTTGCGCTGCCATCGGCGACCGCACGCCAGACACGGCGGCGCTGGGTGGATCGCAAATTGCTGTGCCAGACCGCTGGCTCGACGCCAAAGCGCGCTTCGAAGCGAGCAAGAAATGGCGCGGTCAGCGCGATTTCCGGAAGAAGCACCAGAACCTGTTTGCCCAGCCGTAACGCCTCGGCCACCGCCTCAAAATAGGTTTCGGTTTTGCCCGATCCTGTGACGCCATCCAGAACGAATGTGTCAAAGCCACCTTTGCGAACCGCATCAACCATGCTGTTTGCTGCCAATTGCTGCGCGTCGTTCAATTTTGGCGTGTCAAAGTCCGCCAGCGGTTCGGGCAGCGGCGAATCGACGCTGACGGTAACTGGTTCAAACGCACCAGCTTTGATCAGCCCGCGGATGACGGCGTCGCTGACGCCAGCTTCTGCTGCTAGCTCGCGCACAAGGCCTTGCGCGCCCTCCAAGGCGTCCAGCGCGGCCGCGCGTTGTGGTGTCAACCGCGCAGGCTCAAAGCCAGTGCGGCGATATTCGGTGATGGTTCCGGTCGCCGTGAACGCAGCCGACGACGACAACACCATGCGCAAGACCGCCGCATGGTTCGTGAGATAATAATCCACAACCCAGTTGATCAGGCGACGCAAGCCCAGCGCAACCGGCGGACAATCCAATACTTCAAGCACGCCGCGAAGTTTGCTGGCATCTACCGACTCATCGCCAAAAACATCATCATCCCAGATCACGCCGGGCAATTTGCGCGGGCCAAGTGGCACCATCACCACGCAGCCCGGCCCTGCGACCATAGCATCGGGCAGCCGGTAATCGAGCGGACCAATCGCTTGCGTCAACAAGACAACACGGACGCGGTTGATGGGCAAGCTCATGCAGCGCGTATAGGCAATGATGCGGCAAACGTCACCATCTGGATGATCATCGCGCATCATCGCAGAACTGGTTCCAATAGGTCTGTTGTTTTGGCCGATATTTTGCCAAGAGACATGAAACCGAATCTCCAATCAGGAAACAGTGCCATGAAATTCTTCGCCGATACCGCTGACATTGCCGATATTAAGGATCTGGCAGCGACTGGTTTGCTCGACGGCGTGACCACCAACCCGTCGTTGATCGCCAAATCTGGCCGGGACTTTATTGAAGTCACGCGCGAAATCTGCGCCTTGACCGATGGTCCGGTGTCGGCAGAAGTCGTTGCGCTCGATCACGCGACAATGATGAAGGAAGCCGAAATCCTGCGGAAGATTGCCGACAATGTCTGCATCAAGGTGCCATTGACCATTGACGGCCTGAAGACATGCAAGGCGCTTACGTCTGAAGGGACATTGGTCAATGTGACCTTATGTTTCTCCGCCAATCAGGCACTATTGGCTGCAAAGGCTGGCGCGACATTCGTATCGCCCTTTGTTGGCCGCCATGACGATAATGGCTTTGATGGTATGCAGCTTATCAGCGACATTCGCCTGATCTACGACAATTACGCTTTTGGTACTGAAATCCTCGTCGCCAGCGTCCGTCACGGTGTCCACGTCCTTGAAGCCGCGAAAATTGGTGCTGACGTGATGACTGCACCGCCATCGGTCATCAAAGGCCTGTTCAAGCATATCCTGACGGACAAGGGCATTGAGGGCTTTTTAGCCGATTGGGCCAAAACCGGTCAGGCGATTGGCTAATTTTTTGCGCAACAAATTAGCATTTCCATCTCGGATGCTCTATCATCATATATAGCGATGCAGACCCTATAGGCTATTATCCGTATGGTTTTTAAAGGCGGGTAGACTTATCTTTATGTTTGAAGACGCGGGCACTTCGCCTGCCGGAGCCTAAAGATGAACAAACCCGAAAAGGTATTTCCCATGGCTCATATCCATTATGAAGACGAAATCGGTGCGAACGGCAAACTTGTCGTTCCTGATGACGTTCAAGACGCAATTCGCACCTTGATCCGTTGGTCAGGCGATAATCCGGAGCGGGAGGGCCTGCTAGATACGCCCGCGCGCGTTGGCCGCGCATGGCGCGAATATTGCTCTGGCTATGCCGACGATCCGGCGGCGCATTTGTCGCGTACCTTTCAGGAGGTGGGCGGTTATCATGAGCTCGTCTTGCTCAAGGACATTCCGTTCCAGTCGCATTGTGAGCATCACATGGCACCCATCATCGGCAAGGCGTCGATTGCCTATATGCCAACCGACAAGGTTGTGGGCATTTCGAAACTTGCGCGCGTTCTGCACGGCTTTGCGCAGCGGCTTCAGGTGCAAGAGCGCCTAACCGCGGAGGTCGCAAACTGCATCTGGGAAAATTTGAAGCCAGAGGGCGTTGCTGTTGTCATTGAGGCGCAGCATGGTTGCATGACTGGACGCGGTGTGAAGGTTCACGGCGTTGGCATGGTAACGTCAAAACTCATTGGCTGCTTCCTCGAAGATCAATCGAGCCGCAAGGAAGTCATGAGCCTGATGGGCTATTGACCCCGCATTAAAAGGTTTTCAGTTATTGTTGGCGATAGCGAACTTACCTATATTTGGGGTATAGTCGCCAATCATGTTCAGGCCGGATATCAACAACATGCCTTTTCACATTCCCGCATTTGATATGGACGCGTTCGTCCGTGCGACGCTTGCCGAAGATTTGGGTCCAACGGGCAAAGATGTCACGTCCGAAAGCGTCATTCCGGTCGATGTCCGTTTCGACGGGGTCATGGACAGTCGCGATGCCATAACCGTGGCTGGCTTACCTATCGCCGTCGCGTTTTTCCATGCGCTCGATCCGTCGATGGAGATAGAGTTGTTAGTCGCGGAGGGCGCGCAAGTGCCCGTGGGCACTGACCTCATGCGCTTAAAGGGCCATGCACGCGCCATGCTCACTGCGGAACGCTCCGCGCTGAATACCGTGCAGCATCTGTCGGGCATTGCCACAATGACACGGCAATATGTCGATGCCATCGCAGGGACGGGTTGCATCCTTTTGGACACCAGAAAGACAATCCCCGGCCTTCGGCTGCTTGAAAAATACGCAACGCGCATCGGCGGCGCTACGAACCATCGCATGGGCCTTTGGGACGCAGCCATGATCAAGGACAATCATGTTGCCGTGGCAGGCGGCGTTGCGGAAGCCGTTGCCCGCGCGAAAAATGCAGGGGTTGAACGCATCATCCTTGAGGTGGACAGCATCGCGCAGATTGAACCCGGCTTGGCGGCAGGGGCAAGCCATTTGCTGCTCGACAATATGGGCGCAGATATGTTGCGCGCAGCGGTAAAGCTGATCGCTGGCCGTGTGCCGACTGAGGCATCGGGCGGGGTGACCTTGGAAACGATCCGCGCCAAGGCGGAGACGGGTGTCACCTACATCTCGGTTGGCCGCCTGACCCAAAGCGCGCCGGCAGCCGACATCGGACTGGACTTTGCGCAAGCTTAAGCTTTTCATATTTTTAGCTGTCGTGGCGGCTTTCCAACCTGCACCGACCATGGCGCAAGCGTGGCAATGCCAAGCACCCCGATTTCTTCCGCGCCCGGCCTTGGAATTGCCGCCGTCCGGCCAGTCAAGGCGCGTGGCCATAGACGGCTATGTGCTGGCACTGAGTTGGAGCCCGGAATATTGCCGTGGTCGAATACGTGATCCTGCGGCGCGGTTCCAATGTTCGGGTGAAATAGGCGACTTCGGTTTTGTCCTGCATGGGCTATGGCCTGAGGCCAAAGGGGCCAATTACCCGCAATATTGCCGCGCGGTTGGCGTGCTGCCCCGGCGAGCGGTCTCCGATAATATCTGCCTCAGCCCGTCCCCCCAATTGCTCCAACACCAATGGGCAAAACATGGCAGTTGTATGGCCAAAACGCCCGACGCTTATTTTGGGGCAGCGCGGTTGCTGTTCAACGCGATTGAATTTCCCGATATGGCCCGGCTGTCCCGCGAACCCGAACGCGGGACGCGCCTGACGGCGCAAGTGCTGGCTGAACGGTTAGCTGATCTGAATGAAGGCCTGCCCGCATATGCCATTACTGTGAAGACCAATAGCAAAGGCTGGCTTCAGGAAATACGTGTCTGCCTTGGCAAGGATTTCAAGCCCCGGCGGTGTCCCACATTTACGCGCCGCGCCTCAGCCTCAGCGCAAATCAAAATCTGGCGCGGACGTTAGGCCTAAACCTCAATAATCCGCGTCGCAGGGTGATGTTTGTCGAGATGTTTCTTGATAATCCGCAAATTCTTGCTGTTGGAACGCCAGACAAGGTCGAACGCGTCGCCGACAAAGGGAATTGCGCCAATCGCGGTATCAATACCGACATTGGCGGTCATGCGGATTAACTGCCATTTGGAAATGCCCAGATTGCGGGCCTCCCACACCATATACGCGCCCATGCAGGCGGTCACGACGTCACCCAACACGGGCACAAGGCCAATCACACTATCCAGCCCAAATGGAATTTTCGTGCCTGGAAAAACGAAGGCGCGCTCCAATATTCTTTCAAGCGCCTCCACACGGGCGCGCACGGCAACTGGGTCATTGCTTATGCCCGGCAAATCCTTGGCAATACGTGCAAATTGTTCCTGCGAAATCGGCACTGAAGTAACTCCTTTGTGCCTATGTCGGGTCACGTCCAAGATATTGCAACAGGTGCCACCCACGACCATTGGCGAAATGCCCCAATAGGCCGGGCCGGACGACCGACCAACGCAAAGGATTTGCTATGGGGATGAAGGCAACGCTGGCCTGCAATTCGGCCTCTGCCTCCCCCAATAGCTGCG
>JBILLO010000057.1:0-11786 GCA_044376035.1 Sphingorhabdus sp.
CGCTATCGGTCGTTCGGCGCACTTCGGCCACAATCTCGTCCGCCCGCGCGCTGCAGATTACCGCAAATTTGCACGATAGCTGATCCAGATACCATATGGGACTCGATTGCTGCGCGGTACGATCAACGAGCAGCAAATCATGCGGTCGGTCCATCGTCACACGCTCAATATCAATGCCGATTGTTGCAAGGTCAGCCCGCAACCGCGCAAAGAATATCCGGCTGCCATAACCACGCGGCAAAGCAACCCGTAATGCGCGGAGCGCGCCATTCGCATTTTTCCAATTGGCAACCGTCGCAGCGGCCATCGCCCTACGTTCTTCCATCGATGGAACTGACCAAGCAGGCCGGGCTATGCGCGCACGATTTGGCAGGTTTTCGGGAACCAAGGTGACCGTTTCCTGCCACGCCACAATGTCGAACGCCGTCAACAATTTAGGGCGATCAATAGCCATGGCAATCGCCGTTCGATTGGCCGTGTCGGACAGAAATGGACCGTCATTAACCACTTGCAAACCGAATAATCCCGGGACCGCGTCAAATTGGATTTGATCAGCCCGTATATTTGCCGCATCGAGCAAGGGATAGCTGTCAAACCGTCCGCCTTCGACAAGGTCGCTTTGTCTCAATGCATAACGGGCAAGCACCGTTGATGCCGCACCGCGTTGCAATGTTACCACCGCATTGCCGAGGGATTGCGTCCCTTCGTCATCAGTTTCATTGCGCCGCAACTGCATAACCTGCCCAGATTTCTTGGCCTGCATCGGACCCGATCCAGCGCCTTTGCTGATCAACCCGAACTCGGGCAAGGCGAGCAATTCCAACAGATAGGGCATCGGGGCCTTCAACCTGATTTCCACCACCTTACCCGTCATGGCGACAACACGGTCAATGACACCCAGTTCGGCACTAAGGCGCCCCTTGCGCAATTCCCGGATGCGGGCAGTCAGCAGACGGGCAACCTCGCCTGACTCTATCTCACGCCCGTCATTCCAGAGCGCTTTATTCAGGCGAAAGATATAACTCATGCCGTCTTCGGTTACGATCCAGCGATTGGCGAGGCCGGGCGCAACGCGTCCTTTTTCATCGAAAGTGACTAGCCCTTGGGCAGTTGCAGCGCGCAGATACGCAGACGCCAATGGCAACGGCGTTGCCGATACATTCAAAGGCCGGGGACGATCTTCGATAACGTCAACCCGGACGCGTTCATTGTCGACGCCTTCGGAGCATCCGGCAAGTGTTGCGGACAATAGCAACAACAAAATCGACAGCGAACGGATCATGCCGCCACCATAAGCCCTAAGTCCCCACGCACAATCCAAGATTCAGCGATCAGCGCATGAGAACAGCAATATCTCGTTCGGCGCGGGCGGCAATTGCGCCGCGATGGTCTTGGTCATATTCTCAATGTTGGTGAGCTGGCTCTGGTCCGTGGTGCAGGTTTTCACGTCGTAAAGTTGCCGTGCCGCACGTGCAGACTCCATGGCGGCATTGCCCGGCAAGAAACGTTCAATGCGGTAAATATCGGTTTCCGGTGTGTAACTTATGACAGAAATTTGCGCGTCATTGTTGGGCACAAAGCTTCGGACCCACCGGCCGCCGCTTTCGATATATTGCGTACGCCCGTTGATGCAACCATTGGGCTGCCACGTAAATTCAACGTCCGCAGTATCAGACATCGTGACGCGGCTACGTTGGGGTTGCAATACGCAGATTTTCGACCGCGTTTCGGCAGCAACGCTCCCCGTTTGGGCAATCGTATCGTCTGGCCTATCGGCAGTCAACGCAGCGCGGACCCGGTCATCGACTTCGTTGAAAGACGGACGGGCCGCAAAAATCCCTACTGCCATTACAAAAAGCACGGCGCCGGCGGCGGTTGCGGCTTTAAAGCGGTCGCGCTGTTCACGTTCGGAAAACTGCCACGCAGCACCGCCTGCGACCGCGCTTAACACCAGCAACAGTCCGGCCAGTGCCAGATGGTTTTCCCGCTCGCCAATGACGGCATGTTCGGCGTCGCTGCGCACTTTGCCTTCGCGGCTGCGTTGCAGTTCGGAGGCAACACGCGCCTCTTGCTCGATTTTGGCGCGGGTGGATGCCTCAAGCTCCGCCTCGGCGCGCGTCAATTCGGCGACGGAGCGGCAATCGCCCCGCACCGAGCGGAATGCGACACCGCGATTGGCGAGAAATGCCGACAATTCGCGCGCCGATATGGCGAAGTAAAATTCCGCGCCGCCGTCCGTGGGCACTGAACCAAAACTGTTGATACCCAGCACCCGTCCGCAGGCATCAACAATCGGCCCGCCGCTATTACCCGGTGCAATGGGCGCGGTATGCAAAAGCGATTCGACGGACTTGGACGTCCGGCCGGATGAGACCGTTCCCCGTGTTTTGACAGGTTGCTGTGGACGCAGCACATCGGCTTCGCTCTGCTCCAACGCGACATCAACGCTCGCGGGATACCCAATGGCAAAGACGTCCGCGCCATCCTCTGGCGTTCCTGCAAAAATGCTCGCAGGGACAAGCGCGCCAGACGTCAGTTGCAACAAGGCAAGGTCTTTACCCGGCAGGCTGGCAGACACGCGTGCGCGATAGCTTTGCGTGCCATCGGAAGGTACGATGACGATCTGCACGCTGTCATCCACGCTCGCCATTTCAACGACATGGGCATTGGTGACGATTTTATCGCGCGCAACAACCACGCCAGAGCCGATGCTAACGATGCTCTGCTGACCTTCGGCAGAGCTGTATACGATGACGCGCACCACGCTGCGTGATGCGGCGCTGATGTCACTTGCATCGGCAAATGCGGGTGCAACCCATGAAGGAGACAGAAACAGGCACAATGCCGCAAGATATCGCATGAAGTTCGCCATGGAAAAAAATATGCGCATCACCGTGGTTCCGGCGCGGGACGTTCCGCAGATTGAGCACGCTGAATATTGGCGCCATCGCGATCAAGCGATATTTCAAACGGAACACCGTTGACATCGGTGTTCACGGTGACGCCCTGCCCTTGTTCAATGCGAATGTCCGAATTGCCAATATCGATTGGCAATTCCTGCAATTCAGGCAGGTCAAGCGGTTCAATCGGACCTTCCGGGTCTGGCATCTGCGGGGTTTTTGGTCTGTTCACTGGCGCTGCATTGCGGATAGACTGCGACATGAAATCCCGCCAGATCCGCGCTGGCAAGCCGCCGCCGTTAATGCCCTTTAACGATCTGTTGTCGTCATTTCCGATCCACACCCCAACCACCAAATCGCCCGCAAAGCCGACAAATAATGCATCGCGATTATCCTGGCTGGTGCCGGTTTTCCCATAAGCCGGAATCGAAAGCTGCGCGGCCCGTCCTGTGCCTTGCTTTACCGATGCCCGCAATAAATCCAGCAACATCCCGTGCATTCGTCCACTGAAAGAACGCGGTCCGGAGAACAACCACTCAATCCAGCCTTGTTCCTCTTGTTTAAAGGCGTGCGGTTCAACAGGCCATTGGTTGCCTGCCACGCCCGCATAAGCCGCCGTCAATTCCAACAAAGTGACGCCTGAACTGCCAAGCGCAAGGCTTGGGTCCAAAGTAAGCGGGCTGCGGATGCCAAGGTCTTGCGCCGCTTGCTCGACCTCTTCGTCGCCTATTTTTTGGTACAGCCGCACGGCAGCGACGTTGCTCGATTGGGCAAAGGCCTGCTCCAACGTGATATCGCCTCGGTAGCGCAAGCCCGAGTTTTTCGGGCGATAACTGCCTTCATTAATCGGGGTATCGGCAATCATTGACTGCGGCGTCATGCCCGAACGAAGCGCCGCCAGATACACAAACAGTTTGAATGTCGATCCGGGCTGCCGTTTGGCCTGCGTTGCACGGTTAAACGCCGACTGTTTGTAGCTTTTGCCGCCGACCATAGCGACAACCTCACCATTTGGACGCATCGCGACCAACGCGATTTGCGCGTCACCCACCCCTGCGCGGGCGACAACCTTGCGGGCAATATTCTGCAAGCGAGCATCAAGGGTCGTGGTTATCCGCACGTCGGAATATCCGCTTTCGGTCAATAACCGCGCCTGCGGAATGGCCCAGTCGGCGAAATAGGTACCGGTTGGCAATGTCTCGCGGACACGCACGTCCAACCGCGCCACAGGGGTGGCATCCGCTTTGGCTTGCGTGATGGCCTTATTGGCCACCATAGCCCTGAGAACGAGCCCAGCGCGCTTTGCGGCACGTTCGGGGTTCTTGGTCGGGGCCAGGCGTGACGGCGCTTGCACAAGGCCAGCCAGCATCACGGATTGGCTAAGCGTTAAACGCTCCGGCTGGCGATAAAAATAATGCAGGGATGCGGCGCGCAGACCATAGACATTGTCCCCAAAATAGACGTTCGACAGATAACGTCCGAGGATTTCGTCCTTGGTAAGCCGCCCCTCAAGCCAGAAGGCAATGAGCATTTCCCGCGCCTTGCGGGTGAGGCTGCGTTCGGGCGTCAAAAAGGTGAATTTGGCAAGCTGCTGCGTAATCGTGCTGCCGCCTTGAGTCATGCCGCTGCCAAAGGCGTTCGACCATGCGGCCCGCGCTAAGCCGCGCGGATCAATGCCCCAATGCGAATAAAAGCGACGATCCTCGATCGACAAAAAAGCCTGCACCACGTGTGGCGGCAATTTGGTGACGTCGACGGGTTTATCAACGATTGCACCATTGCGCGCGATGGGTGTGCCGTCTGACGCAAGCAATGTAATGCGCGGCGGTGCAATCGGCTGGAGCGATTTTGACAATGGTGCGGTGACCGCTAGCCAAAGCAACAGCAGCACGAACAATGCGATCATGCCCGCGACCGTTCGTCCAAACCACCACCAGCGCGTTTTGCCTAAAAACAGTCGCTTGCCCGGCGCGGGGTTAGCTTCATTCCATGGCTGCGGATCGTCAGGAAAACGCGGCGCATCATTATCATCGAAAGCGGCAAGCCGACTGCCGGTATCCGTATTTTTATCAGAAGAAGAGCGCCAGAAAAGCATCGCGTGGCTGTGTTATATCGATATAACGGTGAAGGCGAGTATATATTTGAAAAATTGCGTGGACCGAAGATGACGCGCGATGAAAGCACCCGAACCCCTGTTTCAGCGCCCGCCTGCGTCCAACCAATAGCGCCCAAATATGACATCAAGGGCGATGGGATTGAACTTGTCGAGACCGGAGCCCGGATAGAATGTCATTTCACCAAATTTTGGCTGCCCGCCTATCTCGTAAAAATCGCAACGCACAAAATCAAACCCGCGCGATAATCTCTCCGCTGCCTCCAACATGTGCTGAAGCGACTTGGGCGGCGCTGGGTCCGGATCGCTGGTGATAGCAGACACCCGTGTCCAGTTGCGGTCAAACACGATCCAGCGATGGCCTTTTTCGCGCTCAAGGTGAACCTGAACATGCGAAGCTACCCCGCCGAACACGAAAATCTTATAATCAATCGGCAAGTTATCGTGATCACTAACAAATGGTTCAACCAAAATCCCACGCGGAATATGGGCATAAAGCCATTCGTCCAACCACTGCCCATATGGCTGGCGCATCCATTTTGCGGCACGCGCCTGTAACACAGGCCAACTAAAGTTGTCGTCGCGCACATAGATGTTCTGGTTGCATCCATGCCGCGATTTGATCACGAAAGGACGGGGCCAGTCGGGTATGTCGGGGAGCGCCGCGCCATGCCACACTATTGGAATGACCCACTCCGCCCCCAATGCATCGGCGACAACGTCCTTCACCGCAACCTTATCCGCCAGCGTCACCATAAGCATATCGCGATTTTGCAGCTTTCGCCGCTGGACCAATTCGTTGAACGTAGTGGGCGTATTGAGATCGACCCATTTCTGGTGCCGGGCCAAATAACATATTCTAATGCGCAGCCTTGCCAACGCCCCGGCATTGCTATCGCCCAAGACCGCGCCGCTGCCATAGATAAACTCGGCCATCGTCAAATGGCCGTCTCGAGATCATATTGAATGGGCTTGAACGAGCCATTGTTTGATTGAAGCGCCGAACAAGCCGTCAGGCCAATTATTAGGTCGGCATGAGCCTTGAACCTTATGCTGTCGCCTGCCTTACTTAACGGAGCATCAACGCGCAGATGACCCGTCACCCCATCCACAGCGACATTCATAAAACAGTTAAATGCGATCGGGATCATATCCTCAGTTACGCCAAATGGTGCCAGCGCACCAGCCAGATTGCCAAAGCAACCCTGATGCGGGTCAGTGTCACCATAAATAATCCGGAACGTATCCTTGCTGCAGGGTGTCAGCAGGAAATCATGCCGACCGACATCATCCGAAATAATCTCCAACATGACATTGCTACGATTTGAATATAACATGTCACCGGTGGTCAGAAACAGGCGGCTTGCATAATCCAGCGTGCGACCAGAGGAAATCACCTCCCCAATATCGCCCTGACGAAAGGCTAGCAAATCTGCAACCTGCTCGCCTTTCGGGTCAGTGACAGTCAAAATGTCGCCCTTGTTCAGCGTGAACGCGACGCCAGTCCGTGGTTCAATCCGTGATGGCATCAAGCAACTCCGGGTCGGGGTGCGCACCAGCGCGTTGATAGGGGCATTTCCAGCCGCTTTCAACGGCTCTTCCGCTATACTGGCGTGCCGCAGAAACCTCGCCATGCTTTGCCAACATCGGGTTCATAGTGCCCGCAATTTTCAAGTCACGATCAAGAATGGAAGCACGCAATTTTTCATATTGATTTGCTTCGCGTAGCATTTCGAACTGGTCATGCAGGTTGAAGATCATCGTGGGCCGCATAAACCTGCGCGCTGGCCGGCTCGCTTGCGGATGAAGCCCCACAATGAAAAACGCCTCGCCACCAAAGCTCAACGAAAATTCGGGGTGGTTCGGGTCATGCGCCACGCGGGCGTCCCGTTTCTGGCCCATCCAATCATCCTTATCGCTTAAGGACTGCAGCCGCTCCCATAGATATTGTTCAAATTCCAACTCATCCAAGTTGGACTCATGTTCAAATATAACGGCTAGCGAACGGAATGGCACGCGGTTTTCGCGATAGAGGTCGACCAAGCCAAGGACTTGTCTATGGATGTCCAGATCGTCCCACGCCAATGTAATGTCGCGGGCGACCACAAACGTCATTTGCTGCCTCGACAGCGCAGCCTTCGCGCCGACGCATGGGAACAATGGATCGCGGACGAATTCCTGAAACGCCAAAATCAGCGGGTGTCGGATATTAAGAGGTGATAGCAAGATACCCATAACAGACGCCACGCTAAAAGTTCTCGTGCTACCCCCTGTTTACAAGCAGTTCGTCGAAAAACAAGTGCTCCTCGTCAGGCTCTGCCCAAATCGCCTTTACCAACCGTTCCGCTCGCCATCTCCAGCATTCGGTCGAGGCTTTTTTTCGCCGCCAGCCGCACCGTTTCATCCATCTCAATCTGCGGCGTCAAATCGCGCAGCGCGAGGTAGAGTTTCTCCATCGTATTGAGCGCCATATACGGGCAGATATTGCATGCGCAGTTGCCATCTGCGCCGGGCGCGCCGATAAATGTCTTGTTCGGCTCCGCCTTTTCCATCTGGTGGATGATGTGCGGTTCAGTGGCGACGATCAAGGTATCGCCCTCCATCGTCTGCGCATATTGCAAGATGCCACTCGTGCTGCCGACATAATCCGAATGGTCGATAATATGCGGCGGACATTCGGGATGCGCGGCAACGGGAACACCGGGATATTTGGCCGTAAGCTTCAACAGTTCGGTTTCCGAAAATGCCTCATGCACAATACATACGCCCGGCCACAAGAGCATCTCGCGGTTGAACTTGCGGGCAAGATAGCCGCCCAAATGCCGGTCAGGACCAAAAATGATTTTCTGCCCTGGCGGAATTTGGCTCAGGATCGTCTCGGCGCTGCTGCTGGTCACGATGATATCGGACAGCGCCTTCACTTCAGCTGAACAATTGATGTAAGTCAGCGCGATATGGTCAGGGTGGGCCGCGCGAAACGCCTTGAACTTACCGGGCGGGCACGCATCTTCCAATGAACAGCCAGCGGCCATGTCCGGCAGTATGACGGTTTTTTGCGGACTTAATATCTTTGCGGTTTCCGCCATGAATTTTACGCCGCAAAAGGCGATGACGTCGGCGTCGGTCTCTGCCGCGCGCTTGCTCAACTCAAGGCTATCGCCCACAAAGTCCGCCAAGTCCTGAATCTCGGGCTTTTGATAATAATGCGCGAGAATGACGGCATTGCGTTCTTTTTTCAGCCGTTTGATTTCTGCGAGCAGATCAAGGCCTTGCAAGTTTTCGCGGGGCGTTGGGGCGTTCATGCGGTACTACCTTTGCCATGCCGAACCTATTCCGGCAGCTGAATTAACCGCCTATGTGGTCGATTTGGGGGCGCGAAACAAGGCTAGCTTGGGGCTCTTATCGGTTTTTTTCGCCTTGGGTGGGCAATGCCCTGCCATAGCATTATGAGGGTTTCACATTTCCTTTACGAGATGCCAGCCATCGCCGCCCGCCGCCACACGCCCCTGATTTTGCAGATCGATAAGATGCGCAAGAACCGAGCGACCCGCAGCGCCAATAAGGCGCGGGTCTAAGCCTTTATACATCACCGCCACCATATTGGGAATGTGCCCCTCGCCGCCCTCCAGCAAGGTCACGATCTGGCGTTCGCGTTGGCGGCGATGACCGATCATGCCACGAACCAATTGACGCGGGTTGGTGACAGCCGGGCCATGGGCCGGATAATAAATGCGGTCGTCGCGTTCATATAATTTCTGCAAGCTCGCCAGATAATCGCTCATATCGCCGTCTGGCGGGCTGACCACGCTGGTCGACCATTTCATCACATGGTCGCCAGTGAACAAAGCGCCGCTTTCGCGCAAGGCAAAGCACAGATGATTACTGGTGTGTCCCGGCGTCGCAACAGCCTGAAGCGTCCAACCATCGCCCGAAATGGCCTCTGCGTCCTTCAGGATGCGATCCGGCTGGTAATCGGGGTCAAAGGCGCTGTCGGCGCGCGGGCCATCATCACGCAGCACCAGCGGGGCGCAGCCAATGATCGGCGCGCCCGTCGCGGCTTTCAATGGCGCTGCTGCTGGCGAATGGTCGCGGTGGGTATGCGTACACAGGATCGCGGTAACTTTTGCATCGCCCACTGCGCGCAAGATCGCCTCCACATGGCCCTCGCCATGAATGTCGGCGGGGTCACCAATGCTTTGCCCGCTACCAGCGGGGCCAGGATCAATTACGGCAAGTTCTTTGCCATTGCCGACAAGCCATGTTTGCGTTCCGGTATAGGTATAAGGCGATGCATTGGGCGCAAGCACCCGGCGCACCAGCGCCTCATGCTGTTCAGTTTCGCCTGCTTTGATTGTGTCGGGCCATTTCATTCCAGCGATATGGCGCATGAAGGACAAAAGAGAAAGGGGTGGCTTTCCTATGGTACCGCTATTGGTGTATCAAATGTCTGGAAACGGGCACAAACAGGCCGGTTGCTAATGCCCTTACACCGCCCGTCCTTGGCTGATTGACTCAAAGCTTTACCCAAAAAAAAGGCTGGAACCCAATGTGGATTCCAGCCCTTTCATTGTAATGTGTCGCGTTCAGATTAATTCGCGCCGAAGTTGATTTTCGCTGTCACGCCAAAATACCGGTCGGCTTCGCGGGGGATGATGTAGCGATATGCACCGCCAGGGCCACCCGATACGATCGACGATGCAAAGCTCTTGTCGAACAGGTTCTTAACCTGAAACGCCAGTCGCCAGCCATCGTTGGGATCAACCAAAGCTGCGGACACATCGACAATTGCATAGCCATCAACGGTCGAACCAAGGCGGACCGCCGGGTTCGCACTCGCTTCGTAAATCTGGTCTGACTGCATCGCAATCTGGCTTCCCAATTCGATGTTCGCAAAACCCGAAGTTTCGATGTCATATTGCGCGCCAAGCGACATTTTCCATTTCGGTGCATTCGCCAGCGGCGTGCCCTTGGCAACCAATGCGGATGCATCCGCGCCCGGCGGCAAGCGGAAAGTCTCAACCTGTGCCTTGTTATGCGCAAGGCCCCCCGAAAGGGTGAAGTTACGCGAGGGGGTAGCGACAAAGTCGAGTTCGAAGCCCTTGGTGGAAACCGAACCTGCATTTGTCAGGCGCGTGGTACGCACACCGGCCACGAAATCGGGACCGTTTGCCTGATAGTTGTTATATTTGGCATAATATGCCGCAAGGTTAACAATCAGATCGCCGTCAAGGAACGTATTTTTCAAACCTACTTCATACGCGTTGACCGTTTCTGGTGCGATAACGCCCGCGCCCACCGTCGTTAGGTTGTAGAAGATGTTATAGGCCGGCCCCTTGTAACCGCGGGTATAGCTTGCATAAGCCATATTATTGTCAGTGATGTCCGCTTGCACGGCAGCCTTGCCCGAAAGGTTATTGTTACTCGTGCTGGTGGTGAAAGGAACGCCGTTTGACGTGCCAGCCACAAAGCCTGTCGCTGGCGCTGTTGCCACAAGACCATTATTGTAAACGCCAGCGTCGAAGTTTCCTTGCACACCTGGACCGGCAAGCGAGGTCCGGCGGATATGGTTTACATCCAGCTCGTCATTTGTGTAGCGCAGGCCACCAATCAAACGCAGGCTGTCGGACAGGTTGAACGTCGCCTGACCAAATACCGACATATTTTTGAATGTCGATCCAAAGTCCGCCGTTCCAGCAGGGGTTGTGATCGTCGACGCCCCGGCAGCGGTTGAACAAGGTGTAAGGCCCGGCACAACCGCAGCAAGCGTTGATGCCGAACATGTAATCACATTGCGCGTGAAGACACGATCCGATTCCGCCTTCGAATAATATGCCCCGACAACATATTCCAGGAATTCGCCGGTCGGCGAAGCAATCCGAATTTCCTGGCTCAAGGTGTTTGATGTTTGCGGCCCATTATCGTGCAATTGGTTCAAACCAACATAAGGCCGGTCTAGCCAGTCACCGTCGCGGATTTCGGTATTATCCCAACCCCGATAGCTGGTGATCGAAGTCAGGCTATGTTCGCCCAATTCTACGTCTGCTTGCAGCGCAATGCCCCAGCTTTCTTCCTTCGTCGCGGTGACGAGGTTCTGCCGGATGTTGCGTGAATCCGAACGATCAAAGCCAGTTCCAACCAGCGCCAGAGCGGCAGCATTGGTTGGCGTGTTCCCAATAATTTCGGCACAGCAATCATCATTGGCTTTGCGGTAATCGCCGCGCAGCGTCAGCATGACATTTTCGCCGACGTCAGCTTCAATCGCGCCACGAACACTGTAATGTTCATAGCCATTGACTTTTTTGCCGGTGGTCAGATTGTTAATGTTGCCATCATAGGTGCCGTAAAAGCCGGTGAAGCGCGAACGTACATTAGCGCCGAGTGGCACGTTAACCGTCGCACGGCCGCGATATTCGGATTTCGTGAAGAATGAACCTTCAACCGTCGCGCCATATTCAGCCGTCGGACGCTTCGTCACGATGCTGACAACACCGGCGGATGCGTTCTTTCCGAACAATGTGCCCTGCGGTCCGCGCAACACTTCGATACGCTCAACGTCAAACAAATCAGTGAAGCCTTCGCCCGCGCGGCTCAAAACAACGCCATCAAGAACAGCAGCAACCGATGGTTCAGCGGCAATCGAGAAGTTGATGGTGCCAACGCCGCGCAGGAACAACGCCTGATTCAGCGAAGTACCCGCCTTGCGAAAGTTCAAGCTTGGAACAAGATACTGCGCATTTTCAAGCGTAATGCCGCCATTATTAGCAACAGCCTCT
>JBILLO010000073.1:0-9233 GCA_044376035.1 Sphingorhabdus sp.
CGGTCAGCGTCTTTGGCATGGCGGCTGAAACCGGCTTTTCGAAAGAAACCCTCACCGCGCTTGCGCCGGGGGAAAGCGCTGAAGTGTCTGGATGGAAAGTTACGTTGGGCGACGTTAAACCAGTTGTTGGTGACAATTGGGTCGCGATTGAAGGCGAAATGGTTGCGGATAAAAATGGCGATGCAGCTGTGCTTCGTCCCCAATCGCGACAATTCTTCAAACCCGAAATGCAGACGAGCGAGGCGGCATTGCTTACCCGTTGGAATGGCCAATTATACGCCGTAATTGCGCAGCCTGACCAAGAAGGCGATGGCCGGTGGCAAGTTCGTTTGTGGTGGAAGCCATTTGTGACGTTCATCTGGTATGGCGCGGCCCTGATTGCCCTTGGTGGCACGATATCGCTGTTTGGCCGTATGTTTCGGCGCGCCAAGAAGCCTGCGATCAACAATTGGGAGCGCGCATGAACCGGTCATGGCTGTTATGGACACCGCTTGCGGTCGTCGCCTTCATTGGCGGGCTTGCGATCTATGGTCTTGCGGTGCCCAAGGACGACCAAGTCCATTCGGCAATGATCGGCAAAAAACTGCCTGAATTTGCCTTGCCCGCTGCGACGGCTGGTGTTCCGGCTTTGTCCAACACAGACATGGCCGATGGCAAGCCGCGTTTGCTCAATATTTTTGCAAGCTGGTGCTCGCCGTGCAAGGCGGAGGCACCGAATCTTGAGGCATTGAAGGCGGCTGGCGTTGAGATTGACGCTATCGCCATTCGTGACAAGCCGCAGGATGTGGCTGCCTTTTTAGCAGAGTTTGGCAATCCGTTCCGGCGCATTGGCTCGGACAGCGAAATGGCGGTGCAGCTTAAGCTTGGGTCGTCCGGCGTTCCCGAAACCTATGTCATCGGCGGTGACGGTACGATATTGTTTCAGCATATTGGCGATATAAGGGCGGAACATGTGCCGATGCTGATTGAAAAAGTGAATGCCGCGAAATGAGGACGTTCGTGCCACTTTTGCTGATGCTCGCCGCGCCTGTTTGGGCGCAAGGCAGCGGTCCAACGCCCGCGCTGGCCAATCGGCAGCTCGCCGATCCCGCACAGGAGGCACAAGCCATGCGCCTGATGCACAGCCTGCGCTGCATTCAATGTCAGGGCCAATCTATTGCCGACAGCGACGCCGATATGGCCGGCACCATGCGTGCAGAGGTGCGTCAACAAATCGCCGCTGGTCAAAAACCACACGCCATACGGAGCTGGATGATTGACCGCTACGGTGAATGGGTCAGTTTTGAACCGGATATGAAGGGGGCCGGACTTTTGCTCTGGATCGCGCCCTTCTTGATATTCTTGGCCTCAATTTGGATTGCCCGCGAGTTGTTTCGGAGGCGCACATGAACGGTTGGCTTGCACTCGCGTTGTTATCGCTCCTCAGCCTATCTGTGTTGGGTTATTGTGTGCGGTCGTCAAAGGGGTTGTGGCAGGTTGCTGCGGCAGCGGTTTTGTTGGGAATGACTGGCTATGCGCTGCAGGGACGTCCGTCATTACCGCCAGCACCAGCACAGCCGATAGAGGCCAATGCAGCAGGCGCAATGCAGTTGGTCGAGATCCGGGCGGATATGGACGAGAGCTTTGGCAGTGCGAAGCGTTGGCTCGTGACGGCGGATTCCTTTGCCAAGCAGGGCGATTATCCCTTGTCGGCCGCTTATATCCAGTCAGGCTTACGCAGTGATCCGCAGAATGCCGATTTATGGTCCGCACTTGGCCTGCAATTGATGCTGGCAAGTGAAGGGCAAATGTCGCCGCCCGCAGTATTGGCGTTCGATAAAGCGCGGGCAATTCGGCCTAACTATCCTGCGCCATATTATTTTGCGGGGCTTGCGCGTTTGTTTGCCGGGGACCTTGATGGGGCGATTTTGCTCTGGGAAAAAACTGTTTCACTGGCGACCCCGAAAGCCAAATGGAGAACGCGGATTGAGTCGCAACTGCAGGCGGCAAAGGCCTTGCAAGCGCAGACGGTACAAGCAGAATCAAATATCAACCCCAAGTAATTGATTATTAGATATTTTTATAGTTTTTGAACATAGCATATCTGTGTTGTGAAGGGTAGTGCTCCATGCTATTGCCCGCGCCCCAGTCACGGGAAACGTGGCATTTGGGGCGAAAGCCGGGGAAGCAATATGGTTGGACCGCAAGCAGACGATTTTGGTCACAGTGACCAGGATCACAGTCACAGCCATGCCCCAAAAGGCTCGCTGCTGGCTTTATGCGTGGGCACTGTTGGCGTTGTCTTCGGCGACATCGGCACCAGCCCGATTTACGCGTTCCGTGAAACCTTTGCCGGGCACCACCCGATAACGCCCGACCCGATGCACATTAAAGGCGTTTTGAGCCTTGTGTTCTGGTCGATGATGATTGTCGTGACGCTCAAATATGTCTTCACCATCATGAAAGCCGACAACAAGGGCGAGGGCGGAAGCCTCGCTTTGTTGGCGCTTATCAACCGGCAGACGGCTGGCGCAAAATGGACTGCGCCTTTTGTCATGCTTGGGGTATTTGCCACCGCGCTATTTTATGGCGATTCCATGATTACGCCTGCCATGTCGATCTTGTCGGCGGCAGAAGGGCTGAAATATGTGAACGAAGGCTTTAGCGCATGGATATTGCCGATATCGGTTGTGATCATCGGCGCGCTGTTTGCATTCCAGTCACGCGGTACTGCGAAAGTGGGCGCTTGGTTTGGGCCAATCATGTTGGTCTATTTCGCGACATTGGCAGGCTTGGGTCTGTTGCATCTTACAAAGATGCCGTTGATCATATTAGACGTTCTGAACCCGATGAATATGTTCTATTTTTTCTATATTGACGGTTTTCGCGCCTTTGTGGCGATGGGCACTGTTGTTCTTGCCGTGACGGGTGCAGAGGCGCTTTACGCCGATATGGGGCATTTTGGCCGGCGGCCCATTAAGTTTAGCTGGCTATTCTTCGTGCTGCCCGCGTTGATGCTCAATTATATGGGGCAGGGGGCAATGATATTGTCGATGACCCCCGAAGAGGCACAAGCGGCCATTCGTGATCCATTCTTCCTGATGGTGCCAGAGCTTCTCAGCACCCCTGTCATTTTCCTCACAATCATGGCGGCCATTATCGCCAGCCAGGCGGTCATTTCCGGCGCGTTTTCGTTGACGCAGCAGGCAATTCAGCTGGGCTTCATGCCGCGCCTCACCATATTACACACCAGCGAAAAAGCCGCTGGGCAGATTTACATTCCGGCGATTAACTGGGGCCTTGCGGTCATGGTTTTGTTGCTGGTGCTATTTTTCCAGTCATCGTCCAACCTTGCCGCCGCTTATGGTATTGCCGTGACGGGCGCTATGTTCATCGATACATGTTTGATTGCGGTCGTCCTGCTGTCGCTGTGGAAATGGCCAAAGTGGAAAGCGCTGCCAATCCTTGCTTTGTTCTTCATCGTCGACTTTGCCTATTTGGGCGCCAATTTGTTGAAGGTGCCATCGGGCGGATGGGTGCCTTTGGTAATCGGCTTAGTTATCTTTACATTATTGACGACGTGGTCGCGTGGCCGCGCTTTGATGCGCGAACGCATGGCGGAAAGCACCATGCCGATGGATATTTTTATCAAATCCGCCGCCAATAGTGCGACCCGTGTTCCGGGGACGGCGATATTTATGGCGTCGGCAGCGAGCGGTGTCCCTTCGGCTTTGCTCCATAATATCAAGCACAACCGCATCCTGCATGAACGCGTCATCATCTTGACCGTGCAGATAGAGGATGTGCCTTATGTCATTAGCTCTGACCGTATAATCTGTAAGGATTTGGGTGAAGGTTTTTACCGCGTAAAAATGCGCTTTGGCTTTTTGGAAGAGACCAATGTGCCTGCAACCCTCGACTTAGTTGATTTGTGCGGTCCCAAATTTGACATGATGCACACCAGCTTTTTCCTGTCGCGTCAGACATTGATCGCATCCAAAATACCCGGCATGGCGATCTGGCGGGAAAAGATTTTCTCCTGGATGCTGCGCAATGCGGCCAATGCAATGATCTTCTTCAAATTGCCAAGCAATCGCGTGGTTGAACTGGGCAGCCAGGTTGAAATCTGACGTGCCTTATTCTTGGTTTGTCTGCCTTCTATTTTCGTAACAAAATAACCCCAACGCATTTTAAGACTGGACGAATGTTGCTCGATATCGCTATCGCCAAAACATTATGAAAACGCGCAACGCTCTTTCGCTTCTCTTACTACGACTTACACGCCCTTAGGCGTGCCTGTTTTGTCGGCCATGTTCGGCAACCCGCCTAAGGGCCTTACCACCGCAAAATTTAGCCCCTAAGCTGGGCGTTTCAGCGAAGTTGCCATATATCATGATGCTTTCCGACCCATCGCGTAAATACCGACCCTTCCCCCAAATTGACCTGCCCGACCGGATATGGCCGACGCGGACCATTGATCGCGCGCCGCGCTGGCTTTCCACCGATCTGCGTGATGGAAACCAAGCGCTTATTGACCCCATGGGCGCAGAGAAGAAGAAACGCTTTTTCGACCTGTTGCTGAAGGTCGGCGTAAAAGAGATTGAGGTTGGCTTCCCAAGTTCGGGCGCAACCGATTTTGATTTTATTCGCGGGCTCGTCGACAGCGGACGCATTCCCGATGACGTTATAATCCAAAGCCTGACGCAGTCACGGCGTGACCTGATTGAAAAAACGTTCGAGAGCATGGCCGGCGCGCCGCGGGCAATCGTCCATCTCTACAATGCTGTCAGCCCGGCGTGGCGCGATATTGTTTTCAATCTCGACAAAGCGGGCGTGAAGGCGATCGCCATTGAAGGCGCAAATATCCTGAAAGAGCAAGCCGCGAAATATCCGCAGACCGACTGGCATTTTGAATATAGCCCCGAAACATTCTCGACGGCTGAACTCGAATTCAGCCTTGAGGTGTGCGAAGCGGTGATGGACGTGCTGCAACCCACGGCGGCAAAGCCACTGATCCTCAATCTGCCAGCGACGATTGAGGCCGCTATGCCCAATGTCTATGCCGATCAAATTGAATGGATGTGCCGCAATATCAGCGCGCGGGATCATGTGGTCATCAGCCTGCATCCCCATAATGACAGGGGTAGCGGCATCGCAGCCGCCGAATTGGGCTTGCTGGCAGGCGCGGACCGCATTGAAGGTTGCCTGTTCGGCAATGGCGAGCGCACCGGCAATGTCGATTTGGTGACGCTGGCGCTGAACATGTATACTCAAGGGCTGCACCCCGGCCTCGATTTTAGCGACATTGATGAGGTCATTCAGACGGTTGAATATTGCAACCAGTTGCCCGTTCACCCGCGGCATCCCTACGCTGGCGAATTGGTATTCACCGCCTTTTCAGGATCGCATCAGGACGCGATCAAAAAAGGGTTTGTGGCGCAGGAACGGCAGAATGACGAAATCTGGCGCGTGCCCTATCTCCCCATTGATCCTGCCGATTTGGGCCGCAGTTATGAAGCCGTCATCCGCGTAAATTCGCAAAGCGGCAAGGGCGGCGTGGCTTGGGTGATTGAGCAGGACCAAGGTTTGAAGCTGCCCAAACGGATGCAGGCGAATTTTTCGACCACCGTGCAGACATTGTCCGACACAAACGGGCGCGAACTGACGAGCGGCGACATTTGGGAGGCGTTTGAAAAGCGCTATTATCTAAAGGGTGATGGCCGGTTCCGATTAATCGATTTCCACGAAACCCAAAGCCAGCGGCAAAAGGACGAGCGCATCTTTGCAGGTAATATCCGCATAGATGGCGTCGAACAAAGCGTTAGCGGCCGTGGCAACGGGCTGATTTCCAGCCTTGCCAACGCATTGGAACACGCGCTGGGCGGTCCGCTGAATATCATCGATTATAGCGAGCACGCCATTGGCCATGGTACCGATGCCCGCGCCGCTGCTTATGTCGAATGCCGCGTTGGCGACGGTCCGATATTATTTGGCGTGGGCATTAGTCAGGACGTGGCCACAGCGTCCGTCAGAGCCATTCTAAGCGCTGCTAACGGGGCTTAGGGCACGCAACGCGGCAAGGCGTACCAGGTGCGCTGGGGACGCTCCAGTGGCCTTTTGTCTGAGGTTATGCCGAGAATTGGGCGGGAAGAAGCGCGCCAGTTGGAGCGCCTTACCCTACGGAATCGCCCGTTCAAAAAGGTGGGTTTGACAGCCGCGACATGCTGTGGCTAATCCCTACATAACTCATGAATTAACAAGGGATTCGACGCATGGCACTTCCAGCAATTTTTGACAATCTTCGGCTTCCAGTGATAGGCTCACCGCTGTTCATCGTGTCTGGACCAGAACTGGTCATTGCGCAATGTAAGGCGGGTGTTGTCGGGTCGTTTCCGGCGCTCAATGCGCGCCCCGCAAGCCAGTTGGACGAATGGCTGCACCAGATTACCGAAGAGCTGGCGGCCCATAACCGCGAAAATCCGGACCGTCCCGCCGCGCCATATGCGGTGAACCAGATTGTCCATAAATCCAATAATCGGCTGCAGGAAGATATTGCCATGTGCGCCAAATGGCAGGTGCCCATTACCATTACCTCGCTCGGTGCGCAGGAAGAACTCAACAAAGCCGTGCATAGCTGGGGCGGGATTGCGTTCCATGACGTCATCAACGACCGTTTCGCGCGCAAGGCGATTGAAAAGGGCGCTGATGGCCTCATTCCTGTTGCGGCGGGTGCCGGTGGCCATGCGGGCGTGACGTCGCCTTTCGCGTTGATGCGCGAAATCCGCGAATGGTTTGATGGCCCTGTCGCTCTGTCCGGTTCCATTGCGCACGGTGCCTCCGTCCTTGCAGCGCAAGCCATGGGCGCCGATTTAGGTTATATCGGCAGCGCGTTTATCGCGACCAAAGAAGCCAACGCCGTGGACGGTTATAAGGAAAACATCGTGGAGGCGAAGGCTGCCGACATTGTCTATTCCGACCTGTTCACGGGCGTCAGCGGCAATTATCTGCGCCAGTCGATTGAGCGTGCCGGTATGGATCCGAATAACCTGCCCAAGGGCGATATTTCGACCATGAACTTCGGTTCCGGCGGCAATAGCGATGCCAAGGCGTGGAAAGATATTTGGGGTTCAGGCCAAGGCATTGGCGCGATCAAGCAAGTCCAAACCGTCGCGCAATTCGTGGATCAGCTTGAGGCCGAATATCGCGCAGCAAAAGCCAGCCTCGATGCGCGCTATTTGGGGTAAGCAAAGCGCGTCCATCAACTTTTCGGTAGCTAGATCATTATCACGCAAAGCCGCAAAGCCGCAAAGCCGCAAAGGCGCAAAGAAGAAGTTTTTCCTTAACGTCTTATCTTCGCGGCTTTGCGTGATATTTTTACACCCGAGATCGCTTCTTCAAAGGTGGATTTACGTAGTCCCGACCCTAGTTCTCTTGGATGTATTTCGCCATCGCACCGCTCAGGCGCTTGCGCTGCTGCCAGATAGGCCTGTCTGGAGCAATTTTATACAGCGCGTGCAAATACGCACGATCCCAGACAGTCAGGTTCCGAAGCGCCGCAATGCGCGGCCTCGTATCGCTGAACATGCCCAAAATCGATGTACTACTGGTGGCTTCCTGCGTTGCGCCGTTAATTTGCGCAAATGCGACCATGGAGATGTAGCTCGCCACAGATTCCAACGGATATCCATTGGACTGATTTATATCGACAATGATAACCGTGGATGTAAGATCAATCTCGAAGTTTGTTGAAATCAAACTGGAGACGTTTCCTGTCTGTCTACCCTCTGCAGCGTACCACCATCGCACAGGCTTTTTTGACTGCATAAGCTCATCAATTTTTCGTAATGGTTGCGCGCTGATTATGGCAGAATATCTACGTTTAAAAGCCGCCATCAGTGCATCGCCGTCGTTCGAAAAAACAACATGTATATTGGGCCGACATCCGTCCGGTGCCTCTTTGGGTGCTCTTGCTACTTTTGCTGTTTCCCGAATTTTTTTTCGTATCAAGTCATGATATGCAAGATCAATCCCCATGATCTTAACGCAAAACGGATCATCACGGCGGGAGAATTGGCTTTGTTCCCCTGTATCTGAAACTGTTCTCACGAAATTCAACGTTTGTTTTTTGAGTTCTTTAGGCACACGCGCTGGCGCGGTGACGATTATGTCAGTCGGTTTTTGATCCGGCGGGCTGTTACCGAGCAAAAGAAACAGCTGAGCTGTTCCACAAAACGCGTAGCGCATTGATCGCTCCCAAGACTTCGCGCACGTCATTAGGCGACCAGTTGCGACATTGCTCCGCAAACGTCAGATGCCGAATAGCCACATCCTCCGGAGACTGGACTTGTTTGGACTTCACACAACACAATCATAGGGCTCTCTCTCTGATTAGGCGTTTTGCGGACCAGATTACTAAAATTTTGTTATTTTGCGCTATTGTCAATTTGTTTTGACAGGCCGAGGATGACGTAGCGCTTTTAGCGTGCTCCTTTTGCGACAGCCGACTTCTCATTATCTTCATCACGCAAAGCCACAAACACGCAAAGAACAACATTCTTAAATTTCTTTATCTTTGCGCCTTCGCGGCTTTGCGTGATAATTTTTACTCCCTAGCTGGCTTTTTCAAACGCGACGCTGATGTCCAATGTCACCTCATCCGAAATTATCGGAACGGCATAGCCGATGCCAAATGCGCTGCGGTTGATGACTGAGGTGGCGTGAAAGCCGATGGTGGATTTCTTGTTGAACGGGTTATTGCCTGCTCCTGAAAATTTGGTGTCAAGCACTACGGATTTGGTAACGCCGTTGAGCGTCAGGTCGCCGGTGATTTTGGCGGTGGTGCCTGATACCACGACACTGGTTGACACGAATTTGGCATCGGTTGGCGCAGGGCCAAAAAAGTCAGCCTTGCCGCCATCCTTGCCAGCGCGCAGAAGATGCCCTGTCAGGCCAGCACTTGCGGTTGTGACCTTACCAATGGGAATAGTGATATCGACCTTGGCGGCATTTGGGTTGGCTGGATCAAGTGTCAGCGTTCCTGTCGCATCTCCAAAAATACCGAAATAATCGTTGAAGCCAAAATGGCTGACGCGCCAGCCGATTAGCGTATGGCCGGGGTCGGTGTTGTAGGTTCCAGCGGTGACGCGGGCAACGTCCATCGTTCCGGGCATTTGCGGCGCGCTCTGCGCGATCAATGGTACAGCAAATAAGAGAGGAAGGGCACATAAAAGCTTACGCATAACTTGGCTCCAGAC
>JBILLO010000146.1:0-2882 GCA_044376035.1 Sphingorhabdus sp.
GGAATTGCTTGGCGTTCCAGAGAGCGACGAGCCGTTGATGCTGAAGCTGACGCAGGAACTGTTCGGCGGGCAGGATCCGGATTTGAACCGGATGCGCGCGGCCAATATCTCGCCGCAAGAAGCCACCGAGCTCATGGCGCAGACTGTCGCTGATTTTAACGCCTATTTTGAAGCGTTGGCAAAAGACCGCCGCGCTAATCCGCGCAACGATCTGGCAACGATTATCGCCACCGGAACCATCGATGACATGCCTATCCCTGACTATGAAAGCGCGGGCTATTATACGATCGTTGCGACTGCAGGGCATGACACGACCTCGGCGTCGACGGCTGGCGCGATGTGGGCCTTGGCACAGGACCCGGCGCAGTTTGCGAAAGTGAAGGCAGATCGTTCCTTACTTCCCGGTCTGATTGAAGAAGCAATACGGTGGACCACACCGGTTCAGCACTTCATGCGTACGGTAGGCGCTGACACGGAAGTAGGCGGCGTACCGATGAAAGCGGGCGATTGGTTGATGCTGTGTTACGTCTCGGGCAATTACGACGAGTCCGTGTTCCCTGACCCGGAGCGGTTTGATGCGGGGCGCAGTCCCAACCGGCACATTTCCTTTGGATCCGGCGCGCATCAATGTCTGGGCTTGCATCTGGCGCGGCTAGAGATGAAGATATTATTCGAGGAACTGCTTGACCGTGTAGATTCGGTTGAGCTGGCTGGCGAACCAAAACGATCGGAATCGACGTTTGTTGGCGGCCCCAAAACTTTACCGCTGCGTTTCGTGGCAGCTTGAACGAAAGAGGATACTCTAATGACCACGCAATATAAAAATCTGATCAACGGCGAACTGGTGGATAATGGCCAGTGGATTGATGTTGTAAACCCCGCGACCGAACAGGTCATTGGCCAAGTGCCCGATTGCGGTCAGGCGGATCTCGACAAGGCGGTTGCCGCTGCGCGCGCTGCGTTTCAGACTTGGAAGAAAACGAGCGTCGAAGAACGCCGCGCCTTGTTCGCCAAAATGGCTGATGTCATCAAGGCGAACAGCGATGAGCTGATGCGCTTGCTCACGTCTGAGCAAGGCAAGCCACACATGCAGGCGGGCAGCGAAATTGCTGGTTGCGTTGGCATGACCCGCGCTTTGCCGATGTTGAATTTGGAAGAGAAAATTACCGAAGACAGCGACAAGCGCCTCAGCCGCACCCGCCGCGTTCCCGTTGGCGTGGTTGGCGGCATCGTGCCGTGGAACTTCCCTGTGTTGATGGCGATCCAGAAGATTGTGCCTGCGTTATTGTCGGGCTGCACAATGGTGCTAAAACCATCGCCGTTCACGCCGCTGGCGACCTTGCGTTTGGCTGAACTGGTGGCAGGCATATTCCCGCCGGGCGTGCTTAACATCATCACGGGCGGCGATGCGCTTGGACCATTGGTGACAGCGCACCCTGGCATCGACAAGATCACCTTCACCGGCTCGACCGCCACTGGCAAGCGCGTCATGGAATCGGCATCGAAGGATTTGAAGCGCATCACGCTTGAATTGGGCGGGAATGACGCCGCGATTGTTCTGCCCGATGCCGATGTGGGCAAGGTGGCTGAAAAGCTGTTTTGGGCGAGCTTCTATAATGCAGGCCAAGTTTGCATCGCGGCCAAGCGCATCTACATTCACGAAGATATCTATGACGAATTGTCGGGCGCCATTGCGGCTTATGCCAAGGCGGTCAAGGTTGGCGATGGCGCTGAACAAGGCACGGCAATTGGTCCCATCCAGAACAAGCCGCAATATAAGCGCGTGCTTGAACTGATTCAGGACGCAAAGGATAAGGGCTATAAATTCCTCGCCGGCGGCGATCATGACTCATCTATCCCCGGCTATTTCGTGCCTGTCACCGTGCTTGATAATCCGCCCGAAGATGCGCGAATTGTGGCCGAAGAGCAATTTGGTCCAGTCATGCCATTGATGAAATTTTCAACAATCAATGAAGTCATCAGCCGCGCCAATGCGTCGGATTATGGACTGGCCGGCTCTATCTGGACCAGCAACCCGGAGGCTGCGGTCGAAGTCGCCGAGCAATTGGAGACAGGAACTGTCTGGATTAACGAGTCCATGCATCTCGCCCCCAACGCGCCCTTCGCCGGGCATAAACAGTCAGGCTTTGGTGCGGAATTGGGTGAGGAAGGCTTGCTTGAGTTCACCTATCCGCAAGTAATCACGATAGCGCGCGAGGCGGCTTAAACCCAAATCCTCTCCATCGACTTGCGATGGGGAGGGGGACCACCCGAAGGGTGGTGGAGGGGCCGTGAACGCCAAAGTCCCCTCCGTCACACTTCCGCGTTGCGTCAGTGCGCCACCTCCCCATCGCAAGTCGATGGGGAGAATAATCCGAACTTGACTCTCCCCCTTCAAAGTTTAATCGTCTGATTAAATTTCAAACAACAGGAGAGTGACTATGGCAGACGCCTATATTGTGGATGCGGTCCGTACCGCAGGTGGCCGTCGTGGTGGCAAGCTTGCCGGTGTGCATCCGGTGGATTTGGGCGCTGCGGTTCTTGATTCTATTGCCGACCGTAATGATTTCGACCCTGCGGCGATTGAAGATGTTATCATGGGTTGCGTCATGCAGGGTGGCGAGCAAGCGGGCGACGTTGGTCGCAACATCGTGCTTGCGTCGCGGCTTCCCAATTCCATCCCTTCGGTCAGCATTGACCGCCAGTGCGGATCATCACAGCAGTCGATGATGTTCGCCGCCCAAGGCGTCATGTCAGGCACGCAGGACATTGTGCTTGCCGCTGGTATCGAAAGCATGACGCGCGTGCCGATGGGTTCGACATCCATGCTGTTCAAAAAAGAAGGCATGGGCACCTACAAAAGCCCGCGTTTGGAAGAGGCC
>JBILLO010000074.1:0-9144 GCA_044376035.1 Sphingorhabdus sp.
CTCCCGCAAGCGGGAGGGGGAAGCCCATAATCTTAATCCCGCCAGCTTTTGTCGATTTGGTCGGCCTTGCGCACCATCGCGTCAAATTCAACCCGGCCCGAACCGCCGGGGGGCGATGCCATGTACAAATCGCGCTGGTGCACGGCGACAACTTCGGGCGACACCGTGATCGGCTTACCCATTTGCAGCGTTGCCATCTGATGCTCGCACGCGCGCTGGAGTGCCCAATATTTGATAAAGGCATCTGGGAGAGTCTTGCCCATGACGACAGGGCCATGGTTACGCAGCATCAATATCCGCTTGTCGCCAAGATTTTCGACCAGCCGCACGCCCTCTTCCTCGCGCACGGTGACGCCTTCAAAGTCATGATAGGCCAATTGACCCATGAAGTTGCATGCGTAGAAGTTCACAGGCTGCAAGCCGCCTTCAAGGCTGCACACGGCCACGGTTGCGGTGGTGTGCGTGTGGATAATCGCATGTGCGTCGGGCAAGGTGCGGTGGAACAGGCTGTGCTGGACAAAGCCTGCTTTGTTCACATGCCATGGGTTGTCGACGTCGATCTTGTTGCCATCAATATCGATTTTGATGAGGCTCGACGCCGTAATTTCACCGAAATGCATGCCATAAGGGTTAATTAAAAACGCACCGTCCTCGTCAGGCACTTTGACCGTAATGTGGTTGAACACAAGCTCATCCCAGCCAAACATCGAAAAAATCCGGTAACAGGCCGCAAGCTCTTGCCGCGCGGTCCATTCCGCCTCGCTATATTTGCTATTCGACTTTAATTGAGTGGCCATATGCTCTCTCCTCCTCTTGGTTTGGATTGCTTTATGAAACGAACAAGGCGTGAGGGCAAGTATTAGGCGATTGGACAAAAGCTGGTAATTTTCTCGCTGGTTACCGTGCCAAGATAGCGACCAAGCCCTCAAAAAGCGCCATTTCCGCTTGATATTTGGCGGCGACATGGGTAGGGGCCACGTCAACACGCCGCCTTTGCGCGCGGCTTTTTTCGTCTTTAGCCTTTCAAAGTGGCGGTTTTAAGCCATTTTGCCGATTCGATGCGGAGTTGAGTTTTTTATGCAAATCATGGTTCGCGATAATAATGTTGATCAGGCCCTACGCGCGCTGAAGAAGAAGCTGCAGCGTGAGGGTGTGTATCGCGAAATGAAGCTTCGTCGTCATTTTGAAAAGCCATCGGAAAAGCGCGCGCGTGAAAAGGCTGCTGCTGTCCGTCGCGCACGCAAGATGGAGCGTAAGCAACAGGAACGTGACGGCGCGAAATAGGCGTCGGCGCTCTGCAACAAGGAAAGCGCCTTTCACTGGCGCTTTTTTTGTGTCTAGAATCCGCGCCGCTTTCTGCTAGTTAGCGCGCAACCCAGCCAATAGGAATTTCTGCATGTCTGTCACCGCCGTTCCCATTCAGCCTCTTAAAAAAGGTTCGCTCACCAAATATTGGGCTGCGATTGCGTTGGTTCTCGCGGCCGGTGGCGGTCTTGCATATTGGGGTACCAGCGACGTGCGGCAGGAATTTGGTGGCGTTGTGACGACGCCATCTGGCCTGCGCTACAAAATTATGGAAGCTGGCGAAGGCCCCAAGCCTTCGGACAATGACGTGGTGCTCGTGAGTTATAAGGGCATGTTGAAGGACGGCACGGTTTTTGACCAAAACCCGCAAGCTGGCTTTCCTGTCACGGGCGTTGTCCCCGGCTTTTCCGAAGGCCTGAAAATTATGCAGCGCGGCGGCAAATATCGCCTGTGGATTCCAGCTGAGCTTGGCTATGGCCCAGAGGATCAGCGCGACCCGCAAACGGGCGAAGTTGCCATTCCGGGCGGAAGCGAACTGACATTCGATGTCGAGCTGCTCGAGTTTAAGTCGCGCGCCGAGATCGAAGCAATGCAAAAGCAGATGCAGGAGATGCAGCAGCAACAAGGCGGCGCAGGCGGCCAGGCTGGCGGTGCACCCCAAGGCCTGCCGCCCGAAATTCAGGCACAAATCGACGCCCGAATGCGCGCGCAACAGGGGCAGGCGCCAGTCCAGTAAGGCGGCCTAAAGCGTCGCAAAAAACATAATCTTGGCAACGGCCATCACCGCTGTTGCAAACCAGCCGGTAATCGTTGCCCGACGCCCAAGGGTCAGCCGACCCATCGCGCGCGGGTTTCGCACAATCAGCATCATCATGGCCATCAACGGCGCAGCAAGTACCCCGTTGACAACCGCTGCCCAATACAGCGCACGCGCGGGATCGATGCCGACATATTGCAACGACACGCCAAGCATGGTTGTGACGGCAATTGTTCCGTAAAACAGCCGCGCCTTGGTCGGTTTCGCATGGAGACTACCGGCAATTCCGAACATTTCAGTTACAGCATAAGCCGCCGACCCCGCTAGCACCGGCACCGCCAGCAGTCCGATGCCAATTATGCCCAGCGCAAACAGCGCAAAAGCGAAATCCCCGGCTATCGGGCGTAACGCTTCGGCGGCCTGCGCCGAGGTTTCGATGTCGCGTATCCCATTTGCGTGCAGCGTTGCGGCAGTCGCAAAAACAATTGCGAGCGACACAATCGAACTGAAGGCCATACCCGTCAGCGTGTCGATACGAATACGCTGCAGTTCCGGCCCAGCCTCTTTGGGGGTGATGCACAGCGGCTTCACCTTATGCCGTTTCTGCTCCTCGATCTCCTGCCCCGCCTACCAGAAAAACAGATAGGGGCTGATGGTCGTGCCCAATATGGCGACGACTGCAGTGGCGAAGGCCCCGGTCCATTCGATGCGCGGCACTACCAACGACGTCAGGGCTTCACCCCAAGGCACCTGCGCAACCACAACGACCGCAATGTAAGCGAATAGCGAGAGCGTCGCCCATTCGAGTACCGATGAATAACGCTCATAGGAAAGCCAGACCTCGATCACGATGCAAATGATGCCGAACAATAAGGTTTACAAACCCAATGGTCCGCCAATCAGCAGACCGACCGCCGCACCCATTGCGGCCAAATCGGCACCGAGATTGACGATGTTGGCAATCAGCAACAGTCCCACCATCAACACAAGCAAAGGCCGCGGATAATGACGCCTTAAATTGCGCGCAATTCCAGCACCCATCACACGGCCGATTTGAGCAGCGACTTCCTGGATGGCGACCATCAGTGGAAAACTGAACAGGAAAGTCCAGCTTAACCCATAGCCAAACTGCGCGCCGACCTGGCTGTGCGTGCCGATTCCCGAGGGGTCATCATCCGCTGCACCGGTAACCAGCCCGCGGCCAAGGCGGGAAAGGAATTTGCGGATGCGCAAGGATTTCAAACCTTCTACTTATTGTGATGAGTCAAAAAGCGCATCGACAGAACCGCCGTTTCGCGCAAGGATCGCTTCAACCTTTTGGCGCCCATCATAATATAAAAGCGCAGGGTGGTTTTGCCCTTTGGCGTTGAGCCGCGCGACCTCCTCGGCCGTCAGAGCGGATTCCTGAGCAACGTGGTCACAATAGCCTTCGCTTTTCCAGCGCTTGAAACCTGCAGCGCGGATCTGGCCAAAATGGCGGCGGAGCATCATATGCGTCCGTTCATGCGCGATCACACCACTAAGGGTTCGCTGTCCGCCCATCTTCCCCCCATTATATACTAGGTCCCGCCTATGATTGCTTCGGTTGACGAGGACCGCTTGTGACACCAGGGCCGAAAATGCCCTGGTCAAGGCAAAGCTGCCATGATTGGTCAAAGAAAGCAGCCGCCAGCGCCAGCCGCCGTCCGTCAGAAATATCCGAACCGCAGGCGGCGACTGATAGATGCTCGAAGCCTTCAGCAATTTTTCGGTTCGATTTAGCAACTGTGCCAGCGCTGGCACATTAACGGGCTGTTCGGAGTAAACGGTCGTCGTCCCGATTTGTGTCTGGTACGGAAATGCTAGCAATTGGGGTGCGGCAATGATGCTCGCCCCAAACAGCACAACGGCAGTCATGACGCCTTTGACGCTTTTGGCTGTTTTACCTTTCATCATGCCAGCAACCTCTCCTCGCTTATCCGCTTCTGCCAAAAGGCCGGTGCCAACTGATGCACGTTATTCCCGTCGCTGTCGACTGCAACCGTCACCGGGAAATCCTGCACCTCGAACTCGTAGATCGCTTCCATGCCTAAATCTGCAAAGCCAACGACTTTGCTGCCCTTAATGGCGCGGGCGACAAGATAGGCGGCGCCGCCAACCGCCATCAGATAGGCGCTCTTATGCTTGGCGATAGCTTGCGTTGCCGCCGGGCCGCGTTCGGCCTTGCCAACACAAGCAAGTAGGCCTTGCTCAAGCATCATGTCCATGAACTTGTCCATGCGCGTGGCGGTTGTTGGCCCTGCCGGTCCGACAATTTCTTCGCCAACTGGATCAACAGGCCCGACATAATAGATCATCCGCCCCTTGAAGCTGACGGGCAGTTCTTCGCCCTTGACCAGCATATCGGCAATGCGCTTATGGGCGGCGTCGCGTCCAGTCAGCATCTTACCGTTGAGAAGCAAGCGGTCGCCCTGTTTCCAGCCGGCCACAATCTCAGGCGTCAACATATCGAGGTCGACACGGATTGCCGCTGCGTCGGGTTTCCAATCCACCTTGGGCCATTCGTCCAACTTTGGCGCCTCAAGATAGGCAGGGCCAGCCCCATCCAGCGTGAAATGGGCGTGGCGCGTGGCCGCGCAATTGGGAATCATGGCAACGGGCTTGCCCGCGGCATGACAGGGCGCATCCATGATCTTTACATCGAGGATGGTGGAAAGTCCGCCAAGCCCCTGCGCGCCAATGCCAAGTGCATTGACCTTGTCAAAAATCTCGATGCGCATGGCTTCAATGTCGTTCTGCGGCCCGCGTGCTTTCAATGGCCCCATGTCGATGGGCTCCATTAACGCTTGTTTGGCCAACAACACGCAATGTTCCGCCGTGCCACCAATACCAATGCCCAACATGCCGGGCGGGCACCAGCCAGCGCCCATTTGCGGCAGCATCTCCACGACCCAATCGACGATATTGTCCGACGGGTTCATCATCTTGAACTTCGACTTATTCTCGCTGCCGCCGCCCTTGGCGGCAACGTCGATGGACACTTTGGAGCCAGGGACGAGGTCAACATGCAGGACGCACGGCGTGTTGTCCTTGGTATTGCGCCGCGTAAAGGCGGGGTCTGCAAGCACTGACGCGCGCAGCTTGTTTTCAGGGTGCAAATAAGCGCGGCGCACGCCTTCGTCGATCACGTCCTGCAAAGATATGGAGCTATCCTCCAAACGGCAATCCATTCCCCATTTGACGAAGACGTTAACAATGCCCGTATCTTGGCAAATCGGCCGATGCCCCTCTGCGCACATGCGGCTATTGGTTAGGATCTGCGCGATGGCATCCTTGGCAGCAGGCGATTGCTCCGCTTCATAGGCGTCGCCCAAGGCCCGGATATAATCCATCGGGTGAAAGTAGCTGATATATTGCAACGCGTCGGCCACGCTTTCGATCAAGTCGGCATTGCGGATGATTACAGTCATATCGGCCCCTACGCGTTCAGTATGACATGCCCCTTAACGCGCTGGAGCGCCTATTCAAGCGTCATTGCAAATCCTAGTTTGCAGGCACGGCCAGAACGCCGAATATGTGCCCCCAACCGATATATTCATTTTGGCATGTAAAAAATATACATGTCTCCATTTTTCATCTTGCGCTCTGAATTTCACTTAGGAAGTCCGCGCGTCGCTCGCTGTTACGACGCGCCAAGGTGCGATGAACGGAATCACATGAGCGACGAATTGAGATTAGGATTTTACATTTACCTCTTGCGTCAAAAAATGAATAAGGCACTATAGGTAGCGGGTGGCCATAGGGGGCATTACCACAATTTGTGCTTTATGCTTCAGCAGATGAATGTGTCGGCGGGGGCATTTTTCCCGTCGATAAGCTGGGGACAAGTCAAAATACTCCCCCTGACAAGGTCAAAAAATGCTAACAGGGAGTTTCGCGCCCTGAGTCGAACAATATGGGAACATCGATTCCCGCCAAGATACAGCTCGTCGCTGGATGTCGGAAAACCGACAATCAGTTTCGGGGTGCCGCAATGAATGGAGCTACAGGTTAAAATGGATTTCAGGGATACAGGCCAAGGGGCGGACGACATGACCGCAGGAATGATGACGGATATGCTTGAAAAAGTAGCTGAAGCGGCAAGGGCGGAGATCGTTGAAGCCAAGACGCCTGCGTCAAGCAAGTCCGTTGACGTACGTCGTTTCAATGTCGTCACCGATTCTTCACGTGATGCCTTGTTGACCGAATTTGGCAAGGACACGTTGCAGGACCGTTATTTGCTGCCCGATGAAAGCTACCAAGACCTTTTCGCACGCGTTGCGTCGGCTTATGCCGATGACGAGGCGCATGCGCAGCGTCTTTACGACTATATTTCGCGCTTGTGGTTCATGCCAGCAACGCCCGTATTGTCCAATGGCGGCACGGGCCGTGGTCTGCCGATTAGCTGCTATCTGAACTCAGTCGACGACAGCCTTGAAGGCATCGTCAACACTTGGAACGAAAATGTCTGGCTCGCATCGCGCGGCGGCGGCATTGGCACCTATTGGGGCAATGTCCGTGGCATCGGTGAACCTGTTGGCCTGAATGGCAAGACCAGCGGCATCATTCCGTTTGTCCGCGTGATGGACAGCCTGACACTTGCGATTTCGCAAGGTTCACTGCGTCGCGGATCGGCGGCGTGCTATCTGGACGTTAGCCACCCCGAAATCGAAGAGTTCCTCGAAATCCGCAAACCATCTGGCGACTTCAACCGTAAGGCGTTGAACCTGCACCATGGCGTATTGCTGTCCGACGAATTTATGGAAGCCGTCCGCGCTGGCGAAGAATTCCACCTGCGCAGCCCCAAGACAGGCGAAGTCCGCAGCACTATCGATGCCCGTTCCTTGTTCCAGAAACTGGTGGAAACCCGACTTGCAACTGGCGAACCCTATATCATCTTCAGCGACACCGTGAACAATGCGATGCCAAAGCATCACCGCGATCTGGGGCTGAAGGTCTCGACATCGAACCTGTGTTCGGAAATCACTTTGCCAACCGGCCGTGACCATTTGGGCAATGACCGGACGGCCGTATGCTGCCTGTCCTCGCTGAACCTTGAAAAATGGGACGAATGGAACGGCGATAAGGTCTTTATCGAAGACGTGATGCGCATGCTCGACAATGTGCTTCAGGATTTCATTGATCGTGCGCCGCCCGAAATGTCGCGGGCGAAATATTCGGCGAGCCGTGAACGCTCCATCGGCCTTGGCGTCATGGGCTATCACAGCTTCCTTCAATCCCGCGGCGTTGGCTTTGAAAGCGCGCTTGCCAAATCATGGAACATGAAGTTCTTCAAACATGTCCGCGCGCAAGTGGATGAGGCATCGATGATGCTCGCCAACGAGCGTGGGGCCTGCCCTGATGCTGAAGAAATGGGCGTGATGGAGCGCTTTTCCTGCAAGATGGCGATTGCGCCAACTGCATCGATTTCGATCATCTGCGGCGGCACCAGCGCGTGTATTGAACCGATCCCGGCCAATATCTACACGCACAAAACCTTGTCGGGCAGCTTCATCGTCAAGAACCCCTATCTCGAAAAACTGTTGCAGGAAAAATCGAAGGATTCGACCAATGTCTGGAACAGCATACTGGAAAAGGGCGGTTCGGTTCAGCATCTCGATTTCCTCACGGCAGAGGAAAAGGACACGTTCAAAACCAGCTTCGAAATCGACCAGCGTTGGTTGATCGAACTGGCCGCAGACCGCACGCCGTTTATCGACCAAGCAACCTCGCTGAACCTCTATATCCCTGCCGATGTGGAAAAATGGGACCTTCTCATGCTCCACTTCCGCGCATGGGAATTGGGCGTGAAGTCGCTATATTATCTGCGTTCGAAATCCATCCAGCGCGCCGGTTTTGCCGGTGGGGTTGAGGCGGACAATACCGCAGAACCCCCCGTCATTGAGCTGGCGGCCCAAACCGATTATGAAGAATGTTTGGCGTGTCAGTAAGTTATCCTCCTCCCCCGCAAGGGGTGAGGGAACAGAAATTAAGAGAATTTGGAGCATAGAAGATGTCATTGTTAGAAGCCCGCAACAGCTACAAGCCCTTTGAATATCCATGGGCCTATGACTTCTGGAAACGCCAGCAGCAGATCCATTGGTTGCCCGAAGAAGTGCCCTTGGGCGAAGATTGCCGCGATTGGGCGCAGAAATTGTCGGATCACGAACGCAATCTGCTGACGCAAATCTTCCGCTTCTTCACGCAAGCCGATATCGAGGTGCAGAATTGCTACCACGAAAATTACGGCCGCGTGTTCAAGCCGACCGAAGTCAAGATGATGCTGACCGCATTCTCCAACATGGAAACCGTCCATGTCGCGGCCTACAGCCATTTGCTCGACACCATCGGCATGCCCGAGTCCGAATATTCGGCGTTCCTCGAATATGAAGAAATGGCGGCGAAGGTCGATTATATCCACCAATTCGGCGTCGACACCGACGAGGATATCGCCCGCACGCTCGCCATGTTCGGCGGCTTTACCGAAGGCCTGCAATTGTTCGCATCCTTCGCGATGCTGATGAACTTCCCGCGCTTCAACAAGATGAAGGGCATGGGCCAAATCGTATCCTGGTCAGTCCGCGATGAATCGCTGCATTGCGAAGGCATTACCAAGCTGTTCCACGCATTTTGCGCCGAACGTGGCTGCCTCACCAAATCGGTGCGGGAAGACATTATCGATTGCTGTCAGAAGGTCGTCCGTCTGGAAGATAATTTCATCGACCTCGCGTTCGAAATGGGCCCAGTCCCCGGCATGACCGCCAAGGAAATCAAACGCTACATCCGCTACATCGCCGATTGGCGCTTGGGCCAGCTTGGTTTTCAACCCATCTACATGGTCGAAGACCACCCGCTGCCATGGCTCGCGCCATTGTTGAACGGCGTCGAGCACGCCAACTTCTTCGAAACCCGCGCCACCGAATATAGCAAGGCGTCAACACGCGGCGATTGGGGCCAAGTATGGAACAGCTTCGACAACCGTAAGAAGAAAGACGTCGCCGAGATCACCATCGCCGAAAATGACGGCATGGACATGTTTGAAGCGGCTGGGGTTGCTGCGGAGT
>JBILLO010000147.1:0-2824 GCA_044376035.1 Sphingorhabdus sp.
CTCTTCGCTTTGCAATTTGAGCGTTAGCAATGTCTGCTTTTCGCGCTGTTCAACAAAGGTCACGAATTGCTCAACGCGCTCTGCTGTGGTCGCGGCGGGTGCAACCGAAACACGCACAGGGTTGTTTAGAAAACGGTTGCCGAGTTCCGCAATTGCCTTTGGCATGGTCGCTGAAAAGAACAAAGTCTGACGCTGCTTTGGCAATAATTGGTCAATACGCTTTAACGCGTGAATAAAGCCAAGGTCCATCATCTGGTCGGCTTCATCAAGCACGAAGATTTCGACGTCCTTCAACGTTACCGCGCGTTGCTCAATCAAATCGATCAAGCGGCCCGGCGTGGCGACAAGAATATCGACGCCGCCGGCAAGACGCTTTTTCTGGCTAAAAATCGGCATGCCGCCGAACACGCAATCGACCTTCAGGCCCAAAAACTTGCCATATGTGCGGAAGCTATCGGCGATTTGTGCCGCAAGTTCGCGCGTTGGCGACAGGACAAGCATCCGGCAGCTATATGGCTGACGCGCCTTTGGCTTCGTGGCGAAATGGTGCAGGGACGGCAACGCAAATGCGGCGGTCTTGCCCGTTCCGGTTTGCGCAATACCGCATAGATCGCGGCCCTCAAGCAAAGCTGGAATGGCCTGTTGCTGAATGGGGGTCGGCGTCGCATAGCCAGCTGCCTCAAGCGCCTTAAGGATAGGTTGGGCAAGGCCCAAGTCTTGGAAAAAAGACATAATAATACTTTCAAAATAATCGTCGCGGCCCACGAAGCGTGTCCTTTCATCAGGACCGCACAGGCGCAACAGCAGGTGTTCGGGAACAGCTTATGCTGACCCGTTGGAAACAACCCTGCGTGATATGGGAAGCCTCTAAGCTTGCGCATCTTGTTCGTTTGGCGGAGCCTGTATCTAGGCCCTCACGCTGCCAAAACTGCGGCGGTGTTGTCCGCTCGCCTCATGCGCTTGGGCAACCTATGGCGAAACGAGGGTCAAAACGCAAGTTATTTGTGCATCGGCGTAATAATCGGTCGCAGGCGCGCGCTAAAGATGCATGAAGTCGCGGTCGAAACTTTTGAGATGCGCGCCGCCGTCGACGAAAATGACTTGGCCGGTAACGTCCTGCGCTTGGGCAAGATAAACGACAGCGTCCGCCACAGCCGATGGCGAGGGCAATGCGCCCAAGGGCATCCTATCGGCCAGCCGCGTTTCTTGCTCGGCGGTATAATCATCAGTTGCAATGACCAAGCCAGGTGCGACGCCATTGTAACGCGCGCGCCCAGCAAAGGATGCCGCCATGGAACGTACCGATGCGGCAAGCGCCTGCTTAGACAAGGTGTAGCTTATCTGGTCACAATGCGGATTGACCACGCGTTGATCGAGGATATTGACGATGGCGGGACGCGCCTGTGGGCCAGCGATTTGGACGAGGGCCTGCGCAAGCAATAATGGCGCAAACAGGTTCAAACGGAAATGCGCCTCCAGCGTTTCCAGCGTCATGCTGTGCCAGTCGTCTTGCCCAAACATGGCCGCATTGTTCACCAGCAAGTCAGGCGTGCGACCAAAATGAGCGGCGATCATGTGCAAGAGCTTGGCGGGGTAGCCCGTGCTCAGGTCAAAGTTGAATGCGTGCCATTCGCGCGCGTTCGCCTCCAGCGCCGCTGCCAGAGCAGCCTCCGGCGGGGTATCCATATGGCTCACTAAAGCCAGCGCATAGCCAGCGCCTGCAAGTTTCGCCGCAATCGCTGCGCCCAGCCTGCGCTTGCCACCTGTTACAATTGCAAGCGGTCTGTCTGTCACTTGCGGCCCCGCGACATGGTGATACCAATCGCCTCATTATCTTCGGCAATCGCCAGCTTGACGATTTTGACGACGATGTTGCTGACACGCGGGTCATCAGCGAACAGAGTGTCCATGATATGATCGGCCACTGCCTCAATCAACGTGAAGTGCACGCCCTCAGGCAATTTTGTCGCCGCTTCTTTCAACGTCATATAATTTTTGGAAGCCGATAGCGGCGAATCGGGCGCGTAATGCGGGGCCATATCGAGCGTGATGCTAATCGATATCCGCAGCGGTTGCGGCAGATGCGTTTCCTGGCTGTAAATACCGGTTAGGACATTGACGACAAGATCGTGCACTTCAAGAATTAAACTATCGCTCATATCACTCCTTAACGCGACCAACGGGCGAAGATGGCAGTGGGCAAAAGCATGCCCCTGCCGTGTTCGCGCACCGCCAGTTCGCCAAATTCAACCTTGCCGCCAAGGTCCGCAAAATGCGATTCCAATAACCCACCTAATGCCAGCGCGGACATGCGCACGGCGTAGACGGTCAAAAACAAAAACTTCGATTCCGCATCCAACAGCTTGCGGCAATTGGCGATCAGCTCAGGCAAGTCTTCCTCAAGCCGCCATACTTCGCCTTCGGGGCCACGGCCATATTTGGGCGGGTCCAACAATATGCCGTCATAGCGTTTTTCGCGGCGCACTTCGCGTGCAACAAATTTGGCCGCGTCATCGACGATCCAGCGGATAGGACGGTCGGCCATGCCCGACATTTCGGCATTGGCCCGCGCTTGCCCGACCGATTTCTTGGACGCATCAACATGCACCAACTGCGCGCCCGCCGCAGACAAAGCGAGCGTGCCAACGCCGGTATAGCCGAACAGGTTCAGGGCAACTGGGTCGGTAACGCCTGCCAATTGCCCCCGCATCCAACGCCACACCGGGTCCATATCTGGGAAAAATCCCAAATGGCGAAACGGTGTGCAGGATGCGGTAAAATGCACTTCGTCATTCCACGACAGGGGCCATCCATCCATGGGCAC
>JBILLO010000075.1:0-9050 GCA_044376035.1 Sphingorhabdus sp.
ATTGCAGTTCTCCTATATTGGGGGGGGAGGCTTGATATAGGAACGAAGGAACCGATTTCCAACCTATGGCGCGCGTGGGCGGCGCCTTATTCAGTTGTTCCGACGTTGGCAGGTGGAGCGAATCGCTGCCTTCACGCGGGCCGCTCACGCGTCATCCTGAACTTGGTTTACGATCTTAAATTCGGGGATGCCGAAAAAGTAAGATGCTGGAGCCGAAGGCGTGCAGAGCACAAACGCCTTCAGCATGGCGGTTCGGTACAAATTTGGCAGGTCTCCAATCCAGATGCCAGCTTATTGGCTTGACTTTAACCCCGCGAATCCGCATTGGCCGCCGTCTGTGAACAGCGCGGGCGATTTCTTGCGCAGTTTTTTGCAAAATTTTTTGAACAAAAGGAATGGGCCATGGCGAAGCCAGCCACGATCAAGATTAAGCTGCTCAGCACTGCTGACACGGGCTTTTTCTACGTGACCAAGAAAAATCCGCGCAACATCACCGAAAAGATGACGTTCCGCAAATATGATCCCGTCGTGCGCAAGCATGTCGAGTTCAAGGAAGCCAAAATCAAGTAAGCCAAGGCGGTTGCTTGCATAGGGTATCGATCAGGGCGCTTCGGGCGCCGTTTTTGCTTGCTACAATGGGTTGTGGTGGAGCGAAAAGTTAACGGCGTGTTGCGATATACCAAATAAATGAATTGCAATTAACGCTACCCGAGGATATGAAGGCAAAGTCATGGGCTGCCACACGTTCCGTAAGGAAGTGCAAAAGGGCAGCCCTTCTTGTATCTATCCTTGGCGTTCTGCCCTTATGGCTATGATTCCCTACACCAAATTGCACGCGACGTCGGCTCAGCGGATTATGCATCTCCGAGCCAAGGGACTAATCATAAGTCATCCCAATGCCGCCGCAAAGAAAATCGAAGCGATTGGCTACGAACGGCTCCGAATATATTTTTTAAGCCGTCGTCAGCATGCCGTCGCCGGAAAGCCGTTCATTGCCGGTACGACGTACCAAGACATAATAAATCTTTACGAGTGCGATATGCGCCTGCGAAATGCCTGTTTTTCGTCCGTTGGGTACTTTGAGCTACTTTTAAGAAATGCAATTTCTGAAGTTTTGAGCCAAGCACATGGCAGCCACCCATATTATGATGAGAGCGCCTATAAAAATGCAGCTTCGAATCTTGAGGCCCTCCAGACCTTTGCGAGGGTCTATGAAAAATCCAAAGATGGCCGTGCAAATCACTATCGTCAAACCTACAGCAGTCCAATCATGCCGCCCGTTTGGACAATGAAAGAATTTCTCACTTTCGGATCGGCATCATATCTATATCAACGGTTAGAAGGAACACTCCGGACATCTATTGCAAAGCAATTTGGCGTGAGCAGTGATGCCGTTTTCAAAAGCTGGATAGAATGCCTCGTCGATCTAAGAAATATATGCGCGCATCATGACCGTTTGTTCAATCGCACGTTCCAAAAACAACCAATACCCTTACAAAGTGCTTCGGTTCCTACCGCACGACCAAACAAGCTAAAAGCCATACTCCAGTGCTTGGATTACATGCTGCAGCAGCGCGGTGTGAAATCGAAGATTACAAATGAAGTGCAGGATATTATAATCAGATTTCCGCAGATGAAACCGGCAGAGGCTGGCTACTGAGAGCAAACTACTCAATTATCCCCCGCACCGTTTCCAGAAACTTCATCACCGATACAGGTTTCGACAAATAGCCCTTCGCACCTGCGGCCATGATCCGGTCCTCGTCGCCTTTGCCTGCATAAGCGGTGACGGCGAGCACGGGGATAGCCGACAGCGCGGCGTCCTTTTGCATCGCCTCAATCAAGTCAATGCCGCTGACATGCGGCAATTGAATGTCCATGATGACAAGGTCAGGTGCAAAGCTTAGCACGTTCCAGCGCCAGCCGTCCATCGCGGACGCCTTCGACCGTAAACTGATGCGCGCGCAAAAGGTCGGTGAACAGCTTGAGGTTGAGTTCATTATCCTCAACGATCATCACCTTTTTACGCATACCGACCTTTTCCCGCTTTGCGTTCGCACAGGGCATGGCTTAAGCGAAAGCCATGCATGAAACAAACAACAAGTTAGACGCATCGGGTATGGCGTTCCAGGCGTTGGCTTGGGCGTTGATGGAAGAATCACGGGCGGAGCGATTATTGTCGCTCACGGGTCTCACGCCAGAGGGCTTGCGCAGCAGCGTGATGGAACGCAGCACGCAGGCCGCGATCCTGTCGTTTTTGGAGGCTTATGAGCCAGATCTTGTCGCGTGCGCGGCGGTCATCGGGGTGTCACCCGCTTTATTGGTACAAGCGCGCCAGGAGTTAGAAGCATGAGTATCAGAGATTCCCGGCCACTTTTGATTTCAGATTGCGACGAAGTGTTGCTTCATATGATTGTCCCGTTTCGTGACTGGTTGGATGAGGTGCATCATATTCATTTCGACTTCGTCCATGGCGATTGGGGTGAAGCGCTGCGCCACAAGCATGATGGCACGGTCGTTGAACGCGGGCGGGTCTGGGATTTGCTCAATGGCTTTTTCGACACCGAAATGCACCGGCAACAAGCGATTGATGGCGCGGTCGACAGCCTTAACCGGCTGCGCGAACATGCCGATGTTGTCATCCTGACCAACCTACTCGACCACCGCGCGGGGCCGCGCACGGAGCAACTGCGGGCCGTCGGCATTGATGCGCCAGTCTATTGCAACCAAGGCGGCAAGGGTGAGGCGCTTGGCCGGATCCTCGAAGAATATCGCCCAAGCGTAGCGGTATTTGTCGACGATCTGGGGCATCAGCATGAGTCCGTTGGCGAACAGCATCCTGACGTATGGCGACTGCATTTTGTCGGTGAGCCGTTGCTGTGGGACCGCGTGAAGCCGTCGATGTCTGCGCATGCGCGTTTGGATCGCTGGGCGGATGCGGAGAGTTGGATTAGGGAAAAGCTGGTAACCAACGTGCCAGCGCCCGCGTTGGAAAAGGTAACATCATGATCGAAGCAAAATTGGCCGAATTGGGTATCACACTGCCGGAACCGGCCGCGCCTGTCGCATCCTATGTACCCGCTGTCGAAGCAAACGGGATGCTGTTCATTTCGGGTCAGTTGCCTTTCGTTGATGGCAAGGTTGTTACTGGCAAAGTCGGCGATACACGCAGTCTTGAAGACGGCAAGGCTGCTGCCAAGGCGTGCGGCATCATGCTGATTGCGCAGATGAAGGCGGCGCTTGGCGGTGACCTCGACCGGGTGGAACGCATCGTTAAATTGGGCGTATTTGTCGCCTCAACTTCAGACTTTACGGATCAGCCCGAAGCCGCCAACGGCGCATCGGACCTGATGGAAGCCGTGTTCGGCGACGCAGGCAAGCACGCACGCGCTGCGGTCTCGGTCCCGGTCCTCCCACGCGATGCAACGGTGGAGATTGACTGTGTGGTAAAGGTCCGCGCGGCCTAATGGCCGACGGCGTCACCGCCGAACTTCTAACCAAGGTCAGCGACATTCCCGCTGACCAGTGGGATGCGTTGAACCCGCGCGGTAACCCGTTTGTGGCGCACGCGTTCCTGTCGGCGCTGGAGCAATCCGGGAGCGTGGGTCCGGGCACTGGTTGGTCGTCTGCGCCCGTCATCATTCGCGATGCAGATGGTATTCCGGCGGCAGCGCTTCCGGCCTATCTAAAGACACATAGCCAAGGCGAATATGTGTTTGACCATCATTGGGCCGACGCATTTCATCGGGCGGGTGGGCAATATTATCCCAAGTTGCAGATTGCCGCGCCATTCTCGCCGGTGCCGGGACCGCGATTGTTATTGCGCGATCCAGCGATGGCGCTGCCACTCTTGCGCGCGGCGGAAGCGGTGGTGGACCAAAATGGCCTGTCGTCCGCACACGCGACGTTTGTGGAGGAAGCCGAGCTGGAGCAATTTCGCGCGGCGGGATGGCTGACGCGGGTTGGCACGCAATTTCATTGGCAGAACCGCAATTATGCGGATTTTGAAGACTTTCTGGGCGCGCTGTCTTCACGCAAGCGCAAGGCAATCCGCAAGGAACGTGCAGGCGCGCAAGACGCGGTGCGCATAGAACAGATTTCGGGCGCGGACGTTACGCCGGAACATTGGGATGCGTTCTGGATATTCTATCAGGATACCGGCGCGCGCAAATGGGGCACGCCCTATTTGACGCGCGCGTTTTTCGACATCATCGGGACAAAAATGCGCGACAGTATCGTGTTGTTTTTGGCTTTTGACGACGACCGTCCGATAGCAGGCGCGCTGAATTTCGTCGGACCCGATTGCCTCTATGGCCGCTATTGGGGCTGCACCCGCGATGTACCATTTCTGCACTTTGAACTGTGTTATTATTTGGCGATTGATTATGCCATCGCCAACGGCCTCGCCCGCGTTGAGGCTGGCGCACAAGGCGAGCATAAATTGGCGCGCGGTTATGAAGCGGTGCCGACCTATTCGGCGCATTATATCGCCAATAAAGGGTTTCGGGCCGCAGTTGCCGATTTTCTGGAACGCGAAACAGTGGCCATGGAACGCGAGATTGAATTTTTGAGCGAAATGGTGCCGTTCAAAAAAGGCTGAAGATTCTGGGCAAGCCCTTCAGGCTTGTAAGACCTTAAGGAGACAAGCCGCAAAGATTTTGCCTTCACGCCTCTTTGTGCCTTTGCGTCTTGCGACGCCTGAAAGCCTGCGAACCAAAACATTTTACGCCACATACGCACAGGTCTTGCAATCCTCGATTTAATCGCGCAATTAATTGCGGAGAGAGGAATCAGCCCATGAGCACACCAAGCCCTGAAGAACTTAGCCGTTTCGAAAAGCAATGTGACGCGTGGTTTGCCGAAAACACGGTGCGCGACCCCGGTTTCATGTTGCCTTTGACCTTCATGGAAGTGTCAACGGATCAGCAGTTTGATTTCCTGCGGGATTGGCAGCGCAAGGTGTATGAGGCGGGCTATTTCGGCATGTCTTGGCCAACCGAATATGGCGGCTATGGCATGCATCCCGAATATCAGCGGATCGCCACGCGGATCATGAAAAGCCATGATGCGCCGATCATGCTTAACGCGATTGCCAATGGCTGGACGGGGCCCCTGCTGCTCGACATTGGCCGTGAGGAGGATAAGCGCCGCTTTATCAAGCCCATGCTCTCGGCTGAAGAAATCTGGTGTCAGGGCTTTTCCGAGCCCGAGCATGGCTCGGACCTTGGCAGCGCGCAGACTAAGGCGGTGCGGGATGGCGACGAATATGTCATCAATGGTTCCAAAATCTGGACATCCTTGGGCGATCGCGCAGATTATATGATCTTGCTCGCGCGGACATCGAATGACGGACCAAGCAAATATGCCGGGCTTTCCTTCTTCCTTGCGCCCATGAAAATTCCCGGTGTTGAAACGCGGCGATTGAAGAAACTCACTGGCGAATATGGCTTCACCCAATGTTTTTTCACCGATGCACGCATTCCGGCATCGGGCCTTGTCGGCGAAGAAGGGCAAGGCTGGATGGTCGCGATGAAGACGCTGGAATATGAACGCGGCGCAAAGGTTAATCCAGTCGGCGGTTATTTCGTCAAGGAAATGGACGTCATGGGCGTGGTCGATATGGCACGCTCGGCCAAGCGCGGTGGCAAGCCTGTGCTGGATGATCCCGTCATGCGCGACAGGCTGGTCGATTATATGATCGAGATTCAGGCGCTGAACCTGAACAACCAACGCCGCCGTATGGCTCCGCTGACCAGTGACCGGCCGATGGGGCTGGCGTTGATGAACAAGCTGGCGCGGACCGAATTGGTGCGGGAATTGACTGAGTTCTCGTTGCAGTTTCAGGGCACGCGCGCTGGCTATTATGTTGGCGATGAAAACGCGGTCGATGATGGCTATTGGCATCGGTCCTATTTGAACAGCTTTTCCGCCACGATTGGCGGTGGCACGAGCCAGATACAGAAGAATATCATCGGCGAACATGTGCTTGGCCTGCCCAAGGGACGGTGAGCGATATGTAATACCGTAGCCCTGAGCTCCGTCGAAGGGCGCTTCACCGCCGGGCTCAGCCATTGCCTTACAAGCGCCCTTCGACGCAGCTCAGGGCTACGATTATTGTCTAGGAGAGTGTAAATGTCCGAAGTCCTAACCCAAGCCCAAGATGGCGTCCTGATCATCACCATCAACAGGCCCGAGGCGAAGAACGCGGTCAACCAGGCGGTCGCGCAGGGTATTGCTGCGGCCATGGAGCAGCTAGATAGCGACAAAAGCCTGAACGCGGGCATCATCACTGGCGCGGGCGGGACTTTCTGCTCTGGCATGGACCTGAAGGCGTTTCTGCGCGGTGAGCTGCCCAGCATCAAGGGCAAGGGTTTTGCAGGCTTTATCGAATCCCCACCCGCCAAGCCGTTAATTGGCGCAGTGGAGGGCTATGCCCTTGCGGGCGGCATGGAAATCGCGATTGCTTGCGACCTTTTGGTGGCCAATGACAAGGCGCAGTTTGGTATCCCCGAGGTTAAGCGCAGCCTTGTCGCCGCCGCAGGAGGCTTGCTGACGCTGCCATCGATTATCGGTAAACGTATGGCGATGGAACTTGCGCTCACGGGTGATTTTATCTCGGCGCAGCGGGCGTATGAGATGGGCTTTGTCAATCGCGTGACCGATGGCGCCGCCATTGACGCCGCGCTTGAGCTTGCTTTTAATGTGGCCGCGAATGGACCGTTGGCACTGATTGCGACGAAGCGCGTGATCAATGAGCGACCTGACTGGAACTCCACGGAGATGTGGAAGAAACAGAACGAGATTTGCGCGCCGGTTTTTACGTCGAAGGACTCACGCGAAGGCGCGTTGGCCTTTGCCGAAAAACGCAAACCCAATTGGCAGGGCGAATAATATGGGTCACCCCGTCGTCCACGCTTTAGCCAACCCCGACAAACCAGCGGTCATCATGGCGGGTTCGGGTGAGACTATAACATACAAGCAACTGGATGAACGTTCCAAACAGTGCGCGCATTTGTTTCGGTCGCTTGGGCTTCAGCACGGCGATACGGTGGCAATTTGCCTCGAAAACCGTGCCGAGTTTTTCGACCTTGTTTGGGGTGCGCAACGCGCGGGGCTGATCTATGTCGCCATCAGCTGCCGTCTGACCGCCTCCGAAATCGATTATATCTTGAACGATAGCGGGTCGAAGGCACTGTTTTCCTCGCCTTATCTTGGCGCAGCGCTGGGTCAGATTGAAAGCCCGGTGACGCGTTTCATCCTCGGCGGCGCACATGCCGGATGGCAGAGTTACGCCGATGCGGTTGCCGATATGCCGATCACGCCCATCGCTGATGAGCGCGCTGGCACCGACATGTTGTACAGCTCGGGCACGACGGGACAACCGAAGGGCATTCGCTTTCCGCTGCCTGAAGACGCCGATATTGCTGCCCCCAATGTGCTTGCTGGCCTTGCCACTATGGCGTTCAAATTTTCGGGCGACAGCATCTATTTGTCGCCCGCGCCGCTTTACCATGCTGCGCCGTTGCGCTGGTGTGCCGCGGTGCACAGGCTTGGCGGAACGGTGGTGGTGATGGAGAAGTTCGACCCCGAAGCGGCGCTCGTGGCCATTGAGACATACAAAATAACCGCCAGCCAATGGGTGCCAACGCATTTTGCCCGTATGCTGAAGCTGCCCGAAGATGTGCGCGCCAAATATGATGTTTCCAGCTTGGAAACAGCCGTCCATGCCGCCGCGCCATGTCCCATTCCCATTAAGGAGGCGATGATTGACTGGTGGGGCCCTGTATTGCGCGAATATTATGCCGGGACCGAGGGACAGGGAATAACCTTCATCTCCAGCGAAGAGTGGCTAACGCACAAGGGATCAGTAGGCCGCGCGCTGAACGCAACAATGCACATCTGCGATGATAATGGCGACGATGTTCCCGTTGGCCAAGAAGGCACCGTGTTCTTCGAAAGCGCGGCATCGTTCAGCTACCATAATGATCCTGATAAAACCAAGGGCGCGACCAATAAACACGGCTGGACCACGCTTGGTGATGTCGGCAGGTTGGATGAGGAAGGGTATTTATACCTCACCGATCGCAAAAGCTTCATGATCATTTCGGGCGGAGTGAACATCTATCCGCAGGAGATTGAAAACCACTTGGTCACGCATCCCCGCGTGCGCGATGTCGCCGTCATTGGCGGCCCGCATGACGAGATGGGGGAAGAGGTTATTGCCGTGGTGCAGCCACTCGATATGGCCGACGCGGGCGATGATTTGCGCGCCGAACTCGCCGCCTACGCACGTGAAAAATTGTCGGGTGTCAAAATCCCGCGCCGGATCGATTTTCGCGAAGAGCTTCCCCGCCATGACACCGGAAAATTATACAAACGCCTGTTGCGCGATGAATATTGGGCAAAGCAAAAAGTATGACCGCCATTCCCAAGATTGCACCGGAGCTTGCGGCGCATATCGTCGACCCGGTTGTGTACGGGAACTGGCGTGCGTTGCTGGATACTTTCGCCACACTTCGCCGGGAATCTCCCGTCGCTGTTGCTGAAATACCGGGCTATCGACCGTTTTGGGTCATCACCCGCCATGCAGACATTTTGAAGATCAGCAAGGACAATGCGACCTTTCTGAATAACCCCGCGACAGTCGTCGTTGCGCCTTTGATGGCCGAAATGTTTGTGGCGCATTTGATGAAGGGCAGCCCGCATCTGGTGAAGTCGCTGGTACAAATGGATGCGCCCGAGCATCCCAAATACCGACGGCTGACGCAGGATTGGTTCATGCCTGCAAACCTCAAGACGATAGAAAGCAATATTCGGGCGATTGCGAAATCTGCCATCGACATGATGCTGTCTATGGACGGAACATGTGATTTTGCGCGCGACGTGGCGGCGATGTATCCATTGCATGTCGTGATGGAATTGCTTGGCGTTCCAGAGAGCGACGAGCCGTTGATGCTGAAGCTGACGCAGGAACTGTTCGGCGGGCAGGATCCGGATTTGAACCGGATGCGCGCGGCCAATATCTCGCCGCAAGAAGCCACTGAGCTCAT
>JBILLO010000003.1:0-28239 GCA_044376035.1 Sphingorhabdus sp.
TTCGCCGGTTAGCAACAATCGCAAATTCTTCTTCTTGGCAAATACAGCCTTGGCCGCATCATCGGCAGACGGGGCAGCCACGACTTCGGTAAAAATCTCGGTAATCGCTTCGGCTGTTGCTGCATCCAGCGGCCGGTTGACCGCAACGATACCGCCAAAGGCCGAGACGCTGTCGCATTCCAGCGCCGCGCGATAGGCGTCGATCAATGTCGCGCCCGTTGCCACACCGCATGGGTTGGCATGCTTGACGATCACCACCGTCGGCGGGCCATCGCGAAACTCGGCGACCAGCTCAAGCGCGGCATCGGCGTCATTGTAATTGTTATAAGACAGCTCCTTGCCCTGCACTTGCTCGGCCTGCGCAATGCCGGCAATATGCGGCCCAACAGGCACATACAAAGCCGCGCGCTGATGTGGATTTTCGCCATAGCGCAATTCGGCTGTGCGATGGCCATTGACGGCAAGCATGTCGGGAAACAGTTGCTGTTGATCGGCAAAGGCAAACCACTGGCTGATCATGCTGTCATAGGCCGCCGTCGCAGAATAGGCCTTGGCCGCGCATTTGCGGCGGAAGTCATAGCTGGTTTTACCGCCGCTTTCCTCAAGCTCGGCAATCAGGTCATCATAATCGGCCGGATCAGTCAGGATCGTGACAAAGGCATGGTTTTTGGCCGCGCTACGCACCATGGATGGCCCGCCAATATCGATATTCTCAATAATCTCGTCGCGCGACGCACCTTTGGCGACCGTCTGGGCAAAGGGATAGAGGTTGACGACCACAAGGTCGATTGCGCCAATATGATGCTCGGCCATCGCGGCGACATGTTCGGGATTATCGCGCACCGCGAGCAAGCCGCCATGCACCATCGGGTGCAACGTCTTCACACGTCCGTCCATCATTTCGGGAAAGCCAGTGAGCTCGCTTATGTCCTTCACCATAAGGCCCGCAGCGCGGAGCGCTTTGGCCGTCCCGCCCGTCGACACCAATTCAACATGCCGCGCCGCCAGCGCATGGCCAAGCTCAACCAGTCCAGCCTTGTCCGACACCGACAACAGGGCCCGCTTAATGACGACGTCGTGCATAATTCATCCTAAATGGCGCAGTTGCCAGCTGATATGGAGCGCACCTTTACCCGTATCGGCGGCGATCACAAGTTGTTGGGTCGGGTGCGGGCGACCATGTTGGTCAACCCATAAGCTATCATCCACCGACAATATACCGCCAGAAGTGATAAACGCCCAGTTGCTGCCATCGGCCATGCGCAGCAGGGCGGTCTGCGGTTGGTCTGTGGGTGCGATCTCAATATCTGGTCCCAGATGAAAGCGGACATGCACCATCACATCGGCCTGCGGCTTTGCCTGCGGCAACAACCTATCTTCGCCCCGCAATTCCATGCCGTCGGAACTTAAGATGAGCAGGCGCGTGTGATTATAGCCAAAGCTTTTCGCATAGCCATCATGGCTTGCCTCAATCCGTGTCGCCTGATCAATGTCGCGGCGTTCCAGACCGACCTCAGCCACGCCCTTGCCCAATTGACCGCCCGGCAGAATCGCTGTCGAATTGGTGTCATTCAGGCATAAGGTCGAGTGCGCCGCCGTGGTCCGAAGCCCGCGCGCAAGCGCCGCCGATATGGTCGCGCCGACAAGTGCCGCACCGCCACAATTGACGATGATCCGCTGCCCATTATGCGACAATTCGAACGCGAGGGTTGAGGCGCAGCCCGACGCCGACTGGCGCGCGAGCGGCGGCGGCCCCGCATCCAGCAGCAGCACAGATTTGCCAGCCGACACACGCTGATATCCCCAATCAAGCGCTTGGCGATGCGGGCGGGCGCGCACTTCGCTCGCCGCCACAAGCGCGTCAATCCGGTCGGCGGTCATATGGGCCGAGCCCTGCCACGCGCCAAGCCCGCCGTCGGAATGGGTCAGACCCAATAAGGCAGGCACCGCGCGGCCCAATGCCTCTAGGAGGAAATCCGGCACCATCTCGCCTTGCGCAACATAGCATTGCTTTAACAGGCTCAACAGGCCGATCAGCTCCATCAACTGGATGGGCGAGCGCGACACAACACCGCCATCGGGGAAAATTGTGACGCGCAAGGATTCGGCCAATCCGTCTTCACCCACGGCGCGGCGGATTTTGCCTTCGGGCAACAATAACGACGCGGCAACGACGCCGGCCCAACCCACTGTCTTTGCAAAGTGGCTTTGCGCCCTTGGTGCGGACTGGTCCAGATGACGGGCCACCCGCGCAAAATGGTTGATGACGCGCGAACGGTAAATCGGGTCTGAACTGCTCAGCAAAAACGGGGACCCGGCGGCCATGTTCAACAGCCGCCACGCACAATTGTCAACGCGCCAAGCCGGCTCGCGCGTCTTCATGCCATTGGCCTGCAACCAGGCATCGGCGATATGCGCCGCAACAGGCGCGCCCTCTCCGCGATTGGTTGCCGCTGCAAGATCACGCAGCCAGTCAAAACGGTGGATATAATCGGTCAGCGATGGCGACAGATCGAGCCGGTTATAATCCAGCGCATCAAAGGCTTGTTGCAAGCCCTGATAATGGAATTTGCCGATGCGCAGGGCTTGGCCACGTGCAGCATCGCCGACCAAAGGGTCCTTCGGTACCGCCAGAAGGCGCAATGGCACCTTGCCCTTTAACCGTCCATTGTGCAGCGGCGTGCGCCATGTCAGCTTGTAAAATTCGAGAGATAGGCGCTCGAGAATATTTTGGCCCGCGCCCTTGGGTCTGACGATTAAGGCCGTCTGTCGTTGATCCGTACCGTCCTCAAAATTGCCGGTCATTCACCCCTCAGCGCCCGGATATTTGCGGCATAATGGCTCTCGCCGCCCTTGAATGTGGCCGTGCCAGCCACCAACGTGTCGGCACCAGCCGATATTGCGAGCGGTGCCGTGTCGGTCGTAATGCCGCCATCGACTTCAAGCCGGATATCGCGCCCCGTTTTCTCGATCATCTTGCGAACGGCTTCGATTTTGCGCAACTGGCTTGAAATAAAGCTCTGCCCGCCAAAACCGGGGTTCACGCTCATCACCAAGACAAGGTCAATGTCGTCGATAAGATAATCGAGCATCTTAGCCGGCGTATGCGGATTGAGCGCGATGCCCGCCATTTTGCCAAATGACTTGATCAACTGCACCGTGCGGTGCGGGTGCGGCCCAGCCTCGGGATGGAACGAGATGATATCCGCGCCAGCGTCGGCAAAATCCTGAATATATTGGTCGACCGGCGCGATCATCAAATGCACGTCAAATGGCTTGTCGCTATGCGGGCGGAGCGCCTTTACGACAGCGGGGCCGATGGTGATATTGGGGACAAAATGCCCGTCCATGACATCAACATGGATCCAGTCGCATCCAGCGGCGTCAATGGCGCGTACTTCTTCACCCAGCCTTGCAAAATCAGCTGACAATATGGATGGCGCAATGCGGACGTCGGAGAACATATGACGCGCTTAGACGCTGCACTGCGGGCGGGCAAGGCGGCGGCGGGCGTTATACACAGCTTATCGCTCCATGCGCGGCTCGCGCCGGTAAATAAACTGGTCGCCCATGACATCATGCGATTCTGCAAATTTGACGAAACCAAGTTTGCCCGCGACATTGCGTGATGCCGTGTTGCCGGGGTCAATGATGCAGCGTATTTCGCCCAGCCCTTGGCCGTCCGCCCATTTCAATATCTCGGTCATGGCCTCTGTGGCATAGCCCTTGCCCCATGCGTCGGGAATAAAGCCCCAGCCTGCCTCTGGAAAGCCTTCCAGCTCTTGTATGCCGCGTTCAAACTGCGCCAGCCCGCCATTACCGACAAAGCGACCGCTTGCGCGTTCCACAAATGACCAATAGCCATAGCCAAACAACGGCCACATGCCGATGCCCTGAAGCATTTTGCCCCAACTGACATTGCGGCTGCGGGGTTCGCCACCAATAAATGCGGTCATGCGCGGGTCAGCCCATGCTGCGGCATAATCCTCCCAATGCGCCAGCGACATGGGTTCAATGGATAAGCGGTCGGTTGTGAGTGTGGGCGCGATAGCTGTCATATACTCCCCCGTCGTCCCAGCGAAGGCTGGGTCCTATCACGTCTGTCAGTCTCGACCGAAAAGCGAGATAGGCTCCAGCCTTCGCTGGAGCGACGTGGTTTATGAATTAAGCGTTTCTGGAAAACCGGGCCACAAAGAACCCATCCAAACCGCCCTGCTCAGCCAGCATCGGCGGCATTGTTCGCACATGCCCCTGCGCATTCGCGACAACGCCATCGGGCAACTCGTCGACGGTCGCGGGTATCGTTTTATATTCCGGATGCCGCGCCAAAAATGCCTCGGCCTGCGCCTCGCCCTCATGCGGTTCAAGCGAGCAAGTGGCAAATACCAAAGTGCCGCCGGGCTTCACCCAATCCGCCGCGCGGTCCAACATCGCGCTTTGAATCGCGGCAAGGTTGTTGATCGCTTTCAGGTCGATACGCTGCAACACATCGGGGTGCCGCCGCATTGTGCCTGTGGCGCTGCACGGCGCATCGAGCAAAATCGCATCGAACGGCTGCGATGGTTTCCAATCCATGACATCGGCGTTTACCCGCTGGGCATTCAATTGCGTGCGTTCCAAATTGGACATCAGCCGGTCCATGCGCCGCGCGCTGTTATCGAGCGCCGTTACCGCAAAACCAGCCGCCGAAAGTTGCATCGTCTTGCCCCCCGGCGCAGCGCACAGGTCAAGCGCACGCTTACCAGCGCCATCCCCCAATAGCCGCGCGGGCAGGCTGGCGGCCAGATCCTGAACCCACCACGCGCCTTCATCATAGCCATCAAGTTCTTCGACCGCCGTACCACGCGGCAAACGCACATGGCCGGGCATCAGGCTGACCCCATTTAGGCGCTCGGCCCATGCGGCTGTCTCTGCTGGCGTGCGCAGGGCAAGGTCCAATGGCGGCGGTTCGGACAAGGCCTTTTGTGCGCCAGCGATCATGTCGTCGCCCCAAACCGGGTGCCAGCGCATCATCACCGCCTCAGGCAAGGACGGCAATTCAGGCAAAGCGACTTGGGCGCGCAGCAATGATCCCAGCACGCCATGCACCAGCCGCCTTGGGCCGCCATCGACCAAGGGCAATGCCGTTGCGATTGCCGCATGGGCAGGTGTGCCCAAACGCAAAATCTGCGCTAGTGCGAGGCGAAGCACCATCCGCGCCTTGGAGTCATCTGGCAAAACTTGTTTGGTCTTGCTGTCGATGAGAGTATCCAGATCAACCGACCAGCGCAAAGTCTCCTGCGCGATCGCAATCGCCAAGGCGCGATCCGGTGGCGACAGGCCCTTGGTCGCATTAGCGGTGGCTTGGTCCATCGGCGTGCCCATACGCATGACGGTATCAAGCAACCGCAAGGCGGCACGGCGGGTGGGCAATCCAGAAATTTCGTCAGTCATGACCAAGCGCACTAGGCGTCTGCGGCACACAAGTGAAGAGCGGTTTTGCGCGGCCCAACTTGCGATACCGCATCTTGCAAATGCGTCCGTGAACGCCGATATTCCATGATAGCCATTTCGCTCAAGGAAATTCGAAACATGGGCACCCGTCCACCACATGTCAAAGCGCCGGAATATCTCTCCAAAAGCCCGCCAATCCCGGAAGCCAAAGAGGTTGGCCGCGCGCCGGAGCCCGACGCCGAACGACCAGATCCCGTCCGCTATGGTGACTGGGAATTAAAGGGCGTTGCGATTGATTTTTAGGATAAGCGCCACTTACGTTGATCCATGAGGCTTCAAAAATAGCGAAAATGGGAAGGCGTGGAAACGCAAAAAGAACCCGTCACCCTGAAGGTGTTTCAGGGTCTTACGTAAGTGCCCTCCAAAACTAAGATGCTGAAACACGCTCAGCACGACGGAATTTGCCAATATCTTCGCGTCTTCGTGCGAACCAATTCCCAGCACATCAATGGGCCCACAAAAGTCACCCCATAAACGGCGCAGAAACCTCGGGCCGCACGCGGGCCAGCCGTCCGCTGGCTTTATCAATCATCGCCCAAGTCGTATTCGCCCGCACGATAACCTTGCCCTTGGCATCAACAAAATCGACGCGCCGGTCAAACTGCGCACCCTTGGGTTCGCGCTCAATCCATGTGCGTGCCGTCACGCTCTCGCCCGCCGCGATATTGCCGCGATAGTCAATCTCGTGCCGCGTCACGACCCAATAATAAGCCGCGATATGCGCAGGGTCAGCAACCGCCTGCCAATGCGACGTCGCCATTTCCTGAATCCACCGCACCCAGACCGCATTATTGACATGCCCAAGCGCGTCAATATCGTCCGGCTGCGCGGTGAAATTGCGGGTGAAGGGGGTCAATGCCGCCCCTCAATTTCGTTGCGTGCGGCCTCGGTCAGGAAAGCGCTGCGCGTCAATTTGCGCGCAGTGGCGGCAGCGTCGATGGCGTCCAAAACCCCGCGATCAATCGAAATGTTGATCCGTTGTGGCCGGTTGCTGACATAGACATAAGGCACGGCAAGCAAGAATGCGCCCTCGGCCAAATCGTCGGCGGCCATATCGCGAATTTTCTCTATAGCAGACGGCTCGGGTGCCCTTTCGCCTTCCAGATACAGCATCACGGCCTCGCTGGCATTTGCCTGCACATCGGCGAGGTCATCGGCAGCCGAAAAGCAGCCGGGAAGATCGGGGAAATGTACCCCCCATGCGCTATCTTCATCTTTATGCACTATGGCGTGATAGACGATCATCATTTCGTACCTTCTGCAAGCCAACCTGCCATCCGCGCGATGCTACGTGCGGTGCCGAGCGGCAAATCTTTTTTCGGATGCGGCACCACAACAACCTGCGTATCTTTGCGGAATTTGTGATGCGAACCCTTTACCGCGACTCGCTCAAAGCCCTCAGCCAACAACCTTTTAACAATGCGCTTGCTGTCGCGTTCCATCCCAATGCATTAACGCGCTAGCGATTCAAAGTCAATATGTGTGTATTTATTTACACACGGCATTTGAATTTTGTTGAGGCATTCATGCCGTCCAAACGGCGTCATTTGCCCGATGTGGCCAACCCCATCTGCCACAGAATAAACGCCGCCTCTTCGGCATTTTCGCGCAAGCGTTCGAACCGTCCGGACTTGCCGCCATGGCCTGCGCCCATGTTGGTTTTGAGCAAAAGCACATTGTCGTCGGTTTTCATGGCGCGCAACTTTGCCACCATCTTGGCGGGTTCCCAATAAGTGACGCGCGGGTCATTAAGGCCTGCAGTCCACAGCATCGGCGGATAGGCCTTTGCTTCGACATTGTCGTAAGGCGAGTAGCTGCGGATATAGTCAAACGCAGCCTTGTCGGTGATCGGGTTGCCCCATTCGGGCCATTCGCCCGGCGTCAATGGCAGGTCTTTATCGAGCATCGTATTGAGCACATCGACAAAGGCGACATGACTAACCACCGCGCCAAACAATTCCGGTGCCTGATTAACGACAGCGCCCATGAGTTCGCCACCAGCCGAGCCGCCACTTGCGGTCAGCTTGCCCTTGCCGGTGAAGCCTAGGTCAATCAAGCCTTTGGCCGCATCGACAAAGTCGTTGAAAGTGTTGGTCCGCTTGGTCAGCTTACCATCCAGATACCATTGATAGCCCAAATCATCACCGCCGCGAATATGCGCGATGGCATAAGCAAAGCCACGGTCGACCATCGACAGGCGGTTGGCGCTGAAACCGGGCGGCATGGCATAGCCATAAGCGCCATAAGCATAAAGATGTAGCGGGTGGCTGCCGTCTTTTTTGAATCCCTTTTTGGTCAGGATCGACACTGGCACCTTCACCCCATCGCGCGCCGTGATCATCACACGTTCGGTCACATATTGGCTTGGGTCATATCCGCTGGGGATTTCCTGCACCTTCAACGTTTCCAGCCGGCCATCGGCGAGGGTGTAATCAAACACCGTGTCCGGCGTGACCATCGATTCATAGCCAAGGCGCAGCTTCGTCACATCATATTCGGGGTTGTCGCCCAAGCCAGCTTCATAGCTTGCCTCAGGAAATTTGATCGCTTGCACTTTGTTGGCGTCGGCATAATCGCGGATTTCCACTTGATCGAGGCCATCAATACGGCCTTCGGTCACATAGAAATTCTTGAACAAAGACAGGCCCGTCAAATAATGGCGGTCGGACCCGGCAATCAATGTTTTCCAGTCGGCGGGTGCTTTCATGCTGGCGGTCGCCACGCGGAAGTTTACATGATCATCATTGGTCAGAATGAACAATGCGCCGTCGCGGACATCCACGCTATATTGCCGCCCAACTTTGCGCGGGGATACCATGATGGGCGTCGCGGTTGGATCATTGGCGGGCACCAAGCGGACTTCGCTGGTGACATTGTCGCCCGTGCCAATGACGATCCAATCCTCTTGTGCGGTCAGGCCAACACCGACACCAAAGCCGATATCCTCCTCCTTATACAACAGCTTCGCGTTGCTGAGTTCATCGCCCAATTTGTGATACCACGCATTGTCGGTGCGCCAATTGTCGTTGGCAAGGCCATAGACAACGCCCTTGCCGTCCGATGACCAGACAATGCTGGACAAAGTGCCGGGGATGATGTCGCCCAATTTTTCCCCGGTTTCCAAATTGCGGAAATGCAGGTCAAAGCGTTCTGACCCGTTATCATCATAGGCATAAGCCAAAATCTTACCGTCAGGGCTGATTTCGGCTGCGCCGAGGCGGAAATAAGCCTTGCCCTTGGCCAATGCATTTTCGTCAAGAATAAGCTGATCCGCGCCGCCCGCGAATGGCTTGCGATAATGCTTGCGATATTGCGCGCCTTCTTCGAATTTCGACCAATAGATATAGTCGCCATCCTTTTGCGGCACGCTGCTGTCATCTTCTTTGACGCGGCCTTTCATTTCCTGAAAAATCGTTTCGGTCAGCTTGGCCTGCGGGGCCATTTGTGCTTTGAAATAGGCATTTTCGGCATTGAGATGCGCCAATATCTCCGCATCATCAATCGTCGGATAGCTTGAATCGCGCAGCCAGTGATAATCATCGGTAATCGTCACTCCATGATAGGTCGCCTGATGCGGACGCTTGACTGCGATAGGAGGCTTGATGTGCGCGGTGGCTTTTTCGGTCATGGGTTCTTTCTGGGCGAATGCGGGCGCGGATAATGCGCTGGTTGCAAAAATGAGTGGGAGCAGTGCTTTCATGAGACGACTTCCTCGCGTATATAGATAGCATAACCATATGAACGGAAGTCCGACATGTCTACCTATGAAGCCCGCCTCGCCGCCCTGCGCGCGCAACTGAAGAAAGAACAACTCGACGGCTTCGTCGTGCCAATTTGCGACGAACATATGTCGGAATATGTCGGCGATTATGCGCAGCGGCTTGGTTGGCTAACGGGTTTTGGCGGGTCGGCAGGGTCGGCGGTGGTATTGTCTGAACAGGCCGCGATCTTCACTGATGGCCGTTACACGCTTCAGGTCCGAGAACAAGTCGATGGAAAAAACTGGCAATATGTGGGCGTGCCGCAAACCAGCATCGCCGACTGGTTGCACGAATATGCCCCGGGTGGCGCGCGCATCGGTTATGACGCATGGGTCCACACCAAAGGCTGGGTCGAAAGCGCGACCGAGGCACTGGCCGCCAAGGGCGCTGAGCTCGTTGCGGTGAAAAGCAATCCAATCGACAGGGTGTGGGCCGAACAGCCGCAGAAAAGCGTGGCCAAGCTCATCTTACATGACACCCAATATGCAGGGCAAAGCAGCGCCGAAAAACGCGCCGCTGTGGCCGAGTGGTTGACCGCGAACACGCTCGACAGCACGGTCATTTCCGCGCTCGATTCGGTGGCGTGGTTGCTGAACATCCGCGGCTCGGACGTGTCGAACACCCCCGTCGCGCTCAGCTTTGTGCTTGCACATGCCGATGGCACGGCGGACCTTTTTGTCGCGCCTGAAAAGATTGACGACGCGGTGCGGGCGCATCTAGGCAATGCCGTGCGCTTGCGCGATCCGTCTGAATTTGTGCCGGAATTGCGGTCGATGGGGGGCAAGCGCATTGCCGTTGACCCCGACCGGGCGGTCGCCGCAATCTTTGGCGCGCTGCACGCTGGCGGCGCGCACATCATTGAGGCGCGCGACCCGACCATCCTGCCCAAGGCGGTCAAAAACCCTATCGAACAATCTGGCCACCGCGCCGCGCAAGCCCGCGATGGCGCGGCGTTAAGCCGGTTCCTGCATTGGATGCGCGAAACCGCGTATAAAGGCGAATTGAACGAATTATCCGCCGCCGCACGGCTAAAGGCTTTTCGCGAAGATACCGGCATGCTCAAGGATTTGTCGTTCGACACCATCTCGGCCACTGGCCCCAATGGCGCGCATTGCCATTATAAGGTCGATGAAAGCACCAACCGCGCCATTGAACCCAACAGCATCTATCTGGTCGATAGCGGTGGGCAATATCTTGACGGCACCACCGACGTTACCCGCACCATCTGGGTCGGCCCGGGCGATCCCACCGCAGAAATGAAGGACCGCTTCACCCGTGTGTTGAAAGGCCATATTGCCTTGGCCAGCGCCGTCTTCCCCGAAGGCACCAGAGGCGCGCAGTTGGACAGCCTGGCGCGTGCCGCCCTGTGGCAGGCGGGCCTTGATTACGCCCATGGCACTGGCCATGGCGTCGGCAGCTTCCTTGCGGTGCATGAAGGACCGCAACGCATCGCGAAATTCGCTGGCGGTCAGGCGGGCAGCGACGAGCCGTTGCAAGCGGGCATGATCCTGTCAAACGAGCCCGGCTATTACAAATCAGGCGAATATGGCATCCGCATCGAAAACCTGGTGCTGGTCGAAGACCGCGCGATTGCAGGCGCGGAAGGCCGCTATTTCGGGTTTGAAACGCTGACCTTCGCGCCGATTGATAAGAATTTGGTCGACGTGAGCTTGCTCAATGCAGACGAACTGCGCTGGTGGAATGATTACCACATTAAGGTGCTTGCGATTGTCGGGCCGCAGTTGGACGGTGAAGCGCTGGCGTGGGCGACGGAGGCTTGTGCGGGGTTGGCGGCAGACTAACGCGCCACAAAGCGTATGATGCCCACCCAAGCTTGCAATTTCGCAGCTTTATTATGTTGTCCGCATATGAACGCGCTGTCTCCCATCGTTTCCGAGTTCGAAACACTCGAACAGGCTGAGGCATATGCGGCTTGGCTTCGTGCGAAGGTTGCTGCATCGCTGGGCGATGGTCGACCGACCATCGCGCATGATAAGGCGATGACGCAGGTCCGCAAAATCATCGAAGACAAGCGTGCCGCTATGGTACCCGTGAGGCGGTGGTGCACCCAAATTACATTTTGATTTATCGCGTCGGTACAGACGCAGTCGAGATCGTCAGCGTCATCCACGCACGTCAGCAATATCCGTAAAGCATTTACCTATAATGTATGATGCGCGCCCAAGCTTGCGCGGATCCGGTCGAGGGTGGACTTGCGGATGGCATTCTTGTTCCATGCATATGCAGCGGCGGGGAGCTGCGCGAGTTGGGCAGCGACGGCTAAGGCTTTCACTTCCACCTCATCGGCTTGCGCCAGCATATCAAAATAGCCCGCTTCCAGCGCGCCTTGCGGATTGTAAATAGACCCCTGAATCATCGCGCGGGTCAGATGGGTTGGATGTAGCCGGTCCCGCGCCAGCTCCATTGCAAAGATAGGCAAGTTCATACCCGTAATCGCCTCATTCGCGCCGATTTTATAGTCGCCAGCGGTGCCAATGCGCGTGTCGCAAGCGTGCAGGATGAACACGCCCATCGCGATAGCATGGCCGGTGCAAGCTGCCACCACAGGCAGCGGGCCGCCATATAGACGCAGCACCAGTTCCGCACCCGCATCCAGCAACTTATAAACATCAGAGCCAAGGCTGGCAAAGGCGTTCAGGTCGAACCCGCCCGAAAACCGCCCTTCGCGTCCGGTCAGGACAATGGCTTTTGCTTTGGCCTCAGCAGTGTCGAGCGCGGCGTTCAAAGACGCCAACATGTCGAAGTTGATCGCATTGGCCTTGCCGTCGTCCATGCGGATCAAGGCGATGTCGTTGGTGATCTCTATTGTGGTGGACATATTGGCGCTCCCATTACGTAATAACCCAACTAAAGCCGGGCTTTACGTTCACGTCAACTTGAAAATGTGTGCGCGCCGTCCCAAACTTCGGCGTAACGCCAGCACAGCCTAACCCCACGAACCCTCGATCGACAAGCACCTCACATGCAGCAAGTTCGGTTCTTCCATCCGTTCAGCGATTATAAACGGCCGTGATGCTGGCCTTGCCGATCGAATTCGCACGGATCATAAAACCAGCCAAGGCATTACTAGCGTCTTTCGGCAGATCGAGCTTTTCGATACCCAGCGCGTGTACGGTGAATATATAGCGATGCACTTCGCCGGGCGGTGGGCATGCACCGCCGAACTTAGACACCCCATAGTCGTTGCGGATTTCCATCGCGCCTTTCGGTAACGCGTCTTTTCCGCTGGCGTCAGCCGTTAGTTCCGTCACACTAGCCGAGATGTTCACAACATTCCAATGCCACCAACCCGAACCCGTGGGCGCATCGGGATCATAGGCGGTGATCGCAAAGCTTTTCGTGCCCGCAGGCGCACTCGACCAAGACAGTTGCGGCGACTGATTGCCGCCCTGACAGCCGAAACCCTCAAAGACTTGAGCTGGGCCTAGTTTTGCCCCTTCGGCAATCGAACTGCTGGAAAGCCGGAAACTCTCCGCAGCAACTGGGCTGGCAACGGTCGCGATAGCAAGGGCTGCAACGATGGGGATGTACTTCAAAGGCATGTCTAATCTCTCTCTTCTTAGCTGTAACTATGCGTCCCAATATAGAACCCATCGACGAAGAGCGCTTTCAGCGTCCGATCAATAACTGTCGAAAAACGATCAATTACCAGCCGATCTAATTGCCATAGGCTTAATTCCGAAACGCTTTTTGAAAGAATCTGCGAAATGCGAAGGCGTACTGAAGCCGCAATCGAGCGCTATCTGAGAAACCTGCAAGTCAGTTGTTTGCAACAGAGTCAGCCCTATTTCTAAGCGCACATTATGCATGATTTTGGAGAAACCATGTCCAGACTTAGCGAGCCAGCGACGGAAGGTAGCTTCGCTCATGGCGAAGCTACCCGCCACCTCTGAAACTCTCCATCGATGACCAGGATCGGCTTCGATAAGACGACGCAATTTGGCGAGGGGATTCGCGTGATCCTCAACGGGGAGGTGAACGCCGTGATGACGCAGCCATATTAGTGGCTCCAGCAAACGGTGCTGCCGAATAGGGTCGGGGAGGTCCCGATTGCCCAGTGTTTCATGGATGAGATGGAGGATATCGAGTGGATTATTAGGAGCCTCGCGCACGATCTGAATTGCTGAGCCGAACCGCTGAGGATGGTCTCCAAAAGCCATTCCAATGAGATCTCGACTGAAATACACACCGTCCGCGCGGTAATGCGCGTCCAGCAAAGGACGGTTTTCCAGCGTCACGATCGACCCTGGCGGGAAAATGAAAAGATCGCCTGCACTGGCGATCATCTCGCCATTGATCGGACACACGACCCGTTTCGTTCCGGATCGGATGAAACAGAGAAATGTTTGGCTTATAAAAAGATCCGAGAAAGTCGCTGCAGTCGCCTGTGTGATGGTTAGCGTCGAAACCATGTCTTGGCTAAAATCCGATTTTGTTATCCTAGCCCAGCCGTCGTCCACACGAGTCGGGGCGATGTCGTTGGCGATGTCGGCTGTGGCGGACATATTGGCTTTCTGTTGGATAAGTCCTCTAATTAAAGCCGCGCTTTACGTTCGCGTCAACTTGAAAATATATGCGTGCCGCCGCACACCTTGTTGTCGCTCCAGCACAGCCGTACACTATACCAACACCCGAATATGTGAGGAACCCGCATGACCCAGACATTTTCCGAATATACCCCCGCTGATGTCTGGGAATGGAATACCGAAAATGGCGGGCAGTTCGCCAATATCAACCGGCCAATTGCAGGCGCAACCCATGACAAGGAACGCCCGGTCGGCAAACACCCGATGCAGCTATATTCGCTGGCCACGCCCAATGGCGTGAAGATCACCGTAATGCTTGAGGAGTTGTTGGCGCTTGGCCATCAAGGCGCAGAATATGACGCATGGCTGGTCAACATTCGCGATGGCGGCCAGTTTTCCAGTGGCTTTGTCGATGCCAACCCCAATTCCAAAATCCCTGCTTTGTTCGATCATTCAACGCCCACGCCAACGCGCGTATTCGAATCGGGCGCGATCCTTTTGTATCTGGCGGAGAAATTCGGTGCGTTCCTCCCGACCGAACATCACGCGCGGACCGAGACTATCAACTGGCTGATGTGGCAAATGGGCAGTGGTCCTTATCTGGGCGGCGGTTTTGGTCATTTTTATGCATATGCGCCGGTTAAAATCGAATATGCCATTGACCGTTTTGCCATGGAGGTAAAACGGCAATTGGACGTTCTCGACCGCAATTTGGCAGAACGGGAATATATGGCGGGTGACGCTTACACTATTGCAGATATGGCGATTTGGCCTTGGTATGGCGCACTGGTCAAAGGATTGATTTACAACGCGGGGGCGTTCCTTTCGGTGCAGGAATATAAAAATGTCATTCGCTGGACCGATCAAATCGCCGAGCGGCCTGCCGTCAAGCGTGGGCGCATGGTCAACCGCGTCATGGGCAGCCCCGGCAGCCAGTTGCATGAACGGCATGACGCAAGCGACTTTGACACCAAAACGCAGGACAAGGTTGCAGGGGCAAGCTGAGGGCGTTGTCCTTTAGGAGGACGCAAGTGCCGCAAAGGGCTTGGCCGGAATATGCGGCCCGGCGCGTTTTTATTTATCGAGACGTGATATCCACTGACCGCAAGGTGAACTCTGCGCCGAGTTGGTTACTGCCGCCCGCTGCCTGCATTATCAGTAACTGGTTCGGGCAGGCCTTATCAATATTGAAATCCTGAACTTGCGCAAAGTTTCCGCGGCGCACTGGTGTGGCGATAAACCATTTGCCGACAGTGCCTGCGGCGGAAATACACTGCAAATCCCAGCGAATTTCTGCGTCAGACACTCCTTCGAGCGCCGAATATCGCGCCTCAAAGCTATAAATTCCAGGTTCAAGGAAAAGCATTTTGCGCATCACTTCGCCGCGCTCCCCCGACCCGGCAAAAGCATCAAGCGAAACCCGTCCCTTATTATCAGGTTGCGAAAATGATCCGCCAATGCCGACATTTTCTACGACCTGCCAACCCATGGCGGGATAACGCACATTAACCGTGTCTTGGGTGAGGCCCGCTGATCGGAAGGCCGCAGGCTTGCTACCCTTAAGAGTGAGATAATATTGCCGGAAGGCCGGAAATTTATTCTTAGCCGCCAACTGCCCAAGCAAGCCATTGGACAAGTTTTGATAGACCTCTTCTTCAGGCAGTCCGCCTGCCTTCACCAAAACATCGGCCAAATTCGCGGGGTTTTCAACGGTATTGATGGCTTCGCTAAGATAGGATGGCAGCCAGATGGGCGCTTGCCGCACAATGGGTGCCAATGCAACGCGCACTTCAGGGTCACTAAGCGCGCCGGTCAATGTCGGGAACAATATTGGGAAGCTGCTGGGTGTTGTGCGCATCGCGATGTCGTAATGATACAGCGCCTGTTTCTTGTCCCCCCGCGCCACGGCATCCTCGATCAGCCATAATTGGGTACCAAAGTCCCGGCGGGATACTTTGTGTGACAACAACATCAGCTCACGTGCTTTTTTGCTGTCGCCCCGCACATCAGCGACATAGCCAAGCAAACGGATGGCAACCGGATTTAGCGCGCCGCCGCGCAGCGATTGCTTTGCCATTGCTTCCACCTTGGCCAAGGTTGCAGGATCCTGCTTTTCGGCAAACATTTCGTCGGCTTTGCGCGATAATGCCAAGGGGTGGTCTGGCACATATCGTAACGCAACATCGGGGTCACGATCCCATGTAATGTTAGCCACCGCGTGAATGAAGGAAAGCCAGGCGAGATAGCCCGTGACAACCAATATGACGGTGGTTTTGATCCAAAAAAACGGCGGTTTCTCGCGCAAGGCCGAAAAACGCGTGGGGCCTTTTCGCTTTCTCGACATGGGTTCGCGCGTTTCCTCTAAGAAGGCCACAGATTGGCGGAGACGGAGGGATTCGAACCCTCGGTACCGGATTTACCAGTACGACGGTTTAGCAAACCGTTGGTTTCAGCCACTCACCCACGTCTCCTGTGCGCTTGGCATCGGCGGCCTATAGCGGCCCAAGCATTTGGCTGCAATGGTTATTGACACAGACGCCGGATAAGAAGAAAATTAAGGGTGTAGTTTTAATGTGCCGCGCATTGTACCTGCATTGTAGCCTGTTCATCATGCGCTCATCCAGATAGTACATAGCGTGGGAAATATAACTTTTAAGGCGGGACCGCATGTTGTTGGCGAAAATGGGATTACACAAACCGATACAGTACCTGTTGATACTGCTGGCGGCAGGCACGCTTGCTGCCTCGCCCGCAAATGCACAGTTTAGTAATGTTGATCCGAATGACGCGATTGACGCAGACCTTGGCGCGCCGCCCGCTGGGCCAGAGACCGGCGCACAAGCTGCGCCAATGGCCCAAGGCGAAATGGTCATGCAAGATGGTGTGCCAACCGATGCAATGCCCGCAGATGGCTCGGGCACCCAAGCCGGGCCTGAAGCAGCGCGCGTGGCCGTGCCGACAGGCGATACATATCAAGGGGACGACCTCATTGGCGCTGCTGAAGGCGTGTTTGGAAAAGGCGCACAAGGGCTTGGTTTGCTGATTGAGGACATCCTCAAAAAACAGGGTCGTCCCAATGGATATATTGTGGGACGTGAAGGCGGCGGAGCTTTTTTAGTCGGCATTCGTTATGGGTCCGGCACATTAAACCACCGCGTGGAAGGCGAAAAGCCGGTCTATTGGACAGGCCCCTCCATTGGTCCTGACGCAGGGGCAAATGCAGGAAACACGTTTATTTTGGTCTATAATCTGTACGATACAGAAGACATCTACGGACGCTTCCCAGCCGCAGAAGGTGTTGCCTATCTGGGTGGCGGTTTCAACGCCAGCTACCTGCGTCGCGGCAATGTTGTATTGATCCCGATTCGGGTTGGTGCAGGACTTCGACTTGGCGCAAATGTGGGTTATATGCGCTTTTCCAAAAAGCAGCGCTGGTTACCCTTTTAACGCGCGCGGATATCTTCCATCCGTTTGAGATAGCGGGCAAGCACGTCAATTTCCAAATTGACCTGCCGCCCGACAGCAAGCGTGTCTAATGTTGTCATCTGCCCCGTGTGCGGAATGATATTCAGCATGAAATGCGCTGAACCATCGGCTTGATCAGCAATGTCGTTGACGGTGAGTGATACGCCGTCAACGGTGATCGAACCCTTTGCCGCGATATAAGCCGCAAGGGCGGACGGAGCCGCAACCGTGACTTTCCAACTGTCCCCAATGGTTTCGCTGGCAACGATTTGTCCTACGCCATCGACATGGCCAGTCACAATATGCCCGCCCAGTTCATCGCCGACCCTTAAGGCACGTTCGAGGTTCAATCGGGTGCCTTGTTCCCACATGCCGGCCGCTGTGCACGAAACGGTTTCTGCCGATGCGTCAATCGCGAACCATCCATCGCCTTTATCAACGACCGTCAGGCATACACCCGAACAGGCAATCGAGGCCCCAATGGCAACATTATCCATATCATAAGCGCAGGATATGACGAGGCGCAGGTCACCGCGTTGTTCGGATGTCCGAATGCTGCCGACGTCCGTTATGATACCTGTAAACATATATGCTGCACCCTTTTCCTAATTCGTTTTTTCGTAGACTTCGAGCCGGTCCTTGCCAAGACTGCGCGCATCCGAAAGCTGCCAGCTTCCATGGGCATCGCGAAGTTGGGTAAGCCCGATGTCGTTCAAACATGCCTTGCCAGCGCCAAGCAATATGGGCGCGCGGTACAACATGAGCCGGTCGACGAGGCCCTCACGCAAGAAAGCTGTCGCTGTCGCAGCGCCGCCTTCAACCAACAAAGTGTTGCAGTCCAATTTTGCAATATCCTGCGGCGTGCGCATAACCTCCCAACCCTGAGGCGCATCCCCGCTACCAAGCATGATCCTGCGGGGTTGATATGCACCTAGCCCTGCGAGCCGGACGGTCAATTGCGGTGCATCGGCAACCACGGTCCCTGCCCCCAATAATATGGCGTCAGTGCGTGCCCGTTCGACATGGCTATGCGCGCGCGCAACGTCGCCAGTGATCCACCTGCTGCTGCCATCCGCCATCGCAATTTGGCCGTCTAGCGAGCTTGCGATCTTCAAGGTTACAAACGGGCGGCCGCGATCTATCCGGCTTATAAAACCAGCCAGGCTTTGCCGCGCTTGGGATGCCAAGACATCTGTCGCAACCGTGATACCAGCGGCTTTGAGTGCAGCCATGCCTTGGCCGGCAGTGCGTAGATCGGGGTCTTGCAATGCAATGACAACTCTCCCAGGCTTTGCTTCGGCGACCAATTGGGCACAGGCCGGACCGCGTCTTGAGATATGTGCGCAGGGTTCAAGCGTGACGTAGATTGTACTGCCGCGCGCCGCTTCTCCAGCTTGCGCCAGTGCCATGGCCTCTGCATGTGGGCGGCCACCGGGCTGCGTCCACCCGCGTCCTATGACTTGTCCGTCTTTCACGATGATACAGCCTATGGAAGGATTTTGACCGGTTCGCCCAACACCGCGTTCGGCAAGCGACAAAGCCGCCGCCATGAACCGAAGGTCGCCTTCGATAGCTATTGCCCCGCTCCTTCAGAAGCCGGAGCCGCAGCGGCTTTCTTTGCCTCCTCCTCGCTTTGTGCTTCTCGATCTATCTTGTCGACGTCCATCCCGACGGCCCGCCCAAATGCCTTATACGCTTCTTTCTCACGGGCGCGCATGTCGTCTTTGTATTTTTGGCGTTCGGCAATCGCGGCCTTCGTTTCTTCAAGCGAGCGTGTGGCGGGCCAGCTTTCAATATAAATGATTTCGCGCGGCGGTGGCGTGGCCTTATCGATGGAATCGAGATAAAATGTATACATGATGATAGCCGTCGGCACGCAGGCTGCCAAAAACAGCCAAGGGCTGTGACGGCCTGACGTGCGCAGAAAACCAATCAGGTCACGGCCTGCGTTGCCGAACGATACATCTTTAAAAAACGCCATTTCACTCCAATACGGCGCACGCTGCGCGATTTCCAGTGTCCACTTACACGACGCGCAAATTACCCGCCGCTGCGGAAGGCATTGGTGATCGGGTAACGCCGGTCGCGGCCAAAATTGCGAGTCCCAAGTTTTACGCCCGGCGGTGCCTGCCGCCGTTTATACTCGGCGAGATAGAGCAAATGTTCGATCCGCGTGACCGCGTCCCTGTCAAAGCCAAGCGCGACCACCTCATCCACGGACCGCTCCTCCTCAACCAATGCATGCAGCATCTTATCGAGAATGGGATAATCGGGCAGCGAATCGCTGTCTTTCTGGTCCGGCCGCAATTCTGCGCTTGGTGGCTTGGTGATGATGTTTTCCGGAATCACTGGCCCGTCACGGCCAATGCCAATGCGGGGCTTGTGACTGTTCCGCCATTTTGAAATGGCAAAGACGGTCATTTTATACGCGTCCTTCAACGGATTATATCCACCGGACATGTCGCCATAGATCGTCGCATAACCAACGCTCATCTCGCTCTTGTTGCCGGTCGTTAGCAGCATGTGGCCAAATTTATTGGACAACGCCATGAGCGTGAGCCCACGGATACGCGACTGGATATTTTCCTCAGTAATGTCGGCATCGCGGTTGGCGAAACTGTCCGACAGCATGTCATCAAACGCCTCTACCGCTGGCGAAATGGGGATAACATCAATTTTACACCCGATCATCGCGGCGCACGCGGCAGCGTCATCCAGGCTCGATTGGCTGGTGTAGCGACTGGGCAACATGACGCACCAGACGCGATCCGGTCCAAGCGCGTCCGCTGCAATAGCGGCACATAATGCGCTATCGATACCGCCCGACATGCCCAGCACCACGCCTGGAAAGCGATTGGTGTCGACATAATCACGCAAACCAATGACCATCGCGCTATAGATATCGGCGGGATGCTCCTCCCATAGCGCCTTGGGGCCATCTGCACATTCCCAGCCCCGCGCGCTGCGGTGCCAATGGGTCATGCGCAGATGTTCTTCCCAGTCAGGCAGGCGGTGCGCAACTGCGCCATCGGCATTCAGCACGAAGGAGCTGCCGTCAAAGACCAGCTCATCCTGTCCGCCCACCCGGTTCAGGAACATTAATGGCAATCCGGTTTCGCAAACCCGCGCAGCAAACACTTCCTCCAGCCGCCGGTCATCCTTGTCGATTTCATAGGGGCTACCATTGGTCGAAATCAAAAGTTCCGCGCCGCGTTGCTTTAAGTGCAGGCTAACGGGCGCTAACCAGCCATCTTCGCAAATGGGCACACCAAGGCGCACACCGCGAAATTCGACAGGCTCTGGCAAGGGACCCGCGGCAAATATACGCTTTTCGTCAAAAGTCCCGTAATTGGGCAACTCATGCTTGTATCGCACAGCGGCAATCCGTCCGCCGTCCAGCAACGCAATACCGTTATACAGCGCGCCATCATCCACAAAAATTGAGCCAACGAGCATCGCTGGTCCGCCGTCAGCGGTTGCAGCCGCGAGCTTCGCCAATTGTTCGGCGGCACGTGCCGCAAATACGGGCTTTAGCACCAGATCTTCGGCTGGATAGCCAATCAGTTGCTGTTCAGGAAACACGATCAGATCCGCTTGCCCCGCCTTTACGCGCCACTCCAGCATTGCGGCTGCGTTATATGCAAGGTCGCCAACGCGCTGATTTACCTGCGCCATCGCAATATTAAGCTGAATTGTCATATCACCACCCTTATTGTCCACAAACTAGCGGAGCAAGCCGATTGTCAGGCCAGCCGCGCATCGCTAGAGCGTCACCAGAGGCTTTAGGGACACGTATATGAAATTAATGACAGGCAACAGCAACCTGCCGCTGGCGCAGGGTATTGCCGATTATATGAAATTGCCGCTAACCAACGCCAGCGTCCGCCGTTTCGCCGACAATGAAATTTTCGTAGAAATTCACGAAAATGTCCGCGGCGAAGATATGTTTGTGATTCAATCCACTAGCCATCCCGCAAATGACAATTTGATGGAACTGCTGATCATGATCGACGCGTTACGCCGGGCGTCGGCCAAGCGCATTACTGCTGTTTTGCCCTATTTCGGCTATGCGCGTCAGGACCGGAAACCCGGCCCGCGCACGCCCATTTCTGCCAAGCTTGTCGCCAATTTGATTACCGAAGCTGGCGCTGACCGGGTATTGACCGTTGATTTGCACGCTGGGCAGATTCAGGGCTTTTTTGATATTCCAACCGACAATCTCTATGGCGCGCCCGTTATGAGCGCGGACATATTGGAGCGGCACGGCGATAAGAATATCACTGTCGTATCCCCCGATGTTGGCGGCGTTGTCCGCGCCCGCGCGCTCGCCAAGCGCCTCGACGACGCGCCGCTTGCAATCGTCGATAAGCGACGCGAAAAAGCAGGTGTGTCCGAAGTTATGAACATCATTGGCGACGTAAAGGACCGTTTCTGCATCCTGATCGACGACATTGCCGACAGCGCCGGTACATTGTGCAATGCCGCCGACGCCTTGAAAGCGGCTGGCGCGTCTGACGTTGTTGCCTATATCACGCATGGCGTATTGTCTGGTGAGGCCGTCAACCGCGTCAACGCATCGTCGTTACGAAAGCTGGTCATCACCGATTCGATTATGGCGTCGGATGCAGCCAAAGCGAGCGCCAAAATCCGCCAGCTTCCGATTGCGCCCTTGTTGGGTGAGGCGATCAAGCGGATTACGGACGAAAGCTCAGTTAGCTCCTTGTTCGATTGATGACACCTGCCGATATCCTCCTTGCCAATCGCTTGGCAGATGCCGCCGGGCAAGCAATCCGGCCATTTTTCCGGTCAACCTTCGCACAGGAAACAAAGGCAGATGCCTCGCCCGTGACCGAGGCCGACCGCGCAGGTGAAAACGCAATCCGCCGGATATTGGATGCGGAATGCCCGCGCGACGGTATCATTGGCGAAGAATTTGGCGAAAAAAGCGGCACCTCTGGCCGCAGATGGATTATTGATCCAATCGACGGCACAATCAGCTTCATGGCCGGGCGGCCCATATTCGGAACGCTGATCGCGTTGCTGGAGGATAATTGGCCAGTGCTTGGCGTCATTGACCAATGCATAAGCGGCGAACGCTGGGTTGGCGCGGCGGGCTATCCGACAACGCTGAACGGCGCGCCGGTGCAAACCCGATCGTGCAGGGCGCTTGCCGAAGCGACCCTGGCAACGTCTGGACCGCAATATTTTAGTCAGCATGATGGCGACCATTTTATGGCGCTTGCCGCCCGAACGGCGCATAAAAAAATGCTGTTTGGCGGTGATTGTTATAATTACGCATTGCTCGCCAGCGGCCATATCGACATTGTTGTGGAAGCAGGCTTGAAACTTCATGACTTTGCTGCTTTGATTCCGGTGATAACGGGCGCAGGGGGCATGATGAGCGACTGGTCGGGAGATCCGCTTCACGGGGCTTCGGATGGACATGTCATTGCGGTGGGCGACCCGGCGCGCCTTGACGATGTGCTGGAGGCACTTGCATGTCATCATTAACAGAAACGGGCACCGTTCAATTCATTTTACCGGCCCGACCGCTTCGGCGCTATCTTACCCCTTATTGTTTCCTTGATACGGGCAGCCATGGTTCGGAGCGGGAGGATTTCATCTATCCTGAATGGGCAACGGTGCGTTTTAACATGCGCGGGCAGGCAACGGGCAACACCATCGGCTTGGATCCGCTCGATCTTCCCGTCGACAGCATTACTGGGCCAATGGGCCGGGCCGCATTGGTGCGTTTTCGCAGCGTTCAGCTTGTTGCGCTCGGATTATTGCCTTTGGGTTGGTCCCGGATCATTGGCTGTCCGGCAGATCGCTGGGCCGACAAAGTAAGTGCGGTGGATGCGGCCCCCGAATTCGCGCGGCTCGCGCAGTTACGGCGCGAAATAGACGGGATCACCGATCCGGAGCAAATTGCGGCGCTGCTCGATCACATCATGCTGCAATCGCTTGGCGACCCCGACCCGCTGGAAACAGACATTGACAACATCCACCATGCCCTAGCCAATCCTGAGATCAGCAATGTGCGCGACCTTGCAGAGGCATCTGGCATGCACCAACAACGGCTTGAGCGGCTCGCGCGGCGGATATTCGGGTTCCCGCCCAAATTCATGCTGCGTCGCCAACGTTTTTTGCGAACATTGGCCAATGCACTGCAGAATCCGGATCTGAAATGGTCCGAAGCGATGGACGGAAAATATTTCGACCAAGCCCATTTTAACCGCGAATTTCATCAATTCATGGGCATGTCCCCTGGCGATTATCTCGCCAGGCCACGCGCGTTCAGCAGCGCAATGATCGAGCAACGCGCGAAAACAGGTTGGTCAGCTGCTACAAGGCCCCTAGGTTTAGGGGACTTTGAGCGGGCAATAGACTTGCATTCGCATGCGAATCCCGCTAGTCGCGCGCCTTCCGAATAAGCAGGCTGGCCAATAGGGCTGCCATGTCGGCTTGATACGGACTCAACAAAGGAGACCAAAATGCCCAAGCTCAAGACCAAGAGCGGTGTGAAGAAACGCTTCAAAATCACCGCAACAGGCAAGATCAAACATGGCGTCGTTGGAAAGCGGCACCGTTTGAGCAGCCATAATGCCAAATATATCCGGCAAAACCGCGGCACCAGCGTGATCTCTGATCCCGATGCCAAGACAATCAAGAAATGGGCGCCCTACGGTCTGTAAGACCAAGCGTACGTTTTCAGACGAAGCGTGTTGCGAAAAGTGGCAACCGGTTTTTCGGTTAAGCCACGCGACCACGTAAAAAATTAAAGGATATAGATTATGGCACGCGTCAAACGTGGTGTGACCACCAAAGCCAAACATAAAAGAATTTTAGAGCAGGCGAAGGGCTATTATGGCCGTCGCAAAAATACGATCCGCGTTGCACGCCAGGCCGTCGAAAAGGCCGGCCAATATGCATATCGTGACCGTAAGGTAAACAAGCGGAACTTCCGCGCATTGTGGATCCAGCGTATCAACGCCGCAGTCCGCGCCGAAGGCATGACCTACGGCGTGTTCATGCACGGCCTTAAGCTGGCGAATGTTGAACTCGACCGCAAGGTTCTTGCCGATCTGGCGATGAACGAGGCGGCGATGTTTAGCACCATCATTGCGCAGTCGAAAGCGGCGCTGTCTAAGGCAGCTTAAGCCTCTCACTTCGATACATGCGCAAAAGGGCGTGGGCGGCACTTGCCGTTCGCGCCCTTTTGCTTATGCAGTTCAGGCAGTGAAATTTAGGAACGTGCGGGAGTTAGATTCCCGCCTTCGCGGGAATGACGAAGATTATGGATATTGAAACCCTTCAAACCGACCTGATGGCGGCCATTGGCTCAGCGGACACGCTGGAGGCGTTGGAGGCTGTCCGCGTTTCTGCGCTTGGCAAACAGGGAAGCGTTTCGGCTTTGCTGAAGACGATGGGCGGCATGTCGCCCGAGGAACGGCAAACCCAAGGGCCGATCATCAACGGCTTGCGTGAAAGCATCACAACCGCGCTCACAGCAAAAAAGGCAGATCTTGAAACCGCCGAGCTAAACCGCCGCCTTGCCACCGAGCGTGTCGACATGACATTGCCTGCGCCAAATGTCCCGCGTGGTACCATACACCCCGTGAGCCAGGTCATGGACGAGCTGGCCGAGATTTTCGCCGATATGGGCTTTGCCGTCGCCGAGGGGCCGGAAATTGAGGATGACTGGCACAATTTCACCGCGCTCAATATCCCCGAAACACATCCGGCCCGCGCGATGCACGACACATTTTACTTCCCCGACGATATGGCACGCGATGGCCAAAAAATGGTGCTGCGCACGCACACATCGCCCGTGCAAATTCGCACCATGACGTCACAGGAACCACCCATCCGCATCATCGCGCCGGGCCGTGTATATCGCAGCGACAGCGATGCAACGCACACGCCAATGTTCCACCAGATTGAAGGTCTTGTGATCGACAAGGGCATCCATCTGGGCCATCTGAAATGGACACTTGAGACATTTTTAAAGGCCTATTTTGAACGTGAGGATGTTGTCCTGCGTCTGCGCCCAAGCTATTTCCCGTTCACCGAACCTTCGGTGGAGGTTGATGTCGGCTATTCCGTCATTAACGGCAAACGCGTTATTGGCGGGGCCGAAGGCTGGATGGAGGTGCTTGGCTCGGGCATGGTGCACCGTAAGGTTATTGAGGCCTGCGGCCTTGATCCCGATGTGTGGCAGGGCTTTGCCTTTGGCACAGGCGTCGATCGTCTCGCGATGCTGAAATATGGTATGGATGATTTGCGCGCCTTTTTCGACGGCGATAATCGCTGGCTGCAACATTATGGGTTCAATGCGCTCGATGTACCGACGCTGAGCGGAGGCGTAGGCGCATGAAATTTTCGACGATTTTGATTCTGGGTCCCAGATCGCTGTCCGGGGCACGAAAGGAATACTTTCAATGAAATTCTCCCTTTCGTGGTTAAAAGAGCATCTCGACACCGATGCGGATATGCAAGCCGTCGCCGATTGCCTGAACCGCATTGGTTTGGAAGTCGAGGGCATTGAAAACCCGGCTGACGCATTGTCCGCCTTCCGCATTGCAAAGATCATCAGCGCCGCCCCGCACCCGCAGGCTGACAAACTGCAAGTCCTGTCGGTTGACGCAGGCGGGGAGCCGCTTCAAGTCGTCTGCGGCGCGCCTAACGCACGAGCCGGCATGCTTGGCGTCTTTGGCCCGGCTGGCGCAGTCGTGCCCGCCAATGGCATGGTTCTGAAGGTAGCGGCCATACGCGGTGTCGAGTCGAACGGCATGATGTGTTCCATTGCTGAGCTTGAACTTGGCGATGACCATGATGGTATTATCGAACTTCCAGACGATGCGCCAATCGGCGGCGTGTATGCCGATTGGGCTGGCCTTGACGACCCAGTCATCGATGTCAGCATTACGCCCAATCGTCAGGATTGCATGGGCGTGCGTGGCATTGCGCGCGATCTGGCCGCAGCAGGGCTGGGCACGCTAAAGCCGCTGGGCGAGGTGTATAAAATTGACCTGTCTGCGCCTTTGGAAGGTCGCGACACCGCGCCGAACGTCCGCACCGATGACGCAGCCGGATGTCCGGCATTTTATGCGCAATCGGTCTCCGGCGTGCGCAATGGTGACTCGCCTGAATGGATGCGCGCGAAGTTGAAAGCGATTGGCCAAAAGCCAATTTCTGCCTTGGTCGACATCACCAATTTCCTGTCGATTGACCTTGGCCGCCCTTTACACGTCTATGACCAAGATAGGCTGAACGGTGCGTTGGTAGCGCGCAAAGCCGTGGACGGCGAACAGATGGTTGCGCTCAACGGCAAAACTTACACATTGGATGCCAGCATGACCGTCATCGCCGACGACGCGATGGTGCATGATATTGGCGGCATCATGGGCGGCGAACATAGCGGTGTTTCGGAAGGCACAGTAAATGTCCTTATCGAATGCGCCTTTTTCGATCCTGAACATATTGCCCGCACGGGACAGAAGCTTGGCCTGACCAGCGATGCGCGCCAGCGTTTTGAACGCGGCGTTGATCCCGCCTTTCTGGATGACGGGCTGGCAATTGCCACAAAGCTTGTTCTTGACCTGACCGGCGGCACCGCAAGCGCCATAACGCGCGCTGGCCAAGCGCCCGTTGCGCCGCGCATATTTTCTTACGATACCGATTATTGCCGCCGCCTCGGCGGGGTTGATGTTGCGCCAGAGGAACAGCGCAACATTCTTGAAAGACTTGGCTTTTCGGTCACATCGGACTGGAGCATAAGTGTGCCGTCATGGCGTCGTGACGTCGATGGACCTGCCGATATTGTGGAAGAAGTTGTGCGCATGGTTGGCCTCGACAATGTCGTGTCGGTGCCATTGCCCCGCGCCGATGGCGTGGCCAAGCCCACCGCGACGCCTGCACAATCCTTGGAGCGCAAAGTCCGCCGCGCGGCTGCCGCACGTGGGCTGAATGAAGCGATCAACTGGTCCTTTCTGCCGCAAAAGGCTGCCGACGCCTTCGGTGGCGGCAATTGGAGCCTTGCGAACCCGATTTCCGAGGACATGAAGGTCATGCGACCTTCCTTGCTACCCGGGCTACTTTCCGCCGCGCAGCGCAACATGGATCGCGGCGCATCATCCGTTCGGTTATTCGAAATTGGACGGCGCTATTTGGCCGCCGCTGACGGTGCGAGCGACGAGCGGGTGACGGCGGGCATATTGCTGGCGGGTGAACGTTCCGCACGAAACTGGGCAGCGGGTAAGGCCGCACGCTTTGACGCCTTTGACGCAAAGGCAGAAGCGATTGCCTTGCTCAAGGCCGCAGGCGTGGCCACAGATAATCTGCTAGTGATGGATGATGCCGGCGCGCATTATCACCCGGGACAGTCGGCCACCTTGCGCATGGGACCCAAGACCATATTGGCGGCCTTTGGCACGTTGCATCCGGCAACTACAAAAGCATTCGACCTTGATGACAATGTCGTTGCCGCGGAAATCTTTTTGGATGCCATACCGTTGAAAAAGGCGAGCGGCTTCATGCGGCCAGCCTTCACACCGCCAGCGTTACAGGCGGTGACACGCGATTTTGCGTTTCTGGTCGCAGCAGGCATGCCTGCCCACGATCTGGTTCGCGCCATAAAGGGATGTGACAAGGACAACATCGTGGCGGTCCGCCTGTTCGATCGCTTCGCTGGACAAGGCATAGCTGAAGGGCAATTAAGCCTTGCGGTTGAAGTAACGCTCCAACCCACCGAAAAAAGCTATAGCGATGACGAGCTGAAAGCCATTTCAGACAAGGTCATAGCCGCAGCGACAAAATTGGGCGCTGTGCTGCGCGGATGACAAAGGCCAGTGGATTGCCGCTGATCTGCTGACAAACGGGTTGAAGCGTTAATCATTCAGCCCTAAGCCGCGCGGCATGACGCTCAACCGCCGGACCTTTGCCATTATCTCCCACCCTGATGCGGGTAAGAC
>JBILLO010000076.1:0-8899 GCA_044376035.1 Sphingorhabdus sp.
GCAAATCGAACGCTGGATAGTCTTCACCCAGCAGATAATTTTTGACGACGGTGGACCATATCAGATCCTTACCGCGCAGCATGTTGAAGGTCAGCGCAAGAAAACGGCCATCCAGATAACCTTGCGATGCGCTCAGCGCCTCCGTCATCGCAATCTGTTGATCATCGATAAAATGCAAAAGTTCGCCGCTGGTACTAAAGTCAACCTGCGCTGTAAAAAAGGTCGCGCTGCGCACTTTGTCAGCAGCGTCGGTTGCCGCGAGGATCGCCAGCGTTGCCGCCAAAGTCGTGCCGGCAACACAATAGCCAATCGTATGGACATCTGGCACATCAAGGCCGCTACGCACGGTATCAATCGCGTCGATCTGCGTAGCGATATAATCGTCCCAGATAACATCCTTCATCGAAGCATCTGCCGATTTCCACGACACGACAAAAACCGTGATGCCTTGGTCCACGCAATATTTGATGAAGCTTTTTTCCGCCGTCAGATCGAGAATATAAAAGCGGTTGATCCAAGGCGGAAAAATGATGAGCGGGGTTTCCAGCACATTTTCCGTTGTCGGGTTATATTGGATGAGCTGGTACAAAGGCGTTTGGTGCACGACCTTGCCCGGCGTTGCGGCGATGTTTTCGCCAAGCGTGAACGCGCCTGGATCAGTATGCGTTAACTGCCCGCGCTGCATGTCCTGCATCAGGTGCTGCATCCCCGACATCAGGCTCGCGCCCTTCGACTCCAACGCCCGTTCAAGTGCAACCGGATTGGTAAAGGGCGAGTTTGCCGGGCTCATCGCATCAATGATGCTCCGCAGAGCAAAGCCCATTTTTGCTTTGTCATTTTCGGGCAAGCCATCCAATTGGTCCGCTGCGGCCAACATATGTTGGGACATGACCTGATAGCTTTGACGGACCAAGTCGAATACGGGATGCTCCCATTGCGGCGCGGCAAAACGGCGATCTGTCGTATCGACCTTGTCCCGGCCCGCTTTGGCCAATGGTTCCAGCACCATTCCCCAGGCATCCAACGCCGCGCGATAGGCCTTTAACGGGTCGGTCGAGGCCACGGCGGTTTGTTCAAACAACTTCATGAACTGCATAGGGTCCATAAAATGCGGGATTTCGGATGAGTCGGCCATATTGACAGGCATATCAAAGCAAATGAAATTGTCGAAGATTGTTTTGTTGTGCGGCGCAGCATGGACATTGCGTAAAAAAGAGCGCAAAGGCGCGCTATCATGACATTTGAAAATATTTCTCCGCTTCTCGATGAAGCGATCACCGCGCGTGGCTATACTACGCTCACCCCTGTTCAGGACGCTGTTATTGCAGAGGAAGCCGTAGGGCGCGATTTGGTCGTGTCGGCACAAACCGGCTCGGGCAAGACCGTGGCCTTTGGCCTCGCTATGGCGCCCCAAATCCTTGATGGCGGGCTCGTTAGCCTCGCACGCGAGCCTGCCGCGCTCATCATCGCCCCGACCCGCGAGCTTGCCTTGCAGGTGAGTCGCGAGTTGATGTGGCTTTATGGTAAAACAGGTGTGCGCATTGCGACATGTGTTGGTGGAATGGACGCCTCGAAAGAACGCCGCACTTTGAACCAAGGCGCGCAGATTGTTGTTGGCACCCCTGGACGACTGCGCGACCATTTGGAGCGTGGCGCTCTTGACCTGTCGGCTTTGAAAGTCGCGATTTTGGATGAAGCGGACGAAATGCTCGACATGGGCTTTCGTGAAGAACTTGAGGAAATATTGAACGCTACGCCGGAAGGCCGGCGGACATTATTGTTCTCGGCCACCATGCCAAAACCGATTGTTTCGCTGGCAAAACGGTATCAGCGCGATGCTTTGCGAATCTCGACCGTTGGCGAAGACCGCGGCCATGGCGACATCAGCTATCAAGTGGTTACGGTCGCTCCACCGGACATTGAAAATGCAGTGGTCAATTTGCTGCGTTTGCACGAAGCCGAAACCGCAATCCTGTTTTGCGCGACACGTGAAAATGTCCGCCGCTTGCACGCCAGTCTGACCGAACGTGGCTTTAATGTCGTTGCCCTGTCGGGCGAGCATTCGCAGTCCGAGCGGAATCAGGCGCTTCAGGCTTTGCGTGACCAGCGGGCGCGCGTTTGCGTCGCAACCGATGTTGCCGCACGCGGCATCGATTTGCCGAACCTATCGTTGGTTGTGCATGTGGAGTTGCCTCGTGATGCAGAAGGGCTTCAGCATAGGTCTGGACGGACTGGTCGTGCTGGTCGCAAGGGTACTGCTGTGCTGATCGTGCCATATCAGCGCCGCAAGCGCGTTGAATCCATGCTGCGCGGTGCAAAGATCGAGGCGGATTGGATAAAGGTTCCAACTGCTGCGGATATCCGCGCCAAGGACCATGATCGTCTGCTTGAAACGCTGTTGACCCCAGTTGAGGTTGAGGACGAAGACCGCGCTCTGGGTGCAAAATTACTTGAGACGATGTCTGCACAAGACATCGCGGCTGCTTTGGTGCGTGTGCATCGTGCCAAGATGCCGCAAGCCGAAGATCTGCTGGATGACGGCAGTCGTGAACGACCACGCGACGACCATCGTGCAGGATTCGACGATTCCGTATGGTTCAAGCTGAACGTCGGTCGCCGTAACAATGCTGACCCCAAATGGATATTGCCATTGTTATGCCGTCGTGGCGGCGTAACTAAGAACGACATTGGCGCTATCCGCATTGCTGCGAATGAAACCCATGTCGGCATTGCGGCGGCTGCTGTGGCCAAGTTTACCAAAGCCATTGCGCAACCGGGGCATGACGAAGACAATGACGTCGAAATCGTGCAAGCCAATGGCCCACCGCGTGAAGCGGCGCGGGAAAACAAACGCATGGGCCGCGATGGCGACCGTCCACAGCGTTCGCAACTGGGCGTCAACCCGCGCGGCGATGGTCCACCACGCGGCGGTAACTTCCGCAGTGACGGACCACGTAGTGGCGGACAAAGTCGTGATGGCGCGCGTCCGTTCCGCAAAGATGGTCCACCTCCATCGAAGCATGGTGTAAAGCACAAGGCAAAGGGCAATCGGCCGCGCTAATGGGCGCGCCAATAGCTTTTTGTGGAAATGCACGAAAACTTCGCGCATGAGGGCGGTTCTGTAATTAACTAACCGGAAACGGGAGCCAATGTCCGAAGAATTCTACCGCATGAAGCGCTTGCCACCTTATGTCATCGCTGAAGTCAACGCGATGCGTGCGGCGGCCCGCGGCGCGGGTGAGGACATTATAGACCTCGGCATGGGTAATCCCGATTTGCCGCCGCCGCCGCATGTTATAGAAAAACTGTGCGAAGTGGCGCAGAAGCCCGACGCGCACGGCTATTCCGCCTCCAAGGGTATTCCAGGGCTTCGTAAAGCACAGGCGAATTATTATGGGCGGCGTTTCGGGGTTGATGTTGATCCCGAACATGAAGTTGTCGTGACGATGGGTTCTAAAGAAGGCCTGGCAAGTCTAGCCACCGCCATCACCGCGCCGGGCGACGTTGTTCTGGCGCCGAACCCAAGCTACCCCATTCACACTTTTGGGTTTATCATTGCAGGCGCGACGATCCGTTCGGTGCCAACCACGCCCGACGAAAATTACTTCCGTTCGCTTGAGCGTGCCATGGCCTTCACCGTTCCGCGTCCGTCGATATTGGTTGTAAACTATCCGTCAAATCCGACCGCTGAGACCGTTGATCTGGCGTTTTACGAACGGCTGGTCGCATGGGCAAAGGAGAATAAGGTCTGGATATTGTCCGACCTTGCCTATTCCGAACTCTATTTTGATGGCAACCCGACACCGTCGATTTTGCAGGTCAAGGGCGGTAAGGATGTTGCCGTCGAATTCACTTCACTGTCCAAAACCTATTCCATGGCCGGATGGCGCGTCGGTTTTGCCGTGGGTAACCGGGATCTAATTGCGGCGATGACTCGCGTGAAAAGCTATCTTGATTATGGTGCCTTCACACCCATTCAGGCCGCAGCCTGCGCCGCGCTCAATGGTCCGCAGGACATTGTTGAACAAAACCGCCAGCTTTATCACAAACGCCGCGATATCCTTGTCGAGGCGTTTGGGCGCGCAGGCTGGGATATTCCGCCACCTAAGGCGTCGATGTTTGCATGGGCACCCTTGCCGCCGGCGCTCTTGCATTTGGGCAGCCTTGAATTTTCCAAGCAGTTGCTGACTGAAGCGAAGGTCGCGGTCGCGCCGGGCGTTGGCTATGGCGAAGATGGCGAAGGTTATGTCCGCATTGCGATGGTCGAAAACGAACACCGGTTGCGGCAGGCTGCGCGCAATGTGAAACGCTATTTGCAATCCATGGGTGTGAACACCCCTGCGCAGTCCAAGGCGATTTGACATGGCACGTGGTGACTTTGCTTTTCATCATAGCTTGCGCGTGCGCTGGTCGGAAACCGATGCGCAAGGCGTTGTCTTCAACGCCCGCTATCTCGATTATGCAGATGTTGCGATCACTGAATATTGGCGCGCGGTGAAGTTTCGGGAATATGCCGATAATGCACCGATGGAATTTCATGTGAAGAAAGCCACCGTGACGTGGTTTGCACCTATCAAGCCCGATGAGATGATTGAAGTGATGGCGCGGACCGTCGCAACGGGTCGCACAAGCATGACTCAGCTCGTTGAAATTCATGGCCTCACTGACGATGGTTCGGACGATTTGCGTGCGACGGTGGATATGGTGAGCGTGCATGTGGACCTTGATGTGCATCGCCCTATCCCCTTGCCCGATTGGGTCAGCGGCGTTTTTATGGCGTTCGACAGCCAAGCCGCCAATCCGCCGTCGGCGCTTGCTGAATCCTGAGACGCGGCGGTGGTGCTACGGAACGTCATGACCCCTAAGTTAGCAGCCCTAATGCTTGGGCTGTCGCTTTTGGGCGGTTGTACCGAAAGCGCAGGTGGCGGGCAAAGCGCAACTGCACCGGAATTCCCCCGCCCGGACCGCACGGTATCTGCCATTGGCGACACAGAATTTTCCACCGAAGCGGCGCGGGACGAGGCAGGCGAAGCCGATTATGTCATGGATTGGGCAGGCATTCAGTTGGGGACCACGGTCGCCGACATTGGCGCAGGTGAGGGCTATTACACCATCCGCCTTGCCGAGCGCGTTGGCCCCAAAGGCCGCGTCTTGGCGCAGGATATCAACCGCGGCGCGCTGGATCGTTTGGGCGAACGCGTGACCCGCGAGCAGCTCGATAATGTTGCGATTAAGGAAGGTGCGGTCGATGATCCCCGTCTGCCAGAGAACAGCTTTGACCGGATATTCATGGTGCATATGTATCATGAGATTGAAGAGCCTTATGCGTTTTTGTGGCGGATGCGCCCGGCGCTGGCAAAGGGCGGGGAAGTCATCGTCGTTGATCGTGACCGGGCGACGGATCGGCACGGCATCCCGCCAAAGCTTTTATTCTGTGAATTTGACGCGGTTGGCTACCGTCTGACAGGCTTTACCGAGCAGTTGAAGCTTGGCGGCTATATCGCCCGGTTTGAGGTCAGCGGCGCGCGGCCCGAACCATCGGCCATACGAACCTGCGCCAGCCGCTATCCGCAACCCTGAGTCGGCGGCCTAGTCACCGTCAAAGCCAATGAGGGCGTCAACGCGGATATTTTGCGCGCGCAATTTCGCTGCGCCGCCAAGGTCTGGCAAATCGACGATGAACAAGGCCTGCTCCACATTCCCGCCGCCTTGCCGGATGAGGTCGACGCCAGCCAACGCCGTGCCGCCTGTGGCAATCAGATCATCGACCAGCAGCACTTTTTGGTTCGGCTGGACATGACCGACATGCATTTCGATGCGGTCGGTGCCATATTCCAAGGTATAATCCGTACCAATTTTGTCACCGGGCAACTTACCCGGCTTGCGCAGCATCAATTGCCCAAGGCCAAGGACATAAGCCAGCGCCGACGCCACAATGAACCCGCGCGCCTCAATCCCGGCAACCAGCTGAGTATCCGGATCGACCAAGGCCGCCAGCCGGTCCATCGTCATGCGATATCCGCCAGCATCAAGCAGCAAGCTCGACACGTCGCGGAACATGATCCCGGGCTTGGGATAATCCGGAATGTTGCGGATCAGTGCCGCGAGGTCTGCGTTATCATTCATGCCCCATGACTGCCTGTTGCTGCGCATGATTTCAAGGAAATCCGGCGACGTGTTGATGTGCGCCTTTGCCACAAAAAAAGGGCGGCCCATTTCTAGGCCGCCCATTTTTTCTCAAAGGCATGGATCCTGAACCACGTTCAGGATGCCGCCCTTGGCGTTACTTCAGTTCGACGGTTCCGCCGGCTGCAAGGATCTTCGCCTTGATGTCTTCGGCTTCTGCCTTGTTCACGCCTTCCTTGATCGCCTTTGGCGCGGACTCAACAAGAGCCTTTGCTTCGGTCAGGCCAAGCTGAGTGATTGCGCGGACTTCCTTGATGACTGCAATCTTGTTTCCGCCGTCGCCGGTCAGGATAACGTCAAATTCAGTCTGCTCTTCAACAGCAGCAGCAGCGGCGGCAGGCGCAGCAACGGCAACAGCAGCAGCGGCGCTAACGCCCCATTTTTCTTCCAAAGCCTTTGCAAGGTCAGCCGCTTCAAGAACGGTCAAGGTTGAGAGTTGCTCTACGAGCTTTTCAATATCAGCCATTTAAATAACACTCCGATTTTCTGTCATATCTGTAGGGCTCGCCCAAATGGACGCAGCCGGTTTCATGTAAAAGTTATGCTGCCTTTTGGTCAGCATAGGCACCAAAAACGCGTGCCAATTTCGCAGCCGGTGCGGTCGTCAATTGCGCAATCTTCGTTGCCGGTGCTTGTACAAGCCCGATAATCGTCGCACGCAGTTGATCGAGCGATGGCAATGAAGCCAGCGCCTTTACACCGTTTACATCAAGGAAAGTGTCACCCATCGCACCGCCGACAATTTCTAATTTGTCATTGGTCTTGGCGAACTCGACCGCAATCTTTGCAGCGGCGACCGGGTCCGACGATGTGGCGAGCGCCGTAGGTCCAGTTAGCAATTCTGCTAACGCACCATAAGACGTTCCCTCAAGGGCGATTTTGGCAAGACGGTTCTTGGCAACCTTATAGCTTGCGCCCGCATCACGCATCTTCAAACGAAGGTCGGTCGATTGTGCAACTGTCAACCCGAGGTTACGGGTAACAACAACAACCGCCGCTTCATTAAAAGTGGCGTTCAGCGATGCAACTGTTTCGGTCTTTTCAGAACGGTTCATGCATTACTCCTTATTCGGGCCGTCCCGGCGAACCGGGCAAGCCCAACACGAAAAGCGAAGCACCCGGATGGGCACTTACGCTGACTTGGTCCGTGGGGAAGTTTCATGCCGAACGCACACGACAGAGTGTCGGAGCAGTGGCGAAGGATGGCAAAGCCAATCCTGAAATCTCTATCCCCGTCTAGGCTGGACATTAAGAACGGCAAATTCCGCTCACCAACTGTCTCGGACGGTTGCCGGTGAAGCCGTCGCTCCACCGAACAGCGGTGCAACTAGCAGGGTTGGGGGCAGAGTCAAGGGTTCACGCCGCATCATCCTCACCATCGACTTGCGATGGGGAGGTGGCGCGCTGGAGCGAAGCGGAAGTGTGACGCAGCGGCCTCGGACGTCAAAGGCCCCTCCAATAAGCTTTGCGGCGGTTCCCCTCCATCCTGAGCGCAGTCGAAGGGCACGTCGATGGGGAGGATGTGGGAAGGGCACCCTCACGCTGCCATTTTCTCGCCGAACCAGGCATCGCGCGCCTGCGCCGCGGCGTCGATCCATGGCTGCCTTTTGCGTTGCAACGCCGCCAGATGCGCGACCTCTTCGGCAAAGGTGAGCGACCGTTCATAATCCACATCGCCAAAAAAGCCGATGGCGGTCACAATCTCGCCGTCACGCCCATCGGGCTTGGGATAATTTGTCCGCCATTCACGCGCGACCTCGTCAAACCACACGCCCAGCCGGCCGGCGGCGATTGCTGGCTCTTCGTCCAAAATGTCTGGCACGGCCCTGTCACTGGCAGAAATCCTGCCAAGTTCACACCCAATTGCAGCATTGTGCGCGCCAGAAGCTTCGGGCGCGGGTCCATCGTCACGCGCGGCGCAAAACGAAGCGGCCTGCGGCCCCGTGCCGCCATCTTCGATCAGGTCGAGGAAGCTTTCAAAATCCTGCACGATACATTGTATATGCGCGTTCCGGCTGCCCCGCACCGCCTGCGCGTCGGCCAAACGGTCCAGCCGGTCAAGCAGGCCCTTGCTCAATCGGTTGTCAAACCGACCGCGCAATGTTGTGCCATCGTCTTGCTTGGTCGAAATTTCCTCATAGCCGTTCACCGCGCGGTCCATGAGCATGTCCTGCAACGCATAACGCGACACCAAAATCGCCGCGTCCCAACCCAAAGCAAAAGCCGCGCCATCCCGCCGAAAGCGCAAATTATACGCCGAGCGCGGCGACTTACCCACATCCTTCGCCGCGCGCAGGACGCTCCCACCAAAGGCAAGCGCCTCCAAAAAAGCGCGCTGACACTTGGGGGTCCAGCGATAATCATTGCGGATTTCGGTCATGTCGGGGTCATGTTCGATATGATCCCCAATCTCACACACCCCGTTGTTCGCTTGTATTTGCTGCCATATGTCGTTCATGTTCTTTCCTTTATTGGATAAAATATGAATTATAAATCACCATATAGGTTGTAGGAAAGGGATTTTTTGGGGATGGAGGGTGGGTGATGTGGGTGGGTGAAATGGAGGGGCACGGAAAAGGGTTCACGCAGAGGCGCGGAGGTAGCAGAGCCGCATCCCCCCAACGTCATGCTGGAGCCGAAGGCGTGCAGAGCACAACTCGGTTCAGCATCCATCGTGCCACATAGACCGAAGTTTTTGGCTGATAAATGGACC
>JBILLO010000004.1:0-27788 GCA_044376035.1 Sphingorhabdus sp.
CATTGCGCGCCTATCGGCAATCTGCACTTTGCCGGATAATGACGCGACTTGCACCTCACCGGTAATGGCCTTGGCAAAGACGATGCGGTCCACCTGCAGCCGTTCGATATGTATATCAAGATCAGGGAGCAGCGGGTCGCCACGGTCAGGGACAAGACGAAACGCGGGCAAGCGCGATATATTCAGTTCTTTTGCCGTTAGCGCATGGATAGCAACACCGCGGCTAAAATAGGACAAAGGGTTCCAGTCGAGGCGGATTTCCGGTGCGCGCGCAAATTCGCCCTTGGGGTCACGAAAGCGGACGTCGGACAAAACGGCATCGCCATAAATCGACCCATCGATTTTACCGATCCGGATGTTTAGACCGTTTTCCATCTCAAAAGCCGCAATCTGCCGTGCAACAAAGCTCCGTCCGGACTGGCTATCAAGCCATATATAGCTGCCCATCAATAAAGCGAGCAGTAATGCCGCAACGGCAGCTACACCCATGGCGACCCGCCGCCACACCATTAAAATGCCTGCCCAATCGACACATAGACGCTGAAGCGGGAGTCACCGGGCCGGGGGTTCAACGGCGTTGCAAGGTCGAGCCGGACGGGACCGAAATTGGTGTAAAAGCGGCCACCAATGCCAACGCCCAAGCGCCAGTCGTCAAATTTGGGTATGCTCGATTCATAGGCTTGCCCCGCATCGACAAAGCCAACAACGCCGAAATTTCCAAACCGATAGCGTCCCTCAAGCGCGAATTCGTTCAAGCTTTTGCCGCCGATGGGATTATCGTTCGGGTCCAAGGGACCAAGCCGCTGATACCCAAAGCCACGGACAGATCCGCCACCGCCCCCGTAGAATCGGCGCGATGGTGCCAGATTGTCCCGCGAAATGCCGGATATGGTTGCAACGCGCGCGCGCGCCGCCACCACGATATTGTCCTGCACCGGATAATAAAAAGAACCGTCCAATATGGCGCGCATATAAATCTGTGTGCCCGTGCCCAAAGATGCCTCAGGTGAGAGCCGCAAATTGACGCGATAGCCCCGCACGGGATCAAGCAAGTCGTTTGATCGGTCAAAACCGATCTGGCCCGGCAAGGCGGCAACATAATATAAGCGCCGGTCGCGGGCACCGCGTGCCAATCCAAACGCATCCTCAGACGTCCATAGGATTTCTGCGCCTATCGACCAAGTGAATTTCTTTTGCCAAATTGGGGTCGAGACCAATGCCATCGTCACACCTAGGCGGCCCGTATATGCCTCAAACGCATCATAATTGCTGTGTAATGCCGACAAGGATATCTCGATATTGCGGTCACGCCGTCCGGCATTGGCGCGGTCAAAAGCGAGGCTTGCCGCCTGCTCTTGCGTGCCAAACAAAGCGGCTGCCCGTAAGGCGCCCTCTGGTGGAAACAGGTTCCGGTGCGTCCAACTGCCCTCTGCGCGAAAGCCCTGCCCGGTCCCATAGCCCGCACTTGCCGCCAAACTGCGTGGCGGTGCGGCCTCTTGACGGACGCGCAAATCGGCATAAGGCGTTCCATCCGCTGCCGCGCCTTCGCCCGGAACAGCTTCGACCGAAGCAGTAGACAGCAATCCGGTGGCAATCAACGCGGCGCGCAGGTCATCCACTTTGCGGCTGTCGTAGAGATCGCCTGTCTTAAAGCGCCGCAATATGGCGATATGCTGTGTATCAAATGCGGGGCTACCTTCCGTACGCAATTGCCCGAAATAGCTGCGTGCGCCCGTGTCCACGGGCAAGGTGTAGTCGCCAACGCCATTTGCGTCATCCAACACTATATCGCGCTGGCCAACGACAGCGAAGGGATAGCCATTTTGCGGCAATGCGACAGACAGGGTCGCTTCGGCAGCCAAGATGACATCGGCAATGATCGCGTCACCCGTTTTTGGCACGAAATTACCGCTGATAAGGTCAGCTGGCTGCACCGCTGGGGCTGCAAAAGCGATCTGCCCCAGATGATAACGCCGGCCAGGCAGAACCGTCAGGACGACATTGATTGGCCCGCCTTGCGTTGCCAATGATTCGGTCTTCACCTGCACATTGGCATCAAAAAAGCCCTGCCCGTTCAAAATGTCCAGCAACAGTTGCCGATCCGCACGCGCACGTTGGCTAATCTCAGCGCGGCTATCTGCGCGGCCGCCTGTATCCTTCAGCGACGAAAGTTCATGAAAACGCGACCGGACATCATTCCAGTCCGCCGCCGCAACCGCAATGCCGTCGGCGTCTTTGGCCAGCTCTGTCGTTGCCGCCGCATCCAAGCCATCCATGCGCAGGATGTAGCGCACGGTGCCCGCCGCGCGCTCCGCAGCCTGCGTTGGTTCAGGCGGGGGGTCTGCATCAAAACTTTCGATAGGCGGCAAGGGATCGTCCAACAACGGGTCGGTCACTGGCGGATCGGGCAGTAATTCCACCACATCATTATCTTGCACCGCCAAGATAGCCGGGTCAGCAGCAGTCTGCGCCACCTGCTGCGCCGCAGAGCCGTCTGCTGCACGATTGTCCTGATCGGCCTGCCAAGCATCAATGCTTTCCAACGGGGCATCGTCGAGCGACGGAATGGCGGCGGTAAACTCCGTGTCGGTTATGACAGGCACCCGCAAACCCGTTGCAGGTGCCTCAGCCGCCGGATTTTGGGCAAGCAAGGGCGCAGCTGCACAGCTCAAATATAAAATGGCAATTGTTCGGATCAAACACACATCCCCCCGGCCCCAACACCCCCTTAAGCCAAAAGGTTCCGCTTGGCCCGGGAACATGCGATAGTGCGAAAGGCACATGTTGCAAACAAGAACGCCACGTCGGTCCCTAATTGGTGTTTAGCGGACCTTCGTTCATCCGCTATGTCGATGGCAGCTTCGCGCGCAGTTTTGGTCATTGTAAACCAAGCTAGGGTCAGGACCACTTAAGTCCACCTTCGCGGCGTCAAAATGGCAAAGAGATCGAAGCAAAATGTCCGCCGGATAGCTCTTGCTGTTGGCGATGACCAATAGTCGTTAACGCCAGCATTTGATGTTTACGCCACGACCGGGTAGCGTCGATACATTGGCTTGGGGAGGGCATGATGGCAACGAATATGGTATTTGCAGCGGCGCTGATTGCGGCACTTATTGCGCTACCTGGCGCTGCTGCACCAGCGCCCGTTGCGATACGCGAGGCTGACGAACAGTTGCCCGCGCTGCCCCCGATCCTCAACGCGCGCGAAAGAGCGATTACCGAAAACCGCATTTTAGCCGAGCGGCTTGATACGATCATCCCTGCGATCATGCGTGAACAGGGCATCGATTTATGGCTGCTGGTGGCCCGCGAATATTTTGAAGAGCCGGTGGTCGCGTCGATGCTTGATGCCGAAAATATGCACGCACGTCGGCGTACAATTCTGATCTTTCACGACCCGGGTGACGGGAAACCAATTGAGCGTCTTACCGTCAGCCGCTATGGGCTTGGCGGCTTATTCGTCCCTGCTTGGGATCCCGTTAAACAGCCTGATCAGTGGCAGTCGGTCGCAAACATCATCACGAAGCGTAATCCGGCAAAAATTGCGATCAACACCTCCGATCTCTATCAGTTTGCCGACGGCATGACGCTTAGTCAGTATGAGAAGTTCGTTGCCGCTTTACCTGCTCATTTGCATTCGCGGATCGTCAGCGGCGAAGCGCTCGCCATCCGTTGGCTTGAAACGCGCACGCCTGCCGAAATGCTAATCTACCCCGCAATAATGCGCACGGCCCATATGGTGATTGACGAAGCGTTTTCGCGGTCAGCTATCACCCCCGGCGTGACGACCGCGGAGCAGGTGCAGTGGTGGTATCGCGACCGGCTGCTACAACTCGGCCTCGATCCGTGGTTTCACCCGTCCGTTGCGATCCAGCGCAAGGGCGCGAAGGGCATGCTTGACGGCGGCGAAGTGATTCAGCCTGGCGATTTGTTATGGACAGATTTTGGCATCACTTACCTCCGGCTTAACACCGATACGCAACATCTTGCTTATGTGTTGAAGCCGAGCGAGAATAACGCGCCAGAAGGCCTTAGGCAGGGACTAGCGAACAGCAACCGGGTGCAGGATATGCTCACCCGCCATTTCGCGGTTGGGCGCAGTGGGAACGCGGTGCTGGCGCTTACGCGGGCGGAAGCGGTGGCGGCTGGGCTTGATCCATCGATTTACGCGCACCCGATTGGCTTGCATGGTCACGGCGCGGGTCCCTCCATCGGATTTTGGGACAATCAGAATGCTGATCCACGCGGCAGCGGGCTGATCGCAGCCAATACTGCTTGGTCAATTGAGCTGACAACTTATGCCGCAGTTCCTGAATGGGACGGTCAGCGCGTAGATTTCCGGACTGAAGAGAACGCATTCTTTGACGGGACTAACATGCGCTACATCGACGGACGCCAAACCGAAATCACCTTAATCCCCTCAGGGCGGTAAGTCCGCGTCATCATTCCGGCGTCAGAGAATGCTGGCCAACGCAAGCCTTATCTCTGGGCATAACGCAGGAAAAACCCAAACGGCAATGTGCTGTATCGATTGCTATCGCGGTTGCAGATGTGCGTTCATTTTCTAGCATTACTATACTTGCGGCATCTGCGTTAAGCGCAGTAATGCCTAAAAACGGACAGTCCGCTCCCGACAACAAAGCGGCCCTTTATTCAGTTTACTAGCCGCCCTGAAAGCGGACATCGATTTGGGCTGTCACCATACCCCTGATCTCACATGAAATATTCCTTGTATAGAATAATGTTTGGTCATATGATCTTGTTTATACTAGGAGATGAAACATGGGAAAACTGGCAGGCAAAATCGTAGAGGCCTCCAGTAGTGCTAAATCGGATGAAATCCAAGATGTCGGGTGCGCGCTCAAGAGCCTGCGGCAGATGTCAGGTCTAACTCAAGCCGAGATGGCGACGCGACTGAATGTCCAGCAGGCTGCCGTTTCAAAAATTGAAAATGGTGATGATCAGCATCTCTCTACAGTTAGAAGATATGTAGAGGCGCTGGGGGCCTCGTTGCGAATTGACGCATCGTTTGCTGCTGACTCTCCGCTCGCGCTTCATGTCCGCGATGCTTTTGAAGTTGAATATGATAGCGACGATCAGCTTGTGTTGCCAATCCTCGGGGATCAACCGTTTCGGCGGCAGCGTGATGTTGTTTTGAGCATTCGACCCCAATATTCCGATAAGATCGTGGACGGTACGAAAACAGCGGAATTACGCCGCCGCTTTCCTGTTTCGGCGCCCAAAGGTACAATAGCGTATATTTACTCAACATCTCCAGTTCGTGCGATGGTGGGTGTCGCAGAAATCAAAGACGTTTTAAAACTGCCGATCACAGAAATCTGGCAGCGGTTTGAAAATCAAGCCTTCATTACAAAGGCAGATTTCGACAAGTATTTTGAGGGGGTAGACCATGGCTTTGTATTGCTTTTTGAAAGAGCGAGGTCATTTTCTCAACCGATGCCTCTCTCTTTGCTTCGTGAACAGTTCGATTTCGAACCGCCTCAATCGTTTCTTTACGCCAAGCATGATCTGCGAAAGGCCCTAAAGCATGAGTCCTCAATCGTATCTCATTGATACGAATATTCTTATTGGACTCGAAGACAACCATGCAGTCGATCCCGCTTATGCAGAATTTTCCAGCTTAGCAGCGAAACACAAGGTTAATGTCTTCGTTCATGAAGCGGCGCGAGATGATATCGCCCGGGACAATGATGCTGCACGGCGAAAAATTTCTCTAAGCAAAATTGATAAGTTTCAGCTTTTAGAAAAGGTAAAGGTCCTAAGCGAAGCTGACTTAGCGTCAGAATTCGGCGTCATTAAAAAACCTAATGATTTGGTCGATGCCACGCTTCTTCATGCGATTAGAATTGGAGCAGCGGACTTTTTAGTCACACAAGATAAGGGTTTGCATGCCAGAGCACTGCAACACTCAACCGACCTTGCCAGACGCGTGTTGTTTATCGCTGACGCTACACAACTTCTGGCGCAAACATACGAGCCCAAACAGGTTCCGATTAGGCATGTGTCGGAAGTCAAAGCCCATACCATTGATCTTAAAGATGATTTTTTTGATAGCTTGCGTGATGACTATGATTTTGATGACTGGTGGCAGCAGAAGTGTGTGGCCGCTCGGCGACTATGCTGGGTTGTTTACGATGGCGATCAGTTGGCCGGGCTGATTGTCCGAAAGGACGAAGGTGCAACCGACACTGATGCGGTAACAAAAGCTAAGAAGATTATGAAAGTATGTACCTTCAAAGTGCGCCCTGAAAAAAGAGGGGTGAAACTCGGGGAGCTTTTGCTCAAACAAGTTTTGTGGTTCGCACAATCGAATGGATACGATCTTGCCTATCTTACTGTATATGAAAAACAGGCACCGCTCATAAATCTATTAGAATATTACGGCTTTGTGTGCGCCGGAGCCAAGGAAAACGGTGAGCTAATTTACGAACGCAGCTTCTCCTCTGAAAAACTTTGTAAGACTGACAGCGTAAGCGTCTTTGATGCCGGGCGGCGCAGCTACCCCCGTTTCTTTGTCGATGAATCTGTGCAGGGTTTTGGCATACCAATCAAAGAAGGGTATCATGATACTCTCTATCCTGACCTCTGGTCGCCACGTCAGCAAGACCTTTTTGGTAACGCATCCAATGCGGAGACGCCGACTAGGCCCGGAAATACAATAAGGAAGGTTTATCTATGCCGCGCACAATCGCGGTTGGGGCCACCAGGTTCGATATTATTTTTTTATAAGGGGGCGTCGTTAGAAAAGCCGTCGCAAGCCATTACTGCCATAGGCTTACTCGAAGAAGTGACACTCGCCACTTCGACGAAAGATCTTATGATCAAAACAGGTGGGCGTTCGGTTTACAGCGAAGATCAGCTTGCTGAATGGAAAGCAAGTCCGGCACGCCCCGTTAAGGTAATAAACTACCTACTGGTTGGATATATTGATCCCGTCATCAGCTTAGATGAATTGAAAAAAATAGGTGTTGTGAGGGGTAAGCAGCCGCAACAATCGATATATGGGCTGGAGGCGTCTCTCCTCAAAGATATGCTGAACCGTTCCAACTTGGGCTTTGCTATCTGATGGCCCGAACGATTGCAGTCGTTGGACTATCGGGGGTTGGGAAAAGCACACTTATCCGATCTCTCGCTGAACGTGTTGAGCTGCAGCACCTCTCTGCTGGCAGGCTTATCGGCGAAGAAAGGACTCGCCTACAGGAAGCTCTAAACCACGATGAGTTAAGGCTTGCTGATATCGCCGCTAACCAGCAATTACTGATCGACGGGTTCAATAGAAAAAGAGACAACCATGCCGCTTTGGTCGTTCTCGATGGCCACACTGTGATAGACACAAATCTGAAATTGGAAGCGATTCCAGCGTCGGTTTTTAAAGCTATTGGAATTGAAACGTTCATTTTCCTGCGGGCTGACCCTGCAGAAATATTGCAACGCAGAATTTCGGATACTACCCGAACCCGCCCTTTGATCAACATTACTGAAATTGCAATGCATCAAGCATTTGCTATCGAGGTGACAGAGGCATGCGCCGAAGAACTTTCGATTCCGTGTCGTATCGTCGACACGGACAACGTTGATTTCATCCTTGGTATTCTTAACTCCTAACTAAATCATATAGAAGCAATCAACCATTACCCAATAATGTCTGCTTTGCACATTTGCGCTCTAAAACCCGACATTCCGCTCACCACAACATTTCGGTCATACAGGCAACAGGTTCAAGCCCTCGATAGCTGCCGTTGGTTCATTGGCTGAACGAAAGGCAGCCTTTCGGCAATAAGCGATAAAAGCGGACTGTCCGGATACGGCAAAATTGCGGACATTCCGGGTCGCGCTAATACCTAACTTTGCGAAGTATGAGCGCCACACAATGGCTCTTGGCGTCTCTTTCACAGACCAATTGGGCGGCGACATAGTGGAGCCGAAATTTACATAGCCCTTTTTACTAACGGAAAAGTGGGGCTTGACTAGTCGCCTCGCAGCAGGGGGCGATCGATCAGTACGGCGAGGAGCAGGGCCGGGCCATTATGCGCTTCCCATGCGTGGTTGGTGCCGCGCTGGATCACGACCTGGCCGGGCTTTATCCGCGTTTCGCTGCCTTCGAGGATGAGCGATACCTCCCCCTGCAACAGGCAGATGATATCGAGCGAGTGGGTCTCGTGCATCCCCGAATGGCGCGTCTGGTCGATGATGTGCCCTTCTCCGCCAACCGTGGCAAAGGCGGCGCGGGTGGCGGCGTCAAGCGCGGATTTGGGCACGCCGGGCGGGGTCGGTTGCATGACGAACCAGCGGACCTGAACATTGCCGGGGCGCGGGCCGAGGACCGCAGTGCTATTGCCGCGGTCGCTATGGTCCTTTGGGTCGAGCGGACCCGAAGCGCTATCCTCCCATATCTCGAACAGCCCGCCGACATCCGGATCACCCGCGCTGGCAGAAGGGCCACCGTCGAGGATGATGACCGATTGCCCACCGGCATCGTCTCCGGTGATGATGCGGCGCATCACGGCTTTGAAATCGATCATGGCTTCTCTCGCTGTTATTGTAACCAATGCCTATTGCATCGTGATCGCAGTCTGGAAAGCGGGACGTGCAGCGATGCGGGCAACATAGGCCTTGAGGTTTGTCATTTCGTCGGGGACGCAGCCGACCCGATTGCTCATGAAACAGGCGTGGCCGAGCATAATGTCGGCCCCCGAAAATTCTCCAGTCAGATAGTCTTTGCCGACCAAAGCCGCATCAACCGCCGCCAGCGCGTTGGTCAGCAACCGTTTTGCTTGCCCCAACACGGTTGCATCGCGCCGTTCTTCGGGCAAGAGCAGTGTATGCACCACAATGGTGTTAACAGGCGGCATGATCATCCCCTCGCAATAGTGAAACCATTGCAGATAGGCGGGAAATCGCTCGTCGGACACTGCGGGTTTCAGCCCGCCATTCTTATGACGTTCGAGAATATAATCGACGATTGCGCCTGACTCAAAAATCGAAATATCGCCATCATCAAGCACCGGGACACGGCCAAGTGGATGACGTGCGCGATGTTCATCCGATTTCAGCGCACTGGGATGGAACGCCATTTTGTTGATCTCATAAGGCAGCCCAAGCTCTTCTAGCAACCACACGATCCGGCCGGCGCGCGAGTTAGGGGCAAAATGAAGCTTGAGCATATTTAATGTCCTTTTATTGCGAAAAACCTTTGGGGCGCGTCAGTCATTGAATGCGACAGGGGGAAAAGATCACGACGCCTTGCGGGCCATCAACATGCCCGCAAGCTGCCGGAGCCAGGCGGCCAAGATGACGAGCCAAGCCAAACCGTGCACGGCGTATTTCACCGTGTCACAGATCGGGATCAGCCAGTAGAGTGTCGACAGCACAAAGCCGTCCTGCGTCGGATAGTTAAGGATAATCACCGGCATCAATGTGTTGGCGATGAGCACGGACACGAGATAGACGAACGCCATTCCATCACAGAGGGTCCGCACGACCCGTGACCGGACCGTTGAGCGGTAGACGCACATCAGGAAACAACAGAAGCCCGGAGGGGCCAGCGTATCGGTGCCAAGCTGGAATTGGGCATATATCGTGCGGCCGCCCTCATTCAGGGCCTGAGCGAACTGGGCGATTTCGGGCTGGCGGTAACCAAATTGCACGTCCAGCGGCGGGATACCGCCTGTCAGCGCCGTCAGCACCTCGATCTGAGACGTCACCAACCAGAGCGAGGGAAACAGCGCGGCGGCGGCGATAAATATCCCCAGCGGGTTGGACAGCAACCTCTGCCCCGTTGACGAAAACATGAGATAGAGCGTCAGCAGGGTCCAAGCCAGTCCGATCAGCGAAATACCTGAGTATAGCGAAGGATCGAACAATGCGTTCATTTGCGCGCCTTTGCTCCGCTTGGGTCAATGCAGATCACTTCTGTCACATTGCCTTCCAGTGCCGCATTCAGGATCGGACTGTTGGTGGTACAGGCCCATCCGGACGCAGTGAAGGTGAAGTCACGGGTGAAGGTGCCGCGCAGTGGCATGGGGTAAACGATGAACCGCTTCTGCTTGGGCAGGAAACGATATACGCGGTCCGTCAAGGTCTCGTTGATCCAGACCTCCTGCGTGACGGGGTGAATCGCAAGGGCATAAGGGGCCGGGCGATAGCCTGGGGCAAACTCCGGCATGGGATAAACCTCGCTCTTCATGCTCTTGGTATCAACCATGGCGATCATGCCTTCGTTGTAGCCCGTTACCCAAAGCTTACCCTTGGCGTCGAAGCGAAGACGACGCGGCCCTTCGACCGGCGAGTCAAACTCCGTCACCGCTAACGTCGCGGGATCGATGGCGCCAAGCTTGTCACCCCACAGGCGCGCGAACCAGATGCGGCCATCTACAGGGCTGATATCGATGCCATAGGGCACAGTGCCAGCGGATCCCCCGAGTGGCTTGACGTTCGGCAGGTAGATCAGCTTGATATCACCGCTGACCGGATCAAGTCGGCCCACCTGCGTCGATGCCGCCAGCGTGAACCAAATAATGCCGTCGCGGCCAATGCGGATTGTATGGGGGTAACGTGCACCCTCAGGAAGCACGAATGAAGGTTTCCACGTCCGAGTCTTCGGATCGAAAACGCCTATCTCGTCGGACCCGGCATTGGTTGTGTACCAGTACCCGCTTTTGCCCAGCGCCAAGGAATGCGGACCCGGATCCCTGGAGCGTTGGGAATAGCTGTCCCCTTTGCCAACGGCGGGACGCATCGACGGAGGCTGTTGGAAAAAGAGAGACTTTCCCGAATCAAGGTCCGTGACCGTCATATGGTTTGCCGTTCGGTCGACGGTATAAATCAAGCCGTCGGCAGGGCTGATTTCCGCGTCATGCGGGAAGACGCTGTTTTCGAGTCTATACTCATGGATGACAGCCCGCTGGATTTCGGCGTCGATTGGAAACACCGGACGCACTTTTGGTGCTTGTCCGTTGAACCCAGCATACATCAACGCGGCGCGGCTCTTGATCAGCTTCGGATCTGGATTGCCAAGATAACCCTGCATCATCGTGACCATATCCACCCACTGATCGAGCGGGCGTAGCGCATGCGTGACGCTATTGCCCAAGGCATGGCAGCCCGCACAATCGCGCATCAGGTTTTGGCGGCTGTTGATCGCCTTTGGATCCTTGTCAAAGGCAAGTTTCCCGAAGTGATAGACCGATGGCAGGCTTTCGGAAATCTCAGCCAAGTCGGTCATCGGCTTGAGTACCGCCTGCTGCTCGACAGACTTGCCAACTGTGAGCATCAGCTTGTTCGTTTCGTCCTTATAATAGGGCAGGCGGAACCGGACCGTGACATCCCCAGTCAAACGCGTCGACAGTTCGTAACGACCCTTTTCATCGGTGAATACGCTTTGCGAGATACCAGATGTCTCGTTAGTCACCCGCACCATGACACCGTTGAGCGGTTTACTTTGATCGTCCTCAACGACCCCCGTCAACAGCGCCGAGCTCCCAGCCTTCGCATTTTTGGAGGACTCTTCTGCCGAACAGCCTGCGAGCGCCAAGCCCAAGAAAACAATCAAAGAAATCTGTTTCATTCGCTTTGCCTCGCTGCTCTTTCTGATTTGCTTGATGCCAAACAATTCCGTGAATCGCGTCTTCATACGCAGGTCTCCGGCCGGAATTTCTCGGGATCAAACTCGTTATGAATTTCCAGCTTTGCAATTATGTACCAATCAGTCAATAACTATGTATGGCACGCCCAATTGAGTTCGACATCATGACCGCGAGGGAGAGCGCAATGCACCTCTTCTGGCGCAACGGCTACCAAGCGTCATCCCTTTCGGATCTGCTGGATGAAATGAAGATTGGGCGCGGCAGTTTCTACGCCACCTTCGGAGACAAGCGACACCTGTATCTCGAGTGCCTCAACCTTTTCGGGGAGCGAACCAGTGCCATTGTCCAGAAGGCCAAGGACAAATACCCGCCAATGGATACCATAAGGTATTTCTTGGAACACAGCTTGAACTATGCCGAAGGATCGAAAGCAGGTCTCGGGTGCATGGCCGTCAACACCGTCGTCGAACTCGCAGGCGTAGACGACGAATTGGCCGAGGCGGCCAGCGCATGGCTGTCGAAATTGCAGGCCCTGTTCGAAGCGTGCCTGCGCGAAGCTGGCTACGCTCCGGCACGCGCTGGCGAATACGCCGCGTACCTCATGCTGGTGAATGAGGGCGTCCGCGTGGCGAGCCGGCGCAAAGTCCCGCGCCGTCAAAGCCTCGATGCGATTGATACTGCGCTTCGTTTTCTGCAAATCGCACCCCGCTGAACCGACCACCTACCATAGACGCCGGACCTGCAGCTGGCGGGACAGTGGATAGGGCAAGGGAGAACTCAACAGCTCGGGGATTTGGCGTGATAGCGAGGGTCCGCATGGCACCTGAGCGGTCGTTTAGTCCGGCTGAGCGTGCAGGGTCAATGACCAGAGGAAGCTGGTTCTTAAGCGGTCGGGTGCGAGAGCGGCATCCTCCCGCAGATTGGGTCCCCCGCGTGTAACGGGCAGGAAGGGCGCGGCTGGATAGCTGGCGCGCTGGTGGCAGGACAGGCAGTTGCTGACCGTTCCACCGCCCTGTCCACCGTCGGGGAACCGGGCCTCCAGCCAAGGGTTGAAAGCGATATGCGCGCCTCCGTCAGACGCCCTTGGCGTCTCGGCGTCAAAAGCCGCTTGCATGAGGTAGTTGCGCCATGGTCCACGCAGAGCGGATGGACGGTCTGCGGCAAAAGGGCCGACCTCAGGCCGGTCATGCCACCAGAAAGCCCCCCAAACCCAGTCGTGCTGCTCGTGGGTCATCATATTGATCCCGACCAGGGCCAGTCGGTCATTGACGGCGATGGGACGACCCAGCGCAATGATAGCTGTGCGGTTGCTCTCGGTATCGCGGGCAAGCTGCTTGGCCATTGCCGCATCCACGGCCACATGATGGAACGCCTCAAGCTGGACACGCCGCGCTTGGGGAAAGGTTTGGCCTATAAATTGGACATCTGCAGTTTTGCCTCGGGCGATGTTCGCAGGATCGACCGCCACGATCCGCGCCCAGCCCAAGTAGGAATTGCCGTTGGGGTCCGGCGGGTTGAGTTCAGGATCCCAGACGGGCATAGCGGTCAGGCCCTCTGGCGCGACCGGCCACCAAGCGGTCTTGATCACGATCGCTGCGGTGGGGAAGGCTGGCACAGATTCGGTCTTGCCAGTGCGCTGCAGGCGATCCAACGTCGCTTTGCGAAAAAGGCCCTGATCGCGAATATGTGCGAAGGCTGCGGGATTGAAAAGATTATAGGCGATTATCGGCGCGCCGATCACATGTTGGTCGCCGTTAAAGCTTTTGGGCCTTGCGAAGCCTTGGATGCCGCCGAGTCTCTTCGCCGCCCCTTCGGCAGCAAAGACGCCGCCTTCTCCTTGCCACTCAGCGAAGGCCGGTTCCTTGCCAGAAACCATGTTCGCAAAAACCGTCCACAGATGTTGCCGTTGCGCCATCACGTCGCCGCTGAGGCGCAGGTTTTCAACGCTGTCCGCCGACAGCTTGTCGGACCTCGGGCGGGCAGCAGGTGACTGGCCCTGTAAGAGGACCGCGGCCCCCAAGACCAGTGCGGCTAAAGTGCCTTGCGCAAGATGCAGTCGGCTTGGACCCATAGTTTTTGCTTCGTTGAGCCTGCGCGCTTGTTAATGCGCACAAGGGTGTAGCCGCGTTTGGCGCAGCCGATCAGGATCGCCTTGGGCGAAGGGTCGGCAGGGGCATGGCCGACATATCTTCCAGCCTCGTCGCTTGTGAAGACATAAGCTTGCTTTACCACGATGGCGGCGCCTTTTAGGGCCTGGCCGCGCTCGTCCTTTACAGAACCAAAATAGCGGGTGCCTGACCCCTGCTCGTCGGCATTGTTCGGGTTGTAGGTATACTGCGCCCAAGCGCCGCTAGCAAAGGCCAGAGTGCAGAGGCTCATAAGGACGGTCGTTATCGCGCTTCGTCTCATCCAAAAAAGATCCTCATCAAGTAGGTGCAGATTAGCATGGCCGCCACAGGGACAGTCCAAAGGACGTTTTGCATGCGATCGGCAAACCAGCGATCTGGAACAATGACGGCCAAGATAGCCGCGATCAGCGCCGCTTCGGCCAAGATCCCATACCAAGCCATCGCGGGTCCCAGCCCCTCCACGACAGTTGGGCCCCAGCTAAAGTGTCCGCCCAGGGGATAATACAGGAACGCAGGCAGGTCCCACAGCAAGGCAGCGGTATAGACCAAGCAGTAAGCCAGCATGAAGACGATGGGCGAGAAGCGCAGTTTCATGGCAGGCCCCGGATATTGTTAAGCACGTGGCCAACGATGAAGTCCCACCAGACGATGAAGGCAAGGATCATGGTGATTACGACGCGGTCGCGCGCGTGGCTTTGCGTTTGTTGCGGTTGCCAGAGCCAAACATAGACAGGCAGAAGGCATAGCCCAAGGCCCCCGAAATGCTCCTTCAGCTCAAAGAGGCCCACCGCCCAGCCGAGCGCCATCTCCTCAAATGGGACGCGCACATTCAACCGGTAGGACGGGTAGATGATCGCCCCCAACAGGGTCGTCGTCGCGTACAGTATCACGACCGCCCATGTGAACGCCCGCTGGTTCACGCCTGTGTAGCGGTCAACGAAAGACAGGGGGCGGACAGGCTTGGCGCGGAGTGCCGATAGACACTGGTGCGTGATTGCACCGAGCAGGGCCACTGCAAGCAAGCCGTGCACGATCAAGACTGCGATCATCATGTTCAGCCCCTAAAGCCAGTCGATAATCCAATTCGGGTTAGCACTAGGGAATTGCAATTATGGACCAATCAGTCAATAATAATTTATGACATGCCCAATTGCGTTCGACGCCTTGACAGCGCGGGAGAGCGCGTGAACCTCTTCTGGCGCAACGGCTAATAGGCTTCATCCCTTTCGAATCTCTTGGATGGGCGTGAGAAGGATTCGAACCATCAATACGGTTTGAGTTAGCGTCCAGTGGCTAGCCCCAAAGCGAAAGGCAGCGACTCAAGCTCCCTGATTTCCGCAAGCTTTAGGCTGCGCTCTGCTTTAGCTTCGAGCGCTTCAAGGCTGTATCTATTCTGCGGTTCGCGCTGCCGCAGACGCGTTGGCCCAAAATTTGGTGCCATCGCTGGTTATGGCACTTAAAGAGTGATTCCGGTGATTATGCGCGGGGCCGATGTTCAGTTCGAGCCGAAGATTTTTAACGAGTTTTGCCATAACCAATCGCGTCGCAGGCTTGCTCGCTTGTCTGTGGGCGTCTTTTCCAGTCGCGCCAGCTGCAGCAAAAGACTGCACGCCGCTTGCGGCCGGATCGTTGCAGATTTTTTTCTGCCTAGTCAGGGGCAAAATTAACCGAGAATATGCAATAGTGCGCAAGGCACATGTTGCAAACGAGAACGCAACGGTGGTTCGTAAAAAGTGCCCCTGGGCGGCGCAAGCTCGAACCAAAACAGGGACTCGAACCTTCTCCCAAACAAGTACCCGAACAGCTTATTTGAGACTTTGACCGCCTAGAAGTGATCTTTGAAGGGTTGGCCAAAGTAGCCACAGGAAATATATTAGAAAAGCTAACGCAATCAAACAAGCCGCAGCCCTACGACGATGCGTCCGAAGCGAGACCAAGACCCTGATATCAGATAGGATTTATGATATAGGCACATAACGCATAAGCTATCGATTTAGCATTTGTAAATAAAACATTTTTGCTATGACATAAATTTTGTTTGTTATAAATATATATGTTATTATCTAACAATAAAGGATGAAAATATGTCTGCGGTTGCCGATAAGATCATCAATCGAGTGCGGGGAAAAGGGCGCGGCTGGGCTTTTACGCCCAAGGACTTTCTCGACCTTGGCACGCGTGGGTCTGTCGATATGTCACTAACCCGTCTCGTGCAGGCGGGGCATATCCGCCGTATCGGACGGGGGCTCTACGATTACCCCAAGCTGCACGAGCGCTTGGGCGCACTGACGCCGGATGCTGACGCAATCGCCCAAGCCGTCGCAAAGCAGAGCGGTAATAAAGTCGTTCTCTCCGGCGCTCAGGCGGCCAATCGCCTTGGTATCTCTACGCAGGTTCCGGCTAAATCGAGTTACGCAACCAGCGGGGCAACCCGCGTGAAGAAAGTGGCGGGGCGCACGATCATGTTCAAGCGATCACACGCACCCATTCTTGATAATGGCTCCGACAATGCGAACGCGGTACTGCAAATACTGATGCATTTCGGCAAAGCCAGTGTCGATGATGATCTCATTCGTCGCTTAGCTGCGCGGATCGATGATCGTGATCTCAAAGCACTTAAGCAAGCACAGTCGCTTATGCCGGGATGGATGAGCGATGCAGTGCTCAAGATGGGCATGGTCCAGCATGGATGAGTTCGCGCGCCGCAATGATGATGATCGACTTGCATTCATCAACGAAGCGGCGAATCGTCGCGATGTTGCGCCAATCGTCATTGAGAAGGACTTCTGGGTCTGCTGGACGCTGCGTCGACTGATGTCCGTACCCGTTCTCGCGGACAATCTCGCCTTCAAAGGCGGCACGTCGCTATCCAAAGCCTACGGGATTATCGAGCGCTTCTCCGAAGACATCGATCTCACCATCGGGCGCAACGCGCCGATGATCGTCGACACCAAGCCGCCGATGGAAGATGACATCAGTGGCAAGGAGCGCGAGCGACGCACCAAGGCACTCAAGACTGCGGCGCAAGGATACGTGCAAGAGATTGCACTTCCCGCACTCAGCGAAGCTATTGCCGAGGCGCTTGGCACGACCAACGGCTGGTCAGTGCGGATCGATCCAGAGGATCACGATGGACAAACGATTCTGTTCGAATATCCGAAGTTACTCGACTATAAGTTTGACGCGTGGGGCGGCGCATTTGGAAACAGTTTTGGTGGTAGCTGGAAAAAGGACGGCTATATCCGCCCGCGCATCAAACTCGAATTTGGCGCACGCGGCGAAGCCGAACCATCGGAATTAAAGGCGATCACGCCCTATCTCGCTCAGGAATTTCCGCAGGAATTACGCGATGCGACGGTCAACGTCGCAACATTGTCGGTTGCGCGAACCTTCTGGGAAAAGGTCACAATCCTGCATGCGCTTCATCACGGAACGAAGCTCCTGCCGGAAATGTCCCGCCACTATTATGATACGATGATGCTGGCCGCAAAAGGCATCGACGATATGGCGATGAAATCGCAAAATCTGCTCGCACGGGTTGTGCTCAACAAGAGCCTGATGTTTGCGGATAACAAGGCATCTTACGGCACGGCGGTGATTGGCTCGCTGCGACTTACTCCGAACGACGAGCTGCGCGAACGGCTGCGCAAAGACTACGCCGCTATGGCAGAAATGTTCATGGTCGCGCCGCCGTCATTCGATGATCTGATGACGGCGATTGGTGCGCTCGAAGCAAAGCTAAACGGATAACTTGCGTGGCGGTGCCTCAAAGCAATCATGTACATCTGATAGAAGAGGTCAAGCGGATTGAGCAACTCGTCGAACGTATAGTTGCTGCTATGTCGCAAACCATCATCGGAACCTGCGCGTCGCGTCTCTCTTCACTTGAATCGTGCAAGACAGAAGTGACTGCAATGATTGAGAATTTTTGGCCGTCCGTTAGTCGATTTTGATCCAACACGTAGAGCCGCTGAAGCAGAGATTTATATTTTTATTTTCAATAGTTAAGCAGGGCCTGAGTATGAATGCTCAGAAAAATGGTGCCCGGAAGAGGACTCGAACCTCCACGCCGTTACCAGCGCCAGCACCTGAAGCTGGTGCGTCTACCAATTCCGCCATCCGGGCACGTGACATGCAGGCTTTTTCCGCATGTCGGGTAGGCGCGCTGCTTTAAGCGATCAGGTGATATTGTCAACGGCTGTGCCACGCACAGCAGATTAAATCCACGCGCCGCGCGCGCCATACACATGTCGGCCTTGAAAGCTGCCAAACGGTGGTGCAAAGCGCGCGCAGGACTTCACGCGGGCTGACGGAGCATATATGCAAGGCAAGTTGATAACGGTTTTTGGCGGCGGCGGGTTTTTGGGCCGCTACGTTGCGCAGACGCTGCTCGGTCAAGGTGCGCGGTTGCGTATTGCGGGCCGCAACGCCAATAGCGCCAATCATATCAAGCCGCTGGGCAATTTGGGCCAGGTGCAATTGATGGCAGCCGACATCCGCAAACCCGCCAGCGTGCAGCGCGCATTGGTGGATGCCGATGCTGTGGTCAATCTCGTCGGTAGCTTTGCCAATATGGATGCCGTTCAGAATATTGGCGCAGGCATCGTGGCGCAGGCCGCTGCGGACGCCGGTGTTGGCGCTTTGGTCCATATCTCCGCCATTGGCGCGGATGCACATAGCGACGCTGCATATGGCCAAAGCAAAGCGGGCGGCGAGGCGGCGGTGCATGCGGCATTTCCCGCCGCCGTCATCTTGCGGCCATCGATTGTGTTCGGGCGCGAAGACCAGTTTATCAACCGCTTTGCCGGGCTGATCCGCATGTTGCCTGTTGTGCCCGTCATCGGCGCGGCTACGAAGTTTCAGCCGGTCTTCGCTGGCGATGTTGCCAAGGCGGTTGCCGCCGCTTTGCTGCATCAGGATGGCCGCGTGTTGGAGCTTGGCGGGCCGGAGATATTCTCCATGATGGAACTGAACCGCTGGATCGCCAAGGCGATTGGCCGCGACCCCCTGTTTATTGAAGTGCCCGATATGGCGGCAAAGATGCTCGCCAAGGGCACAGGGTGGATGCCCGGCGCGCCGATTACCGATGACCAGTTTAAGATGCTTGGCCGCGACAATGTGGTGACGGGCACCGACGGGCTGGCGGCTTATGGCATCGTGCCGACGCCGTTGGATGTCATTGCCGACGATTGGTTGAACATTTACCGCAAGCATGGCCGTTTTGGCAGCAGTCCCAAAGCATGAGCGATACGATGATCGCGTTGCTCCTCGGCTTTATTGAGGGGCTGACCGAGTTTTTGCCTGTATCCTCCACGGGGCATCTTATTTTGGCGGGCGAGCTGGTTGGTTTTACCGACAATAGCTCCGTCGCGTTCAAGATTGCCATTCAGCTCGGCGCGATCCTGGCAGTGCTTTTGGTATATTGGCGGCGGTTTTGGGCGGTGGGCACTGGGCTGTTAAAGCGGGAGGCTGGCCCCGTCGCGTTTACGCGCAATATCCTCTTGGGCTTTGCCCCTGCTGTGGTGATTGGCGTATTGGCCTATGATGCCATTCGCGCCGCGATGCAGACGCCGCAGATTGTGGCTATCGCCTTGATCGTTGGCGGCATCATCCTATTGTTGTTGGAGCGCGTGGTGAAAACGGTGCGCTTTAACATGGTTGAGGAAATCCCCTTTGGCACGGCTTTGGCGATTGGCCTTGTCCAGTGCACCGCGATGTTGCCGGGCGTGAGCCGGTCGGGCGCGACGATCATGGGCGGACTGATGATGGGCGTGGAGCGCAAGACAGCGGCGGAGTTTTCCTTCTTCTTGGCCGTGCCCACGATGATGGCGGCCACGGTATATGCTTTGTGGAAAGACAGGGCGCTTTTGAACGCGGACGATTTGGGGATGATCGCCATTGGCTTCTCCATGGCGTTTCTGGTCGCGGTGGTCGTGGTGAAGGCGTTTGTCGCCATTGTTGGCAAATATGGATTTGCGCCCTTTGCGTATTACCGAATCATCGCGGGAACAGCGGCATTGCTATGGCTGACCATGCGGTAGGTGCCGATGCGGACCTTTTAATTTGAAATATTATTGCGCGCGCGTAAATTATCGTCTCAAAATCGCTTAACTTAGTCAGTATAGCTGCCCTATTATTGGATTTCTGCGTGACAGCGCGCGTTTGCCGCGTTACGCGCAGCGCGTCTTAAGGAGCGTGTTGTGGCAAAAGATCCAATGCTGAAATTCATTTCGAAGCCGCAGGCTTATCCGCATAAGCGGGAAGCCGAATTGCGCGCCGAAGATTTTGCCGAAATCGCAGATCGCTATGCCCCCGCCGCAGCAGCGGATCAGGCGTCGCGTTGTTCGCAATGCGGCGTGCCTTATTGTTCGGTCCATTGTCCGCTGCACAATCATATTCCCGATTGGTTACGCCTGACCGCCGAAGGGCGTTTGCGTGAGGCCTACGAGATGTCCAGCCTGACCAGCACCATGCCCGAAATCTGTGGCCGTATTTGCCCGCAGGATCGCTTGTGCGAGGGCAATTGCGTTATTGAGTTTTCGGGCCATGACGCGGTCACCATTGGCTCTGTGGAAAAATATATCACCGACACCGCGTGGGAGCAGGGCTGGGTTGAACCCGTCGAGGTCGGGCCATCGCGCGGGCAATCGGTTGGCATCATCGGCGGTGGACCGGGCGGGCTAACGACGGCAGAATATCTGCGCGTCGCGGGCTATGACGTCCATGTCTATGACCGCTATGACCGCATGGGCGGATTGATGACCTATGGCATCCCCGGTTTCAAGCTGGAGAAAGACATTGTCATGCGCCGTGTCAAACGGTTGGAGGATGCGGGCAGTCATTTCCATGCCAATTTTGAGGTTGGCCGCGATGCCTCGCTGGATGATCTGCGCGCAAAGCATGACGCGGTGTTGATTGCGACTGGCGTGTATAAGGCGCGCGCAATTGCAACGCCGGGTATTGGGCTAGACGGCATTGTCCCGGCGCTGGATTATCTCACCACCTCCAACCGCAAGGGCTTTGGCGATGCCGTGCCTGCGTTTGAAAGCGGCGCGATGAATGCGCATGGCAAAGACGTCGTCGTTATTGGCGGCGGCGATACCGCGATGGATTGTGTCCGCACCGCCATCCGCCAAGGCGCAAAGTCGGTCAAATGCCTGTACCGCCGCGACCGCGATAATATGCCAGGGTCACAGCGCGAAGTGGCCAATGCCGAAGAAGAAGGCGTCGAATTTGTCTGGCTATCGGGTCCCAAGGGCTTTGACGGCAATGGCAAGGTCGAGCGTGTGCATGTGGCGAAGATGCGGCTAGCCGCCCCCGATGCGTCGGGCCGCCGGACGCCGGAGAATGACCCCGAAGGCGACTTCACGCTGAACGCCGATATGGTGATTACGGCGTTGGGCTTTGAGGCCGAAGACCTGCCGGTGTTGTTCGGCGCACCCGACCTGAACGTCACCCGCTGGGGCACCGTGCGTGTCGATCATAATACGCAGATGACAAATCTCGACGGGGTGTTCGCCATTGGCGACATCGTGCGCGGGGCAAGCCTTGTCGTCTGGGCAATCCGCGATGGCCGCGATGTCACGCAGCATATGCATAATTATTTGAAATCCAAAGCACGCAGCGAAAAGGTTGCAGCATGACCATATTTTACCCCACAGCCGAACATGAACGTCTTGCCCGTGAAGGCATGTATCATCCTGAGTCCGAGGGCGATGCCTGTGGCGTCGGCTTGATTGCGGCGACCGATGGTAAGCCTTCGCGGCGCGTTGTGGCGGCGGGGATTGAGGCGTTGAAGGCCGTTTGGCATCGCGGCGCGGTTGATGCCGATGGCAAGACTGGCGATGGCGCAGGCCTGCATATCGACTTGCCCGTCCGTTTCTTTGACGATGCGATTGCGGATAGCGGCCACCGGCCAATGCCTAACCGTTTGGCGGTCGGCATGGTGTTCCTGCCGCGCACTGACCTGAGCGCGCAAGAGAATTGCCGGACGATTGTTGAGGCGGAGATTATCGACGCTGGTTACACCATTTATGGCTGGCGTCAGGTGCCTGTGGATGTGTCCGTGATCGGCGATAAAGCGCAAGCGACGCGGCCCGAGATCGAGCAGATCATGATCGCTGGCCCAATGCCCGAAGACGTGGACGCGAGTGAGTTTGAAAAGAATCTTTACTTGGTCCGCCGCCGGATCGAAAAGAAGATCATCGCTGCGCAAATCAGGGATTTTTATATCTGTTCGCTGTCGTGCCGCTCGATTGTCTATAAGGGCCTGTTCCTTGCGGAGTCCCTGTCGATATTTTACCCCGATCTGCAAGATGACCGTTTTGAAAGCCGCGTTGCGATTTTCCATCAGCGTTATTCGACCAACACTTTCCCGCAATGGTGGTTGGCGCAACCATTCCGTGGCCTTGCGCATAATGGCGAGATCAACACCATCCGTGGCAACCAGAATTGGATGAAAAGCCACGAGATCAAGATGGCGAGCATCGCCTTTGGCGCGCAGTCGGACGATATCAAGCCCGTCATTCCCGCCGGGTCTTCGGACACCGCCGCATTGGACGCCGTGTTTGAAACCCTGGTCCGTTCGGGCAAGGAAGCGCCAACGGCCAAGCTTATGCTCATCCCAGAAGCATGGCAGTCGAACCCCAATTTGCCCGCGAACCACCGCGCCATGTATGAATATATGTCTAGCGTCATGGAGCCATGGGATGGTCCTGCCGCCTTAGCGATGACCGATGGCCAATGGGCCGTCGCAGGCGTTGACCGCAACGCGCTACGTCCGTTGCGCTATACCCGGACGTCGGACAATTTGCTGGTCATCGGCTCCGAAACCGGAATGGTTGTCCTGCCCGAAACGACGATATTGGAAAAAGGCCGCCTTGGCCCCGGGCAGATGATTGCCGTCAATCTGGACGAAGGCAAATTATACCGCGACGGCGAGTTGAAAGACCGCATTTCGGCCGAGCAGGATTATGGCGCATTGGTCGGCGGCTTCCGCCGTATCACCGACTTGCCCGAGGCTGGCGACGACAGCACGCCCGCTTGGTCGCGCGCGGAACTTACCCGGCGTCAGATCGCCGCTGGCATGACATTGGAAGATGTCGAAATGATCCTCGCGCCAATGATTGAGGATGGCAAGGAAGCCATCGGGTCCATGGGTGACGACACGCCGCTCGCCGTTATCAGCGACAAGCCGCGCCTGATCAGCCAATTCTTCCGCCAGAATTTCAGCCAAGTCACCAACCCGCCCATCGACAGCTTGCGCGAACGGCATGTGATGAGCCTGAAAACGCGTTTTTCCAACCTAGCCAATATCCTTGAGGAAAAGAGCCAGAATGCCGATGTCTTGGTGCTGGACAGCCCAGTCCTAACGGCGCGCGATTGGCGCAGGCTGCAGTCTGCGTTCGGGCCATTGGGTGCCGAGATTGATTGCACCTATGACATCTCCGACGGGCAAGAGGGTCTGCGCGCCGCCATTACGCGTATTCGCGAAGAAGCGGTGGCTGCAGTCCGCATGGGCAAATCCGAACTGTTCCTGACCGATGACAATATCAGCGCGGATCGCGTCGGTATTGCGATGATCCTTGCAGCAGCAGCTGTGCACACGCATTTGGTCCGCAATGGCCTGCGCAGTTATTCGTCGATCAATGTCCGTTCTGCCGAATGCTTGGACACGCATTATTTCGCCGTACTGATCGGCGTTGGCGCGACCACGGTGAACGCGTATCTTGCCGAGGCGGTGATCGCCGACCGGCATATGCGCGGTTTGCTTGGCGGCTATACGCTGACACAAGCTGTCGAAAATTACCGCATAGCGATCAACGAAGGTCTGCTGAAGATCATGTCCAAAATGGGCATTGCGGTGATCTCCAGCTACCGTGGTGGTTATAATTTTGAGGCGGTTGGCCTGTCGCGCGCTTTGGTCAATGATTTCTTCCCCGGCATGCCGAACAAAATTTCGGGCGAAGGGTATCAATCGCTGTATGTCAACGCGCGCGACCGTCATGATGATGCGTTTGATGCCGCTGTTGCTCGCCTGCCCGTGGGCGGATTTTACAAGCAACGCGACGGTGGCGAAGAACATGCCTATTCCGCTGGCCTCATGCATTTGCTGCAAAGCTCCGTCGCGAATGACAGCTATTCAACCTACACGCAATTTGCGCAAGGCGTGAAGGAATTGCCGCCGATTTACTTGCGCGATTTGCTGGAATTCAACTTCGCCAAAGACCCCGTCGCCATTGACGAGGTTGAGGCGATTACCGAAATCCGCAAACGCTTTGTCACGCCCGGAATGTCCCTTGGCGCACTGTCGCCAGAGGCGCATGAGACGCTCGCCATTGCCATGAACCGGATCGGCGCAAAGGCCGTATCGGGTGAGGGCGGCGAGGACAGCAAGCGTTTCAAGCCCTATGAAAATGGCGACAACGCCAACAGCGTTATCAAACAGATCGCCAGTGGCCGCTTTGGCGTTACCGCCGAATATCTGGGCGCGTGCGAGGAAATCGAAATCAAGGTCGCGCAGGGCGCAAAGCCGGGTGAAGGCGGGCAATTGCCGGGCTTCAAGGTGACCGAAATGATCGCACGTCTGCGACACTCGACGCCGGGCGTGACGCTGATTTCACCGCCACCGCATCACGACATTTATTCAATCGAAGATCTGGCGCAGTTGATTTACGATCTTAAGCAAATCAACCCGCGTGCGCGGGTCTGTGTCAAGCTTGTCAGTGCGGCGGGCATTGGCACGATTGCGGCAGGTGTGGCCAAGGCGCATGCCGATGTCATCCTGGTCTCCGGCAATGTCGGCGGCACGGGTGCAAGCCCGCAAACCAGCATCAAATATGCCGGCACGCCATGGGAAATGGGCCTGTCCGAAACGAACCAAGTGCTTACGCTCAACGGCCTTCGGCACCGTGTCAAGTTACGCACCGATGGCGGTTTGAAAACCGGACGCGACATTGTCATCGCCGCGATTTTGGGCGCCGAGGAATTTGGCATTGGCACGCTTAGCCTTGTTGCCATGGGCTGTATCATGGTGCGGCAATGCCATTCGAACACTTGCCCTGTTGGCGTGTGCGTTCAGGATGAGGCCTTGCGCAAGAAATTCACGGGCACACCGGAGAAAGTCATCAACCTGATGACCTTCATTGCCGAGGAAGTGCGCGAGATACTGGCTAAGCTCGGCTATCGCAGCCTTGATGAAGTCATTGGCCGCACAGAGCTGCTTCGGCAGGTTAGCCGAGGTGCCGAGCATCTCGATGATCTCGACCTCAACCCCATATTGGCCAAGGTCGATGCGCCCGACAGCGCGCGCCGTTTCAACATCCCGACCTTCCGCAATGAAGTGCCCGACAGCCTTGATGCGCAGATGATCCATGACGCGCGGCCCGTGTTTGAACGGCGGGAGAAGATGCAGCTAACCTATAATGTCCGCAACACGCACCGTGCGGTGGGCACACGGTTCAGCTCCGAAATCACGCGTTTATATGGCATGAAGGGCCTATCCGAAGGGCATGTCCATGTCCGTTTGCGGGGTTCCGCTGGCCAATCGCTTGGCGCATTTTTGTGCCAAGGGATTACTTTGGAAGTATTTGGCGATGCCAATGACTATGTCGGCAAGGGTCTGTCGGGCGGGACAATCATATTGCGTCCGACGGTCAGCAGCCCGCTGACCAGCCAGCAAAATAGCATCATCGGCAACACCGTGCTCTATGGCGCAACATCAGGGTATTTGTTTGCGGCGGGACAAGCCGGGGAACGTTTTGCGGTCCGCAATTCCGGCGCGCATGTCGTGGTTGAAGGCTGCGGGTCCAATGGTCTGGAATATATGACCGGTGGCATGGCGGTTATCTTAGGCAAGGTCGGCAGCAATTTTGGCGCTGGCATGACCGGCGGTATGGCGTTCGTGCTCGATACCGAACGCGACTTCACCCAAATGGCAAACCCCGACAGCATCATATGGCAACGCCTTGAAAGCGCTTATTGGGAAGAGGCGCTGAAAGCCCTGATCACCGCGCATGCCGAAAAAACCGATAGCGCTTGGTCGAAATCAATCATTGAAGATTGGGATCGCAGGCGCGGCGAATTTTGGCAGATTTGTCCAAAGGAAATGCTCACGCGGCTTAGCCAGCCACTGTCCGACCATGAAGCATTGGAAGCAGCGGAGTAAAATACAAACTGCGTGCAGGTTGAATATCGGGGTTCAGCCTGCATGTTCGCCGCCGGGCCTTATGTGCACAAAGAATCGTTGCTGGCCAATGGCCGTTTTCCCTGCTTTATTCGTCCCCTCAAATTGTGACGGAGAAGCCTTATTTATGCGTAGCCTGTTCATCGCCGGATGCTTATGTGCGCTTTCGGCACCTGCTTATGCCGATGCCAATAATGATCTCACGGCCTTGGTCGATGACGTCTGGGCAAAGGCGCTCAAAGAAGCACCTGTCTACGCCAGCGCGCTTGGCGTGAATGATTATGCCAATGAACTTGGCGATTATACGCTGGCGGCGCAGGACCGCAGGGCCGCCGATGCCGCAAAGTTCCTCGCCCGTTTGGATGCCATTCCCGCAAATGCGTTAAGTGCTGCGGCGAAGGTCGAGGCGGGCATATTGCGACGGTCGTTAGTGTCTACGATCGAAGGCAATCAGTTTGGTCAGCGTGCCATCAACTTCACGACCTTTTCAAGCTGGCACCAACAACTCGCCAGCATGTCGCGCAACTTGCCGTTCAAGACCAAGGCCGATTTTGAAAGCTACAACGCCCGGCTCACGCAATATGGCCGCGTCAATGACGAGAATATTGCGGTCGCCAATGTCGCAATCAAGGGCAGGTTTACGCAGCCTTGCGAAACGCTGACGGGTTTTGAAGGGACAGTCCGCGGCCTGATCGCATCCGACATCCGCCAGTCGCGTTTTTACGGCCCTTATGCGGCCAAGCGCCCCGAGAGCATTTCGCAAAGTGACTTTGCCGCGCTGGCGGCGAGTGCCGAGGCGACCATCCGCAACGTCATCCACCCGGCGCTCAACACACAATTGGCGTGGTACACCGCAAGCTACAAGCCCGCTTGTGCCAAGGCCCCCGGCGTTTCGGCGCAGCCCAACGGCGCGGCTTATTATGCCTTTCGCATCCGCGAGGAAACCACCACCAATCTGACGGCGGAGCAAATCCACCAAATTGGCCTGAGCGAAGTATCCCGCATTCGCGCAGAAATGGTCGATGTCGCGACAAAGGCAGGCTATCCCAGCCGCGAAGCCTTTATCGAACATCTGCGTACTGACCCGCAATATTATGCCAAAACGCCGGAAGAGCTGATGGAAAAGGTCGCGCGGGTGACCAAAATCATTGACGCCAAAATGCCCAGCCTGTTCGGCCGCCTGCCCCGACTGCCATATGGCATAAGGGAAATTCCGGCCGAAACAGCCGAAGGCACGACCACGGCTTATTATAATCCTGGGTCGCCGGAAATCGGGATATCCGGCACCTATTTTGTCAACACGTCGAAGCTGAACCAGCGCCCATTTTGGGAAGTTCCGGCGCTTTCGGTGCATGAGGCTGTGCCGGGGCACCATCATCAGATCGCGTTGCAGCAGGAGCTGCCCTTGTCCGATTTCCGCAAATATGGCGCGTCGTTCACGGCCTTTACCGAAGGATGGGGGCTGTATTCCGAACGGCTTGGTATCGAAATGGGGCTATATGACACGCCTGCCAAGGATATGGGGCGGCTATCCTACGAAATGTGGCGCGCGTGCCGCTTGGTGGTCGACACGGGCATTCATGCCAAGGGTTGGAGCAAGCAGCAGGCCATCGCCTTCATGACCGACAACAGCGCTTTGTCCGCCGCGAATATTGAGGCGGAGGTGAACCGCTATATCAGCTGGCCGGGTCAGGCGCTCGCTTACAAATTGGGTGAGCTGAAAATCCGCGAATTGCGCAATATGGCGACCAAGGAACTCGGGCCCAAATTTGATCTGGCCGCGTTCCATGATGCGGTGCTTGGGCAAGGGTCTGTGCCGCTGGACGTGCTTGAGCAGCAGATTAAGGATTGGGTCGCGGCGGAAAAAGC
>JBILLO010000077.1:0-8795 GCA_044376035.1 Sphingorhabdus sp.
GATGCTGCGTGCTTTTGCTTTGCGCAGATGCGCCTTGAGTTTGGCGAACGCCATCTCGATTGGGTTCAGGTCTGGACTGTAGGGCGGGAGAAAGAGGAACCATGCCCCGTGCTCTTTGAGGATAGCGTTGGCCTTCTCGCTTTTGTGGCTCGACAGATTATCAAGGATGACCATGTCACCGCGCTGGAGCGTCGGAGCTAACTGGGTTTCGACGTAGGTTTCAAAGATTTCTCGGTTCATGGGACGGTCAATGACCCACGGAGCGGTGAGGCCGTCGTGGCGCAAGGCCGCGATGAAGGTCTGTGTTCCCCAGTGACCGAACGGGGCCTTCATCTTCAGCCGCTGTCCCCGGCGGGCACGCCCCCGCAGCCGTGTCATCTTGGTCGTGGTCCCGGTTTCGTCGATAAAGACCAGCCTTTCCGGACGCCTCTTCATCCAAGGCTGACGGTGTGTCTGCCATATGCGCCGGGCACGAACAATGTCAGCGCGATCGGTTTCGTGCGCCAGTAGAGTTTTTTTTAACGGTAAATCCGTGCGCAAGCAGCAGCCGGGACAATGAAGCTGGATGCGCCTTCACCCCATACTCGTTAAACAACCGGTCCGCCAGTTCCGGCATCGTGATGTCACCTTCGGCATCGACCCAGCTGATCAGAACATCTGCATGCGCCAACAGCGGACCCCTGCCAGGGGGGCGACCTTGCCGTTCTGGCGTGATCGATCCCGTCCGCGCCTTGCGTTGCGCCAACCGAACCGCAGTGGCAGCACTCACACCAAAACGGCGCGCTGCCGAACGGCATGAATGTCCACGCTCAATCTCTTCAACGATCCGAACCCGTAAATCAAACGAACTGCTTTTGCCCATGATCCACCTCCAAAAAGAGTGAATCACAAATCTCAATCAAAAGGAATCCCAAGAATTACATGATTCACATTTTCAATGCGCCGCTCTAAGCGGCATTTGAAGCCTTTACGGCAAGCGGAAATAGACGTTGCTCTGGTAATAAGACACCAATGGCTGGCCCGTTGCATCGAGCGCTGGAGAAAATCGCGCGCGCCGCATGACAGATTTGCAAACCGCATTGTCAAATTCTTTGGGACGCGTTGTTGCCTGAATATGGCAAGCGGTTGGGAGACCGTCGGGCCCAATGCTGAGCCGGAAGTTTACCAATGCCGGCTGACCAGCAGACAGCATATTTTTGGGATAGTCGGACGACACAATCCATTTGTCGGGCGATTGCAGTGGTTTTACCTGTTTGCTTAGCGTCTTATGTTTTTCGACATCCACGCCCCAGCTTATCAGGAGATTGTCGATGCAGGTGTCGAGCGCCGCCAATGGCCTGCGCATAGAACCTGTTTCCAGCATCACGGGTTTGCGCAACGGTTTTCCTACGCGCAAATGGCGAACTGCGTTTTGACGGTCATCACTTATTGGTCGCAACACGATTGCCTCTTCATCTTCCGCGTTTTTCATTTTCAACGCCTCAGTTGCGCTTGGCGGCGCGATCCGTGCGCTGCTTGTAAAAACCAAGGCGGGGTCCTCACCAAGATTTCCCTTTAGAAATGCAAGCTGCTGTTTCTGCTCATTGGGTCCGAACTGGATATCGGCATCCCCTTTTTCGACGAATGTTTTAACTGGCTGCCCCGAAATTGTCAGACGAAAAGAGTCCGTAGGTGCAAAACGGTCCATAATCAAAAAAACGGTTTGCTTGCCTTCGCCAAATTGACGTGCGAGTCGGCACCGTTCGAAGGCATAATCGACTTGCCATGCCGATGTAGGCTTCAAAATCAACGGCGCAGGCGCTGCGACCGCCGCGGGTGCAGGTATCGCTAGGGCGACAAATATAAGCGATGCGACGAATGATTTTGTCATGACGAGCAAGCTACACAGCAAAAGCTCGTCGCCACAACCAAAAAGGGCGGACATTTCTGCCCGCCCTTAAAAATTTACATTTGATTGCAAGCTACTACAGCTTACCAACAAGCTCCGGCACGACCGTAAACAGGTCGCCAACAAGGCCGATATCCGCAACTTGGAATATCGGCGCGTCTTCGTCCTTGTTGATCGCGATGATGACCTTGGAATCCTTCATGCCCGCCAAATGCTGAATCGCGCCGGAGATGCCGACCGCAACATATACTTCTGGGGCGACGATCTTGCCGGTCTGGCCAACCTGATAGTCATTGGGTACAAAGCCTGCGTCCACTGCGGCGCGGCTTGCGCCAACGCCTGCGCTAAGCTTATCAGCCAAGGGCAAGATGGTTGCGGCAAAAGTGTCCGCATCCTTCAACGCACGGCCGCCCGAGACGATGATCTTGGCAGAGGTGAGTTCAGGACGTTCCTGCTTGGCGATCTCTGCCGACAGGAATGTTGATATGCCTGCATCGCCGCTGCTTGCGACCGCTTCGATCGTTGCCGAACCACCGGCGGCTTCCGCCTTGGCAAAGGCCGTACCGCGCACGGTGATGACCTTCTTGGCATCCGACGACTGCACCGTGGCAATTGCGTTACCGGCATAGATGGGGCGCGTGAACGTGTCCGCGCTCTCAACCGACAGGATGTCGGAGATTTGCATGACATCCAGCAAAGCCGCAACGCGCGGCGCGATGTTCTTGCCGTTCGATGTGGCTGGCGCAAGGAACGCGTCATGCGTTGCCATCAACGACGCAACCAATGGCGCGACATTTTCGGCCAGTTGCTGTGCATATATCGCGTCATCGGCAACATGCACGGTGGTCACACCCGCAATCTTTGCAGCCTGCTCGGCGACCGCGCCGCAGGCAGAGCCAGCAATGAGGATGTGCACTTCGCCCAATTGCGATGCAGCGGTAACGACGGCCAATGTTGCATCCTTTAACGATGCATTGTCATGTTCGGCATAAACGAGGGTCTTCATGCGGCCACTCCCATTTCCTTGAGCTTTGCGACCAACGCCTCAACGTCGGCAACCTTAATGCCTGCGCTGCGCACGGGCGGTTCGACAACCTTCAACGTCTTGAGACGCGGGGTGACATCGACGCCATAATCGGCAGGTGTTTTCTGCGCGAGCGGCTTTGACTTTGCCTTCATAATGTTCGGCAAGGACGCATAACGTGGCTCGTTCAAGCGCAGGTCAGTGGTGATGATGGCTGGCATCTTCAACGCCACGGTCTGCAAACCGCCATCAACTTCGCGTGCGACATGCACTTCGTCGCCCGATACATTTACCGTGTTGGCAAATGTGCCCTGCGGACGCCCGGTCAACGCAGCGAGCATTTGCCCTGTCTGGTTCGAATCATCGTCAATCGCTTGTTTGCCAAGGATGACCAGGCCGGGCTGTTCTTCGCCCATGATCTTTGCGAGGATTTTGGCAACGCCCAAAGGCTCCACATCTTCGGCAACCACAAGGATCGCACGGTCCGCCCCCATGGCGAGCGCGGTCCGCAATGTTTCCTGCGCCTTGTCAGGCCCAACGGACACCGCAACAACCTCCGTCGCCACACCCTTTTCACGCAACCGCAGCGCTTCTTCGACGGCAATCTCGTCAAACGGGTTCATGCTCATTTTGACATTCGCCAAATCGACGCCCGAACCATCGGGCTTAACCCGCGGTTTTACGTTATAATCGATGACCCGCTTAACGGGGACGATGATCTTCATGTGCTCATCCTTCCATACCGACTCAATAAAACAGGTAAATGCCTACCCAATATGATGCGCCTATGCTTGACGTTTACGTGAACGTCAAGCGCCAAAGCGGCGACGGACGCGATTTAGCGCATTGTCCACAACCGCAGATAATAATGTTTTGGCTTTGAACGCGTCCGGGTGAATAACATCAATCAATGCCGGAGTAATAGCGTACTTTTGCTCGAAAATATCGATCAGGTCCGCATTATTTTCGTCAGCAAACATGACCATATTCTGCCGATGCCACCACTGCACCGTGCTGTCATGCCAAAATGCCGGACGGATAATGTCGAAAAGGCGATAACCGCGCTGCGCAAAATGTTCGGCCCAATAGGACAAGGGCTGCTCGTTCACATGATGCGTGCCGCCCTGACCTGGGGGTGCCGCAGAAAATAAGACGGCTGGGCTATGATTGCAAAGCAACTGGACGAAGCCAGCCGCGCGATCTGCCTCCAAATGCTCCGCAACTTCAACGCAGGCGACGAGATCAAACATGCCGAGGTTGCCGTCAAAATTGGCGAGATTAACCGACGTAAAATGCGCGTCATCAATCAGCAAGGATGAACGGGCATAGTCGCCGTCGATGGCGTGCAAGGACGGCACATTATTTTCAAGAAATGCCCGCGACCACGCGCCCGAACCGCACCCCACGTCAAGCACCGATTTCGGCGCTATCAGATCTGTGATAAATGGCACGATCCGACTGGTGGACCGTGCAGATGTGGAATTCTGGCGCTGAAAAAAACCGGAGCGATAGATGTTCGGTGCGGCTTCATCGGCCAATGCGCTACGCCGCCTTTCGAACTTCAGCGACAATTTTCTCCGCCGCGTCGCCCAAGTCATTGGCCGACACGATGGGCAGGCCGCTATTGGCCAAGATATCCTTGCCCTGCTGCACATTGGTGCCTTCAAGGCGGACAACGAGCGGCACGGACAAGTTCACTTCCTTGGCCGCAGCAACAATACCATCGGCGATGATGTCGCATTTCATGATGCCGCCAAAGATGTTGACCAATATGCCCTTTACGGCGGGGTCCTTCAGGATGATCTTGAACGCAGCCGTCACTTTCTCCTTCGATGCGCCGCCGCCGACGTCGAGGAAGTTGGCAGGAAATTCGCCATTCAGCTTGATGATGTCCATCGTTGCCATGGCAAGGCCAGCGCCGTTGACCATGCAGCCGATATTGCCGTCGAGTTTAATATAGGCCAGATCATATTCCGATGCCTCGACCTCTGCGGGGTCTTCTTCGGTCAGGTCGCGCAGTTCGGCGAGGTCCTTGTGACGGAACATCGCATTGCCATCAAAACTCACCTTGGCATCAAGCACCAGAAGCACGTCGCCATTCTTGCCTTCGCAAACCGCAAGCGGGTTGATTTCGATCTGCTCGGCATCGGTGCCGATGAATGCGCTGTAGAGACCAGCAAGCACAGTCTGCGCCTGCTTGGCCAAGTCGCCGGTCAGGCCAAGTGCCTTAGCAACGCTGCGCCCATGATGGGGTTGAAGGCCAGTGGCGGGGTCGATGACGATGGTGTGGATCTTCTCGGGGCTGTCATGCGCCACGTCTTCGATGTTCATGCCGCCTTCGGTGGACGCCACAACCGCGATACGGCTTGTTGCCCGGTCGACAAGCAAAGCGAGGTAAAATTCTTGCTTAATATCGGCGCCATCGGTGATGTATAGGCGGTTGACTTGCTTGCCTTCGGGGCCGGTCTGGATCGTCACCAGCGTGTTGCCCAACATGTCTTTTGCATGGGCCTCAACCTCATCTAGATTAAAGGCCAAACGCACGCCGCCCTTTGCATCGGGACCAAGTTCTTTGAATTTGCCTTTGCCGCGTCCACCAGCATGAATCTGCGATTTCACCACGTAAAGCGGGCCGGGAAGCTGCTTGGCGGCGGCAACCGCTTCTTCCACGCTCAATGCCGCGATACCAGCGGGACAAGCCACACCGAATTTTGCGAGCAATTCTTTGGCCTGATATTCATGGATATTCATGGGAGACTACGTCCTCAACAGTAAAGAGTTTCGATAGTTGCTTAAGCACAGACGGGTCCTGAATGAAAGGGCTTGCGCCGATGTTTTTTGGTTCACGCAGAGGCGCAGAGGGCGCGGAGATTTGATTACTCTCCTCTGCGTCCTCCGCGCCTCTGCGTGCAAAAAATTACATCAATAAATTCAGGGCAACCAATTCACGACGAAGTGACTCGGCATCCGTAAAATGATGCGCAACAAAACCGTTTTCGCGTGCGCTGACGACATTGTCGAGATTATCATCAATGAAAATTGCCTCGCCCGGTTTTAGTCCGAAACGCTGCAATGCCAGCATGTAAATGGCCGGGTCAGGCTTCACCAATTTTTCAACACCCGACACGATTATGTCGTGAAAACAGTCGAATATCGGCTGGGTAGGACGAAAATTATCCCAAAACTCAGCGCCGAAATTGGTTATCGCAAACAACGGCACGCCGCGTTCGGCAAGGGCCTGCACAATCTCCAGTGACCCTGTGACTGGCCCTGGAATGGTCTCATTGAAACGGGTGGCGTAAGCCCTAATCCACGCGGCATATTCTGGAAATTCAGCAATCCTCTCGGCAACCATATTGTCCAAAGCGCGCCCCGCATCATGCTGAAAATGCCATACGGGCGTCACAATTACGGTGAGGAAATATTCCAGCTCGTCCTTGTCCGTGATCAGCTTTGCAAAAAGATGCCTCAGATCCCATTCGAACAGAACTTTGCCGACATCAAAGACGGCGGTGGTTATCTTGGCCATGCATTGCCCCTCATTTGTCATTCTCGCGAAGGCGCAAAAAAACCGCCCGCGAATCAGATTCGGAGCGGCATTTTGCCTGATCCAAATGCCCGCATCGCGCAGGCAGGGCCAAATTAACCCTGGCGCGCCTTGAAGCGTGGTTGGGTCTTGTTGATGACATATGTGCGGCCACGGCGGCGAATCACGCGGTTATCGCGATGGCGGCCCTTGAGCGACTTCAGAGAATTAACGACTTTCATCGGATTTACCCGTCTAATAAATGCAAGAAGCTTGAATTGAAGGCGCGCGTCTATGGGTCGGGCTGTGCAAAGTCAAGCGGGATTGGCCCTTTTTGCGGATTCAGCCGCCATACATCGCTTGATATGCACTATGACAGGCCTAAGGATGTTTGCATGATGAAAATTGCCCGAATTTTGCCGCTTCTCGCGCTTTGTGCGTTAACTGCCTGCGTCGTGCCAACGGGACCTGTCGAGGTCACCCGCTTTAACCGCACTGCCGAAGGTGTGCCTTATGGCACGGGAAGCTTTGCTGTCGCGCTGGTGGGCGAATCGGTTTCGGACCAGTCACTTGCCGGATCGCCCTATTTGACCGCTGTTGCGCGCGAGATGCAGCGTATCGGCTATCGCGATAACAGCGGAAATTCCGACGTGATCGCCGAAGTGCGTTTTGGCGCAACCGTGATTCGCCCCGACCGCCGCGCGCCTGTGTCTGTTGGCGTCGGTGGGTCGACGGGGGGCTATGGCTCGGGGGTCGGTGTTAGCCTTGGCTTCAATCTCGGCGGCGGTGCAGCGGCGCAGGTACAATCCAGCCTGGCCGTCCGCATATTGCGGCGCAGCGACCAATTGGTGATTTGGGAGGGCACGGCGGTGCAAGTTGCTAAGGTCGGCTCACCCGCTGCGCAGCCCGGTATTGCTGCATCTAAATTGGCCGAAGCCTTGTTTAAGGACTTTCCCGGCGTGTCGGGTGAGACTATCCGCGTGCCATGAACAGCCAGGCATTGTCATTCCCGCGAAAGCGGGGATCCATTAGCTGAGCTTTCATATTAACACACCGGCGCAGCTTGCTACCCGGTTAGTCCATCGATTCCCGCTTTCGCGGGCATGACAAAGTGGGGAAGTAAGATTTATGCCGATTACTGACATCAATGCCGCCTTCGACAGCGGCAACATCATCGTTCATGCCATCGACGACAATGGTGCGACGCTGGGCATCCGCAAGGACAAGGATTCTGAATTCGCGCAATGGTTTCACTTCCGCGTTGCATGCACTGCAGGCGAAGAACTCACGTTGCGGATTACCGGACTGGAAAGCAGCGCCTATCCCGGTGGCTGGCCCGATTACCGCGCTTGCGTCTCCGAAGACCGCGATTATTGGGGTCGCGCCGATACCACATATGACAAGGCAGAAGATGGCGGCACATTGACCATTCGCTACACCCCCGCAAGCGATCTTGCATGGTTTGCCTATTTCGCTCCCTATAGCATGGAACGGCACCATGATCTGATTGCCGAAACGGCATCGCTGGAAGGCGTGACCTATCGCTGCCTTGGCCACAGCATCGAAGGCCAGCCGATTGATTGCCTCGAAATGGGGGATGGTGATACGCAGGTCTGGCTCTATGCGCGGCAGCATCCGGGCGAGACTCAGGCCGAATATTGGATGGAAGGCGCCATCGACATGCTGACGGACCTAAGCGATCCGCATACGCGCCTGCTGCTGGAAAAATGCCGCTTCCACATTGTGCCCAATTGCAATCCGGATGGGAGCTGCCGTGGGCATTTGCGGACCAATTATCTGGGCGTCAACCTGAACCGCGAATGGGCCGAACCGTCGGCGCAGCGTAGCCCTGAAGTGTTAGCTATCCGCAACGCGATGGATGAAAAAGGCGTGCATTGGGCGATGGACATCCACGGCGATGAAGCGATTCCTGCAGCATTTATGGCGGGGTTTGAAGGCATTCCGTCATGGACCGATGATCAGGGTGATCGCTATAAAGCTCTCATCAACCGCTTGTCGGCGCGCACCCCCGATTTTCAGACCGAGCTGGGTTATAGCAAAGCTGGTCCCGGCAGGGCAAACCTGACCATGTCCACCAACCAACTGGCCGAACGATTTGGCCCGTCGCACCAATGCGTCTCCATGACGCTGGAAATGCCCTATAAGGACACCGTCCACGGCAACGACCCCGATCAAGGCTGGTCCCCCGAACGCTGCCGCTTATTGGCCCGCGAATGCCTCGCGACTTTGGCGGAGATGGTTTGATTGGCAAGCAGCCGGTATCTTATCACGGGTTGTTCAGGCGGCGGGAAGTCTAGCTTGATCGATGCTCTATCGGTCAATGGATATACTATCGT
>JBILLO010000005.1:0-27291 GCA_044376035.1 Sphingorhabdus sp.
GGCGACTTTTAGTTGGTCGTCGATTAAAGTGCGGCGCAGCCTCCGTTTCATGGCGCTGGCGGGTGTCGGCCTGTTTACCGCAACCTTGGTCGCGGCGCCATGGGTTGCGCTCATCGGTGTCGGCGTCTTTTACGTCGCCCTGCTGCCGCTGAGCATGATGAGCTACGCACGGGTGAAGAAGTCGCGACGGGACTTGGCCGAAGCCACTTGACCTCCGCCCCGCACGGTCTATGTTCCATGTTCGTTCTATTTTGGTGCTAATTTGGGAGGTGGTCGTTGGAGCCGTTAATCGTTATTGTCGTGGTGATTTTCGCTTTGTTGGGTGGGCTGCTGCTTGGCTGGTTTGCGGGCAGTCGCACGGGCAAAGCAGGGCTTGAAACGACCACGCAGTTGCGGGCTATGCTCGATCAGGTGGTCGTCGAACGTGATAGTGCCAAGGACCGCTTGGCGCGGCTTGAAACCAGTTTGGAAGAACGCGAGCGGAGCTTTGAAGAACAGATCGCGGCGCTTGGCGATGCGAAGGAAAACCTGTCCGCGCAATTTGGCGAGATTGGGCAGAAATTATTGGGTGAGGCGCAGGCGGCATTCCTGCAACGCGCCGATGAACGCTTCCATCAGGCCGGCGAGAAGAATGAGGAGCGGCTGAAGCAATTGCTTGGCCCTGTAGGTGATAAGCTGAAGGCTTATGAAGAGCAGGTCGGCAAGATCGAGAAGGACCGGACCGAGGCCTATGGCGACCTGAAGGGGTTAATCGGCGAAATGCGATTGGGTCAGGAACGCGTGTCGAGCGTCGCGTCGGGCCTGATGAACTCCTTGCGTAATGCGCCTAAAGCACGTGGTCGCTGGGGTGAGCAGCAGTTGAAAAATGTGCTCGAAAGCTGCGGCTTGTCCGAACATGTCGATTTTGATCTCGAAACCAGCATTGACGTTGGCGATGGTTTACGACTGCGGCCCGACGCCGTCATCCATGTCCCCGGCGGGCGCACTTTGGTGATCGACGCGAAAGTGTCGTTGAACGACTATCAGGACGCATTTGACTCTGTGGATGATGACGTCCGCGCGGTTGCCATGACGCGCCACACGCAATCAATGAAAAACCATATCGATGGGCTATCGCGCAAAGCCTATTGGGATCAGTTTTCCGACGCGCCCGATTATGTCATCATGTTTGTCCCCGGCGAGCATTTCCTCGCGGCCGCGCTGGAGCATGAGCCGCAATTGTGGGACTTCGCTTTTGATAAGAAAGTGCTACTGGCGACGCCGACAAACTTGGTCGCAATCGCCCGCACCGTTGCCAGCGTCTGGCGGCAAGAGGGGCTAGCGCGCGAGGCGAAGCAAATCGGGGCGCTTGGTAAGGAAATGTATGACCGCATTGCGGTGGCTGCACAGCATCTGAAATCGGTCGGCAGCGGGCTGTCGTCGGCGGTGAATAACTACAATAAATTCGTCGGCAGCTTCGAACGCAATGTCATTTCAACGGGCCGAAAATTTGCCGATTTGAACATCGAAACCGGTAAGCGTGAATTGGAAGATATTCCTATGGTAGAGGCTTTGCCGCGTTATGGCGAAGCGGAGACGCCGTCGCCACCGATTGAGGACCAGCGCGAAGCTAATGTCTGAGGCTTAACTGGCCTTAGCTGTGCCGAAATTGGTTCAGCACCTCATAGGCCATCACTGCGGTCGCTACAGCCGCGTTTAAGCTGTCCGCCTTGCCACGCATCGGCATTTTGACGCGCAGGTCGCATTCGGCTTCATAATCGTCGGGCAGGCCCTGCGCTTCATTCCCCGTCAGGATGAAGCATGGCGCGTGGTAGCGTGCGGCTTGGTAGTCGGTGTCGGTTTGCAGGCTGGTGCCGACCAATTGGCCTTCGCCCGCACGCAACCAAGCGGTGAATTCCTCCCACCGGCATTGCACGACCTTTTGCGTGAAAATGGCGCCCATGCTGGCGCGGACGGACTCAACAGAAAATGGGTCCGTGCAATCATCAATCAGGATCAGTCCGCCAGCCCCCGCCGCATCGCCAGTACGCAACATCGTGCCAAGGTTACCCGGGTCACGCATGGATTGCGCCACAAGCCAGATCGGCGCTGCCGTCCGGTCCACGTCCACCAAAGCAGTTCCATGGTCCCGATAGACGCCAACTACGGCCTGGGCGTTGTCCTTGCCCGACAGTTTTGCCATGATCTCGGCGCTGGTTTCGATAACGTCGCCTTTGTTGGCCAGAACATCGGCCTCTAAAGCCACCTCAAGCGCGTGCAGGGGCCGGTCTTTAACGCGAAACAGCATTTCGGGAAGAAATCCCGCCGCGCGCGCTTCGGTCATAATGCGCAGCCCTTCAGCAAGGAACAGCCCAGCGCGTTTACGAAGCTTCTTTTCACGAAGCCCGCGTATTTCCTTTAGCAGCGGGTTCGAAAATCCGGTAATTTCACGGCGCATCAATCTTCGCCAAAACCGTCGACAATCAACCCGACCAGCTTTTCAATGGCCAGTTCGGCCTGCTCGCCTTCGACATGAATGATGATTTCGCTACCCTTGGCCGCGCCCAACATCATTAAGCCCATGATGGACGTGCCAGTCACCGATTGCCCATCTTTTTCGACTTCAACTTTGATGCCTTCGGGCAAGCGGGACACGAAAGTCACGAATTTGGCACTGGCGCGGGCGTGGAGGCCCTTTACGTTAACGATAGTGACAGGGCGGCTAATCCGCGTCATCGTGAAGCTTCAAGCACTTCAGAAGCGACGCTGATATATTTGCGTCCCGCTTCACGTGCGGCGGCGACCGCCTCTTTCACGTCCAAGTTTTTGCGCGCGCTATCCAAGCGGATGAGCATAGGCAGGTTTACGCCAGCGATAACTTCAACGCGTCCGCTTTCCAGCAAGGAAATGGAGAGATTTGACGGCGTTCCGCCGAACAGATCGGATAGGATGATGACGCCCTTGCCAGTATCAACCTTTTTAATGGCAGCTGCGATTTCATTGCGTCGCGCTTCCATATCATCATGCGGGCCAATGCAGATGGTCGCAACGTCCTTTTGTGGCCCCACAACATGTTCAAGCGCGACAAGAAACTCGTTCGCCAGTTTCCCATGCGTGACTAAAATCAAACCGATCATGTGATGTTGCTGCCTTGTCGCGACGTTAATCTGTCTGCGCCGTTAGCAGGCTCTTCCAGCGCGTCAATCGGTCTTGATGTCAGATCGCGATGTGCCACCTTCAAGGCAAAGCCATCCGCACGCAACCAAGCGCCAAAGGTTTCGGCAACATGCACAGACCGATGACGTCCACCCGTGCACCCAAAAGCGATATTTATATAAGCCTTGCCCTGCGCGTCGTAGAGCGGCAGCAGGAACCGCAGAAGGTCACGGATTTTCTGCATGGCTTCATCATATTTCGGGTCGGCGGCAACATAATCGGCAACCGCCGCATCCAAGCCCGTCATGGGTCGCAAATTGCCGTCCCAGTGCGGGTTCCGCAAAAAACGTAAATCGAATACCAGGTCGGCATTGTGCGGGACTCCGCGCGAAAAGCCAAAGCTTGATATAGTGATATTTGAGTGCAGTGACGTATCGCTGCTAAACCGTTCGCGGATGACCACTTGCAAGTCATGCGCTGATAGCTTGCTTGTATCAATGACGGCCTCCGCCCATCGGCGAAATGGTGCCATTACGGCCCGGTCAATGGCGATGCCGTCCATCGCAGGCCGGTCTTGCGCCATCGGGTGACGGCGACGGGTTTCGGCGTAGCGGCGCTCGATCTCAACGCCCGCGCAATCCAAAAATAGCGTCATTATTTCGAGGTTAGCTTGCGCTTGCAGCTTCCTGATTTGCCCAATCAACGCCTCGGCATCAAAACCGCGTGTCCGGCTATCAAAGCCCAGAGCCAGCGGAACATTTGGTCCATTCTCACCGCCCGGCACGGGAATTTTAAGCAATTGGCCTGCCAGCTTGATCGGGAAATTGTCGACCGTTTCCCAGCCTAGGTCTTCCAGCGTTTTTAGCGCGGTTGTCTTGCCGGCACCCGACACACCAGTAATCAACAGGATTTTCTGCGGTTCAGGGGCTGTGTTCTGGGTCACATTGTTACGCTTTCGTTGGACGCGGCATCCGCATTTGCCACCGGGTGCAATCCAGCGTCAATGGCTGACCGGAGCGCCCATTCAACCTTTAATGCACTGCTCGCCTGAAATGGGTCCAGCTTGAACATGGGCACCGCGTAACCGGCTATGGTTATGCTCTGATGCTCCGGCGGCATGCGGTCCACGTCCTGCGCAAATTGCACGATCAGGCGCAGTGGCGCGCGGTGGACGAAATCCACGGGGCATATTCCGATGCCACGCACTTCTATTTTCCCGGCTATGTTTGGCGCGCAGGTCAGTTGTGGCACACCGTTGCTGCTTTCAATGTGTAATATGTCGTCGCAGATCAGCTTTGCCCCGCGGTCAATCAAGCGAAGTGCCAGGTCTGATTTTCCGCTGCCGGACGGCCCAAGCAACAGCACCCCGTTCCCGTCAATGGCGACTGCGCTACCATGCACCATGTCCGACATTAGCGTGTTGCCGCAGCGGCGCAGGGTAAGGCGATTTCGAAGCAGGCCCCGCCTTTGCCATCGACCCGGTCGCGTACCCCAATGCGCCCATGATGCCCTTCGATAATTGTCCGCGCAATGGCGAGGCCAAGCCCGCTATGCTTGCCAAAATTCTCGGTCGCTGGCCGTTCGCTGTGGAAACGTCGGAAAATGGCCTCCCGCTCTTGTGGTGGCACCCCTGGGCCTTCATCGCTAATCCGGATGATGACGTCTTCATCGGCAAGCGTCGCAGATATTTCGACGACTGCTCCTGGCGGCGAAAAGGACACGGCATTGTCGATCAAGTTGGTCAACATGCGTTCTAGACGGACATCTTCACCCATCACGGTAGCGATTTGCCGGCGTGGTCGTGCAAAGGCGATGTCGACGTCTTTGTCGCTGCCCCGGTCTTCGCGTGCTTGAAGCAATTGTTCGATCATGTCGCCAAGGTCGATAGGCTCAAACTTCGCTTTGGCCAGTTGCGAATCCACCCGGCTGGCGTCGGAAATATCGCTGATGAGGCGGTCCATTCGCAGCACGTCGGCTTTTGCAACGTCCATCAATTGTTCACGCAATTTTGGGTCTTCAATCCGTTCTGCGCCATCAAGTGCGGAACGCAGGGACGCAAGCGGATTTTTAATTTCATGCGCGACATCGGCGGCAAAGGCTTCTGTGGCATCGATCCGTTGGCGCAGCGCGATGCTCATATCCGAAAGCGCACGTGCCAACATACCAATTTCGTCGCGGCGCGAGGGCAGGCGGGGAACGGTAACCTCTTGCGCGCGACCAAGTCGAACCTTTACGGCGGCGCGGGCCAGATGGCGCAACGGACGGACGATGGTGCGGGCGAGGAATATCGAGAGCAGAACGCCGATGCCAAGCACCAAAAGGAAAAACATGCCGACGTTGAACCGCTCTGCCCGGACGAACAAGCGGATGTCGCGTTCATTGGCGGTGGTCAGCACCGTAAAGCGTCGGTCGCGCGCAGTTGAGGCGGCGCTAATCATGTGCGTGAGGTCAGGCGCAAAGCGCACCATCGACGCGGCTTTGGAAGGCGTTGCCGCGCGAATTTCTGGCCATGCGGAGGGGATATCTTGTGCGGGTTCAACAAAGCGGTCCAGCTTGGCCGCGCCGACGAGGAAATCGAATAGGACGTCGATCCAGCGTGCTATTATTTTCGGCCAAGGTTCGCTGTCGGGGTCGCGAAAGACATAAGTGGGTTGTCGGCCCGCAAAGCTGTCTAATATTTTCGTGCCATCTTGGTCGTACACGCGGATCCGTGACAGGTTCAATTGACCAAATTTGGCGACATAATCGTCCCGCTTTTCTGTGGTGATGAGTGGCAGGCTGGATACCAGGAAGCTGGCCTGAACGCGGGCCGCGTTTTCACGCTCTGCAATTAACCGGACGCGATAGCTGTCGAGGAAGAACAAGCCCGCGCCCAGCAGAGCAACTACGAAGAGGTTGACGGCAAGTATTCGGGCGGTCAGCGATAACCCCCGGCTCCATCCTAGCTGGAGATTAGCGGGCTCAGCTGTCTGCAAAGCGATATCCGGCCCCATAAAGCGTATCAATGGCGGTGAATTCAGGGTCAATTTCACGGAACTTGCGCCGGAGCCTTTTGATATGGCTGTCAATGGTCCGGTCATCCACATAGACGTCGTCCTGATACGCCGCGTCCATCAGTTGATCGCGGGTGCGCACGACGCCCGGTCGATTGGCCAGCGCCTCAAGGATCATGAACTCTGTCACGGTAAGCGTAAGCGACTTCCCGTCCCATTTGACGTGATGCCGTGCCGGGTCCATTTCCAGCTTGCCACGTATCATGGGTTCTGGTTCGGGCTCCGCCTCGCCATTGCCAGCGCCCTTGTCGTAGGTTGCGCGTCGCAATATGGCTTTCACCCGCGCAATCAACAGCCGTTGCGAAAATGGCTTGGTTATATAGTCATCGGCACCCATGGCGAGGCCAAGTGCCTCGTCCAGTTCCTCATCCTTTGACGTTAGGAAGATAACGGGCATATCGCTTTTTTCGCGAAGCCGACGCAGCAATTCAAGCCCGTCCATACGCGGCATTTTAATGTCAAAAATACCAAGGTCTGCCGGATTTTCGATCAGCGCCTTTAACGCGGTTTCGCCGTCCGAATATATCCGCGTCACATATCCTTCGGCCTGCATCGCAATCGATACGGAGGTCAGGATATTCCGGTCGTCATCAACCAAGGCGATATTGGCGTTCATCGGATAACTATAGAGGGGCAAGGGCGAGGGTTCAATCTATTGCTCATTTCATGCAAAGTCTGTCGTGGATAACCTTTGTCTTGCAAAATGATGCTCCCGCTATTTGACCTTCTATGATGCATCGTATACCGGCGGCGACTTCACAGTGCATACGTATGCCCTAGATTCGCACCTTTTGCCGGAGCCTTTAATGTCGACACCACTGAATATCTCACTTTCGCAACAGGGTTTCGGCACCGATGCGACACTGTTTTGCAACCTTGGCACGGCGCCGTTGGTAGAGGCCGCTTTGGCCAATTCAGAAGGCATGTTGGCCAAGGATGGTCCGCTTGTTGTCAAAACCGGCACGCATACTGGCCGCTCGGCGAAGGATAAATATATCGTTCGCGATGCCGAGACCGAAAACAGCATCTGGTGGGGCAAGTCCAACGTTGCCATGGATCCTGTGCATTTTGCAGCTTTGAAGGCAGATTTTATTGCGGCGCTTGGCGGTAAAGACAAATTATACGTCGCGGACCTGTTCGGCGGGTCGCAGCCTGAGCATCGCGTCAATGTCCGCGTCATCAACGAATTTGCTTGGCATAACCTGTTCATCCGGACGCTGCTGGTCCGCCCGACGCCGCATGAATTGGCAAGCTTCGTTCCCGAATACACCATCATTGATTTGCCAAGCTTCCGCGCGGACCCGGCGCGCCATGGTTGCCGCAGTGAGACGGTGATTGCGGTCAACTTTACCGAAAAGCTGATCCTGATTGGCGGCACCGCTTATGCGGGCGAAATGAAGAAGTCGGTGTTCGGCATCCTCAATTATTTGTTGCCAGTAAAGGGCGTTATGCCGATGCATTGTTCGGCGAATATTGGCGCGGACGGTCACACTGCCGTGTTTTTTGGCCTGTCAGGCACCGGTAAGACCACCTTGTCCGCCGACGCAAGCCGCACTTTGATTGGCGATGATGAACATGGCTGGTCCGACACCGCCGTTTTCAACTTTGAAGGTGGTTGCTACGCCAAGATGATCCGCCTGTCGGCTGAAGCCGAGCCTGAGATTTTCGCCACCACGAAGCGTTTTGGCACCGTGCTCGAAAATGTGGTCATTGACCCGGAAACGCGGGAATTGGATTTCGACGACAACAGCCTCGCTGAAAACAGCCGTGGGTCTTACCCCATTGAATTCATTCCGAACACCTCGGAAAAGAATATGGGCCCAGTGCCTAAGACGATCATTTTCCTCACCGCTGATGCCTATGGCGTGTTGCCGCCCATCGCGCGGTTAACGCCTGATCAGGCGATGTATCACTTCCTGTCGGGCTATACGGCGCGGGTTGCCGGGACCGAAATTGGCGTGACTGAGCCAGAGGCGACATTCTCGACCTGCTTTGGCGCGCCATTCATGCCGCGTCACCCGAGCGTCTATGGCAATTTGTTGAAAGAGCGCATTGCCAAGGGCAATGTCCAATGCTGGCTGGTCAACACCGGCTGGACCGGCGGCAAGGCAACAATGCCCGGCATCAGCCGCATGCCGATCAAGGCTACGCGCGCGCTGTTGAACGCGGCGTTGGATGGCAGCCTGAACAATGCCGAATTCCGCAAGGATACAAATTTTGGCTTTGAATTTCCGGTTGCAGTGCCAGGCGTCGACAGTGGCATCCTTGACCCACGCGCGGCATGGGCCGACGGCGCGGAATATGATGTGACCGCGCAAAAGCTGGCGCAACAATTCATTGATAATTTCGCGCAATTTGTCGATCATGTTGATGAAGGCGTAAGGCAGTCCGCGCCAATAGCCGCTTAGGTCCTGACCCTAACGCGTCCGGGCATGATCGGACAACGCACAAGGTCTGGTCATGTCTGATGCTTCGATACGCCTGTTTGCAGATGATGCGTCGATAGTTCTTATCGGAGAAGGTTTGTTGGCCGCCACTTTGCCGCGTGACGCATGGACGCATGCGGCGCATTTGGCGGCGTGTAGCTGGCTACTGCGTGATAAGGCCCACATCGATATTGAGCGCGAACTGCCGACGATTATTTCGGCTTATAACGTCGCCAGCGGCGTCGTGAATGACGATGCGCACGGCTATCACGAGACGATTACGCAGGTGTTTATTGCAGGGGTGAGGGCGCATCTCGCGGAGGTCGGGACCGACCTGCCGCTTTATGAGGCGGTCAATAGCCTGTTGCTGTCCGCAAGGGGACGCCGCGATTTCCCGCTTCTTTTTTATTCGAAAGAGCTTTTGTTTTCGGTGCCTGCGCGGCGGACCTTTGTGCCGCCAGACATGGTTGGCCTCGACCAGATATGAATGCCCGCCAAAAGCCGCCAAAACCCGCAGAAATGCTGACAAGTTCACACTGAAATCAGTATTAAACGGCACTGCAGATAGGGCCGCATGTCTATAGAAAAAATTGGTCACCGCGAGCAAGGACACTGCTAGCGACACACCCGATATCACGATGTCAAAGAACCGCCGATGCCGAAAAAAGGCAGCAGCGATTCAAGTCCTGACAAAACAAATCCTACATTGCAAGCGCGGCAATATCCGCTCAGATGCCCTCTACCAACAAAACTGCGCCGTCCGCTCCGATGACTCGCACGCTGGCCCCGGTGTCTGCATCCATGCCGCGCGCGTTCCAGACGCTGTCTCCGACTTTCACGCGGCCATGGCCGTTGGTGATGGGTTCAACCACGATGACGATTTCGCCAGCCATGCGCGCGCCGCGATCATTCAGATTGACGTCATCAGATTCAATGGGATTTTCCTGCAGAAATTTCTTGCCTGCAAAAACAGTAATGACCGACAATGTGGCGAACATCGCGACTTGATAGGCAAGAGTGATCGGCAGGAAATAATCCAATATGCCGACAATCAACGCGGCAAGGCCAAGCCACATCAGGAAGAAACCCGGTGCAACCATTTCGGCCACACCCAGGAGCAGCCCAAGCGATAGCCAGAACCAGTGCGTTGATATTGTGTCGAGCCATTCTGCCATTTTATCACTCCTGCACCTTCGGTGCATCATCATAACCGTTTGTCACGCCCGCGAAAGCGGGAATCTGTGGTCTGAAACAGTTGCTTTGGGTGCGCCTGCTGTTGATCCTTAGCGCATCGACGATGGATTTCCGCTTTCATGGGAATGACAAAGTCGGCAACGACGGTCCATATTGTCGCCCCCTATGCGCTCACTTGTCCTTTGGGGCCAGCGCCTCTCTTGCCAATTCGCCAATGCCGCCAAGCGTGCCAATCAATTGCGTTGCCTCAACCGGGAACAATATGGTCTTGGCATTGGGCGATGTCGCAAACTGGCTGATCGCTTCGGTATATTTCTGGGCGATGAAGTAATTCAGCGCCTGCGTGCCTGATGACGCGATGGATTCGGACACCATGATGGTGGCTTTGGCTTCGGCCTCTGCCTCACGTTCGCGGGCTTCGGCATCGCGAAAGGCGGCTTCTTTACGGCCTTCCGCCTGTAGAATCTGGCCTTGCTTTTCGCCCTCGGCGCGCAGGATTTCGGCGGCGCGCAGGCCTTCGGCTTCCAATATTTGCGCCCGCTTTTCGCGCTCCGCCTTCATCTGACGCGCCATGGCGTTGGAAATGTCGGCTGGCGGGCGAATGTCCTTCACCTCAACACGAGTGATCTTCACGCCCCACAGGCTGGTGGCATGGTCAACAACCGAGAGCAGGCGGCCATTTATGTCGTCGCGTTTCGACAGGGTCTCGTCAAGGTCCATGCTGCCCATCACGGTCCGCAGGTTCGTCGTCGTAATCTGCATGATCGCGTTATACAGGTCAGATACTTCATAAGCGGCTTTGGCGGCATCGAGCACTTGGAAAAACACAACCGCATCGACGCCGACCATGGCGTTGTCCTTGGTAATGATCTCCTGCCCAGGAATATCGAGCACTTGCTCCATAACATTCACCTTGCGGCCAACACGGTCGAAGAACGGGATGATGACGGTGAGACCCGGCTGCGCCGTATAGGTGTAGCGACCGAACCGTTCGATGGTATAAACAAAACCTTGTCTCACCACGGTTACGCCCATCATCACAAAAATGATGCCGATCAGGGCCACTAGGCCAAAGAAATATTCCATAAAGATTCTCCCGTTTGACGGATCACAGATTGTGTTGGATTATGCGGGCGTTGCAAGCAAAATCGGATGGTAGCCGAAGCATTTACCGCATGTTACGCGAGCGGGTCAGCGTGGAAACGGCGGGGCGCATCCAGTTTGGTTGGCGCATGCCGAAAGGGCCTCGCAAAAATTGCGGCGAGTTGAGGCGCGTGTTGTTCAATTAAGGGTCGCATGAATGCATTGATGGATGTAGGGCGTTCAGTTGACGACAGAGCGTTCCCGACATGCGACGGGTGACGTTTATACTTAGTCTGGAGCGAACCCACATGCGTCTTGTCCATTCGCCAATTTTCCTCGGTCTATTAGCCTTGGCGGCAAGCCCATCTTTTTCCAAGACGGTGACAGAAGCGGATTTGCGCAGTCATATCGAGATACTGGCCAGCGATGCATTTGAAGGCCGCAAGCCTGGCACTGCGGGCGAGGCAAAGACGGTAAAATATATTGCCGAAGCATGGGCCAAGGCGGGACTGAAGCCTGCGGCCGCCGACGGTAGCTGGTTTGACCCGGTGCCCCTCATTCAACGCGGGCAGGGCATTTCTAAACATGCTTTCTCGGCGAAAGGCCGACCGTTACGGATCGCGTCTGATGACATTATTCTCATCGGCAAGCAGGCGTCTTATATACGCGGCGATCTGCCATTGGTGTTCGTCGGACGGGGTGTAACAATCCAAGGAAAGGTCGCCGCTGATGTCAAAGATAAGGCGGCGATTATTCTATTTGATGCCGAAAATGTGCCCGATAACATGAAATCACCCCGCGCGCGGCGCGAAGCCTTGATTGCGGCGGGTGCAGAGGCCGTGATTTTTGTGGCGGATAGCCAAAGCAATTGGCCGACATTGCGCCGTCAGCTTATGTCGCGACCCATCACGCTTGAGGCGCGCGAAAAGCGTGCGCCGTTGGAGGGCGCCATCAGCACGGAGTTCGCGGTCGGGCTGGTCACAGCGGCTGGGCAAGATTGGGACAAGTTGCGCGCCAACGCCAAACAGGCGGATTATGCAGGCGAAGCGCTGGGCATTAACGCGGATATGGACGTGAATACCGATCTCTATCGTTTCAACAGTTCAAATGTCATTGGCAAGATTACTGGACGCAAAAAGAACAGCGGTGCGTTGGTGTTCATGGGGCACTGGGACCATCTGGGCATCTGTGCGCCAGAAGGCGCGCCCGACCGTATTTGTAATGGCGCAGTTGATAACGCCAGCGGCATTGCGGTGATGAACGAAGTTGCCGAAGCCTTGGCAATGACAAAGCACGACCGCGATATCTATTTTCTGGCGACCACAGCAGAGGAAAGCGGTTTGCTGGGCGCATATGCCTTTGCGGACAAACCTGTGCTGCCTTTGGACCAGATCATTCTGACGTTAAATATCGACACCATTGCGATTGCGCCACGCGGGTCGAAGGTGGCGATTATTGGTCGGGGAACAACGCCGCTGGATGCTGTGGTTGAAACTGTGGCAAAAAAGGCTGGCCGTGCCATTGAAAAATCAACCGACGCCAATGCCTTCATTCAACGGCAGGACGGGTGGGCGCTGGCGCAAAAGGGTGTGCCTGCTTTGATGGTGGGCGGTTCATTCGCCGACTTGAACCTCTTGCAGAAATTTTTGGGTAGTGACTATCATGGCCCCAATGACGCGTTGACGGACAGCACCGAATTGGGCGGTGCGGCCGAAGATGCCGACCTGCACATTGCGCTTGGCCGCCACTTTGCCGACACGCGAAAATATAAATCGAAGAAGGCTGGCGAATAATAGGGTTACTGTTTACATGGGCCGCCACGAATCAAAGCTTAAAGCGGTGGCCCCATGAAAGAAATTCCCCTCGGTCTGACATTTGACGACGTGCTGTTGCAGCCGGGTGCGTCGGACATTTTGCCCAGCCAAGCGGACACGCGCACGCGGCTGACCAAAAGCATTGCGTTGAATATTCCCGTTTTGTCATCCGCCATGGACACCGTGACCGAAGCGCGCATGGCCATTGTCATGGCGCAGCTTGGCGGCATTGGCGTCTTGCACCGCAATCTCAGCATCGAAGAGCAATGCGCCGCAGTGCGTCAGGTGAAGCGTTTTGAAAGCGGCATGGTCGTCAACCCAATCACCATCGCGCCCGATGCAACCTTGGCTGAGGCGCAGGCGTTGATGCTCGCAAATGCCATTTCGGGCATTCCTGTGGTGGAGGCGAGTGGCAAGCTTGCGGGTATATTGACCAACCGCGACGTTCGCTTTGCCGAAAATCCTTCGCAGCCTGTGTCCGAGCTGATGACGCATGAAAACTTGGCGACGGTGTCAGCGTCCGTCACACAAGAAGAAGCGCGACGTTTGCTGCATCAGCGGCGGATTGAGAAGCTGTTGGTTGTCGATGATGCCTATCATTGCATTGGCCTGATTACGGTCAAGGATATCGAAAAAGCCGTTCTATACCCAAATGCGACCAAGGATAGCTCCGGACGTTTGCGGGTCGCCGCAGCGACCACCGTGGGTGAAAAGGGCTTGGCGTATACCAAGGCGTTAATTGACGCGGAATGCGACCTGATCGTCGTGGACACTGCGCATGGCCATAGCGCGATGGTTGCCGCTGCTGTTGCCGAAATCAAGCGCATGGCGCCAGAGGTTCAGATTGTGGCCGGCAATGTCGCAACCGCCGCCGCCACCCGCGCGTTGATTGATGCGGGCGCAGATGGCATCAAAGTCGGAATTGGCCCCGGTTCAATCTGCACCACCCGCGTGGTTGCAGGCGTTGGCGTGCCGCAATTGACGGCGATTATGGAATCGGCAGCAGAAGCCGCAAAATCAGGTATTCCGGTCATAGCCGACGGTGGTTTGCGGACATCGGGTGATATAGCCAAAGCGCTTGCGGCGGGGGCATCATCGGTGATGGTCGGATCATTGCTGGCGGGCACCGAAGAGGCACCGGGCGAGACATTCCTGTATCAAGGCCGCACCTATAAAAGCTATCGCGGCATGGGCAGTGTCGGGGCGATGGCGCGCGGGTCCGCCGACCGCTATTTTCAGCAGGATATTAAGGATCAGCTTAAGCTGGTCCCCGAAGGCATTGAAGGGCAGGTGCCTTTCAAAGGGCCCGCACGTGATGTCATTCACCAGCTTGTGGGCGGCGTGAAGGCTGCCATGGGGTATACAGGTTCGCGCACTATCGCCGACCTTCAGGAACGGGCGCAATTTGTGCGCATCACCAATGCCGGATTACGGGAAAGCCATGTTCATGACGTTACCATTACACGCGAAGCACCCAATTACCCTACGCGTTAAGTCATGAGGCCCGCTGCGCGCCTGCAATCGGCCATTGAGCTGGTTGACCAAATCATCCTTGCGGCCCGCGATGGCGGTGCATCTGCGGACCAGATTGCCAAACGCTTTTTTGCCGAGCGCCGCTATGCGGGATCGAAGGACCGCCGCGCTGTGCGTGACTTGGCGTGGGGTGTCATTCGGCGGTTTGGCAAGCGACCGGCAACCGCGCGCTCGGCCTTTGCCGCGATGGCGGATGGGGATCCGGAATTGGCAGCTTTATTCGATGGCAGCGATTATGGCCCGGCGGTCATTGACTCGGCAGAGGCTCGGTCAACGGGGGGTGCCTTGCCCAAATGGATAAAGCCTTTATTCTCCGCCCATGTCGATGAAACGGAGCAGGCATCCTTGCTGGACCGCGCGCCGATGGACTTGCGCGTCAATGCGTTAAAGGCCCGCCGGGACGAAGTTGCCGCTTTGATGCCGGAAGCCGAAATATTGCCAGCGCTCGACTTTGCGCTGCGCTTACCCGGCGGCACCGCGATCGACAGCCATGCTGCGGTTGAAAATGGGCAGGTTGAAATTCAGGATTTGGGTAGCCAGCTCATCGTCGAGGCGTGTCAGGCCAAGGGGCTTAATACTGTGCTTGACCTGTGCGCTGGTGCAGGCGGCAAGACGCTTGCCTTGGCCGCGGCGATGCGCAACGCTGGACGCTTAATTGCCACCGACACGAACAGAAACCGGCTTGACCAGCTAAAACCCCGGGCCGCACGGGCAGGGGCAACAAATGTCGAGACACGGTTACTGAACCCAAATAAAGAGAAGGATATGCTGTCTGACCTTAAGGGCGGCTGCGACCTTGTGCTGATTGACGCACCTTGCTCTGGCAGTGGGACGTGGCGGCGCAACCCCGAAACACGCTGGCGTTTGGACGCTGCACGGTTGAAGCGTGTGGTCGATGAACAGGCCAAGCTGCTGGATATTGGTTCGGAAATGGTCGCGCGTGGCGGGCATTTGGTATATGCCGTATGCTCACTCATCGAAAATGAGGGCAATGGGCAAGTGGTAGCGTTTTTGAAATCGCATAATGGCTGGCGCGCGGTGCAAACCGGCGTGTCCATGGGCCGTGCGGATGGCGATGGTGTGCTGCTGACGCCTTTACATGATAATAGCGATGGATTTTTCTTCGCGAGGCTCCAAAAGCTGTGATAGCGACGCGGGGCAAACACATTTGGATACTGATTATGCGTTTTTCTCCCGCGGCCATTGCCCTGTCACTCACCTTGGCCATTATGTCGAGCGCCAGCATTGGCGGGCGGGCGGACAAGGATGTTGATGCGCGCTCAATCGCTTTGGTGAAATCTGGTGACGAAGAAGCCAGCGCTGGCCGTGTTGATAGCGCAATTGGCTGGTATGAATCCGCGCTTGCTATCGACCCGCGCAACCGCGCCGCTTATGTCGCCATGGCGCGCGCCGTAAAGTCCCAAGGTTTGAACGGTAAGGCCATCGGTTTCTACACAGAAGCGCTTGAGATTGATCCCAATGACCAGATAGCGTTGGCCGAACAAGCCGATGCCTTTATTGCAAAAGGCGCGCTTGCGCAGGCACGCAAGAATATGGCCCGGCTGACCAATGTGTGCCGCGCCGATTGTGGTGCCGTAGACAGGCTTTCGCTCGCCATCGACGCGGCGTCACGCAAAGAACAGGCGCAAGCAAGCGCGGTTGACCTAAAGGCGACATTGGGCGCAACGCCGGAGCCTAAGGCGAATTGATCGTTTAGGGTTCTGACTCTAAATCAGGTCGGCAAATTCAGCGAGGATGTTTTCATATAGCCGCTTTTTGAACGGCACGATAAGCTGCGGCAATCGGGGCGCATCCACCCATTGCCAGCTAGTAAACTCCTGATGCGCGGTTTCAATGTTGATATCGGCATCTGTGCCCTTGAACCGCATGAGAAACCACATTTGCCGCTGGCCGCGATATTTGCCCTTCCAGATATGTCCAATCATATCGTCGGGTAAATCGTAGAAATGCTCTTCCTTGCTGCGGGCGAGAATGTCCACAAGGTCAGCGCGGACGCCCGTTTCTTCGAACAATTCGCGTAAAGCAGCGGCCTCCGCCTCTTCGCCGTCGTCAATACCGCCCTGCGGCATCTGCCATGCGTCGGAGCCGTCGGGCCTGTCCATGCGTTGCCCCACGAATATCTTGCCTTGCATATTGGCAAGCATGATGCCGGCGCAGGGGCGGTACGGCAGTTCGTCAAATGAAGCGGTCATGTAGCGGACATCGCTTCGGCGAGCATATTTTTGAGAGCCTTGATATAGCTTTCGACATCGGCCTGAACCGACGGAATGGCTTGGCGAATGTTGATATGGCCGTGGATATTGCCATCGGCGCTGATATGTTGAACCTGCACGCCTGCTTGTTTCAGCTTCTCCACATAAGCAAGGCCCTGATCACGCAAGGGGTCTAGGCTGGCGGTGGTCACCAAGCTGGGCGGCATGCCTTCTTGTGGGAAGTTAAGTGGTTCCGAGCGATAGTCACCCGGCACCGCTGCATGGCCTTGGCCGAAATAGGTCATGGCTTCTTCGGTCAGCAAATAGCCATTGGAAAATTCGCGCATGCTTGGCCAATCGGGGTCAAGCGTGACAACAGGGTAAATGGGAAACTGCAATAGCACTGGAACGGCAGCGGGCTTGTCGCGCAGTGCCATGGTGGTCACAATGGTAAGGTTGCCGCCCGCGCTATCGCCCGATGTGATGAGACCAGTTACCGTCAAGCCCAATTCCGCCGGGCTCGATGCGATCCACCGGGTTGCGGCTTCGCAATCTTCCGCAGGCGCGGGGAAAGGATATTCGGGCGATAGACGATAATCGATGGAGATAACCGGGAGGTCGAGCAATCGCGCGACTTCGGCGCAATAAGGCTCATATGTATACAGGCTGCCAATCACGAAGCCGCCGCCATGGTAAAACACCATGACTGGGCCAGGGCCACGATCGGCGCGGCTGTCATACACCCGTGCCGGGATCGTTCCTGCGGGGCCAGGAATGTCTATATCGCGCAAGACGGCAAGTTCACCCACGGGCGCATCGGCAACATCGCGCATCGCCGACGTCATCGCGCGCGCTTCATCTGCGGAAACCTGCCAAAATTTAGGACCGGGAACTGCGTTCAAAAATTCCAGGAATAATGCCACATCAGGGCGGACCAACGGTGTGGTTTCAGTCATTTGTATCTCCATGTTCAAAGCCTAATAGGTCGGCTGGCGAGGCAGGTCCAGCATATTGGGTCGTAAGGCGATTTGGCACGCATGAAAACACGCAGAATAGAAGAAGTGGCACATGCCTGAGCGGCGCGTAAACTTGATATGGTCGTTTACCCTGCGTCATCTTAGCCTCTGCCGGGCAGACGGGGTAGGGCAATTTGCTCAAACTTGTTTATTTTGCTTCTCCGCGTCCTCTACGCCTCTGCGTGAGTCCATTTTTTGCACGCAGAGGCGCAGAGGACGCGGAGGTTTCGCACAAGGATGAATGCCGTTATTGTCGAATATCTCGACGCGAACGGGTATTTGAGGATATTGCTTTCCCACACCACCGCCACTTTGTGTGCACAAAATCCGCATAGCGATAACGCCGTATTGCCATTTTGGCCCTAATCCGTCAGCAGATGCTATATGGATAATCTCACACATAGTCTTGTTGGCGCGCTCATTGGGCAGATGGGTTTGAAGCGGAAAACCGGCCTTGCGATGCCCACGCTCATTATTGCGGCGAATATTCCCGATATCGACGCCGTGGCGACATTGCTTGGCGGGCAACAGCATCTCGCGCTGCGGCGTGGACTGACGCATGGGCCAATTGCCATGCTGGTCTTGCCATTGTTGCTGTGGGGGATCATGCTGTGGTTTGACCAGTGGCAGGCAAAACGCGGCAAGCGACCTGAAAAGCGATTGGCAGTGCATAAGGGCTGGTTGCTGGCGCTCGCCTATATTGGATGCTTGAGTCACCCGCTGTTCGACTGGTTCAACAGCTATGGCATTCGTTTGCTTGAGCCATTTTCAAGCCAGTGGTTCTATGGCGACACTTTGTTCATTATTGATATCTGGCTTTGGGCATTTCTGGCGGCAGCGGTGTGGATTTCTCGCCGGCTTGAGAAAAAAGGATCTGCTCGGTGGAGTTATCCTGCTTGGTTTGGGTTCGGCAGCGTATTTGCATATATTTTGATTAATTGGGTCATTAGTGGCATCGCAACCTTTCGATATGATGGACCAGATATAATGGTCGCTAACCCAGTTCCCTTGGCGTTTTGGGAACGCGAGCTGCTCGTGCGAGATAGTGGGGCGGGGCGGATCATACCTCATCCAGAGATTTACGGTGTTGAAGAATATTCCGTCGAGGGCAGATGGCAGGATATGTCGGCCACAACTTTAGGTAAAACAAACATGTCGGACCCGCGTATCAAACTGTGGGCGAAAAATAATGCTGATGCGCAAGCCTTCCTTTTCTGGAGCCGAATGCCGGTCGCCGAATTGCACGACGACCATATTGTCCTTCGCGATCAACGATTCATGGACCCGATGGTAAAGGACAGGTTCACCGTGACCTTAAGGCCCCCAGAATGACCGCACCCGTGATCCTCTGGTTCCGTCGTGATCTGCGCCTTGCGGACCAACCTGCATTGGCAGCCGCAGTGGCAAGTGGTTCGCCAGTCATTCCGGTGTATATCCTCGACGACGACACGCCAAAGCACCGCAAGATGGGCGCTGCTTCGCGCTGGTGGCTGCACCATAGCCTGACAGCGCTTGATAGCGACCTGCGCGCGCTTGGTTCACGGCTAACATTGCGGACGGGACAATCCGACGAGATTCTGTGCGCGTTGGCCGCAGAGACGAATGCCTCGGCGATTCATTGCATCCGCCATTATGAACCTTGGTGGCGCAATGCCGAGAGGGCTGTTGCCAATGGTTTGGGCGAAGGCACTGCGTTCATATGCCATGATGGCAATTATCTGCTTCCCGCAGGCAGCGTGACCACGGGCAGCGGCGGACAGTATAAGATTTACACCCCGTTCATGCGCGCCTTGTGGCAGCATATGCCCCCGCCAGCGCCATTGGCAGCGCCCACGCAACTGGCTGCGCCGCAGAACTGGCCAGCGAGCGAGGATATCGTTGCATGGAACTTGCTACCGACTAAGCCCGATTGGTCGAGCGACATGGTGGCCATGTGGACGCCCGGTGCGGCGGGGGCCAAAAAGCGGCTGGAGGATTTTGTCGACAAGGCAAAATTCTATGACGAAAAACGCAACCTGCCGTCCGTGGAAGGCTCATCCTTTCTGTCTGCGCATTTGCACTTTGGCGAGATTTCGCCTGCGGCTTGCTGGCATGCAACCATGTTGGCGGGCGGCTCAGTGGATGTGTTCTTAAAAGAACTGGTGTGGCGAGATTATGCGCAGAATGTCATTGTCCAGATGCCCGAATATGGCGCAAAAAATGCGCGCGACGCATTCGACAAGCTGCCTTGGCGCGATCTATCCGATCCATCTGTAAAGGCCGATTTTGTCGCGTGGACGAAGGGCAAAACAGGCTATCCCATCGTCGATGCCGGAATGCGGCAATTATGGGCGACGGGTTGGATGCACAACCGCGTGCGCATGATTACGGCATCATTCTTGGTCAAGCATCTGCTGATTGACTGGCGCGAAGGCGAGAAATGGTTTTGGGATACTTTGGTCGATGCCGATTATGGCAGCAACAGCGTCAATTGGCAGTGGACCGCTGGCACGGGTGTCGACAGCAACATGTTCGTGCGCATCATGGCGCCATTGTCGCAATCGGAAAAATTCGATGCCGCACATTATATTCGTGAATGGGTGCCCGAATTGGCGGCGTTGCAGGAGCCCTATATCCACGACCCCGATGAATATGGCGCGCGCCCGAAAAGCTATCCGCGCAAGATTATTGGTCATAAAGCTGCGCGCGGACGGGCGTTGGCGGCTTTCACTGCAACGAAAAATTAATCGAGCAACAAAGCGTGTCATTCCCGCGAAAGCGGGAATCCATAACCGAAGCTGTGCGCGAAAACGGCACACTTGGTCAAAACTGGATCGTCAGCTTATGGATTCCCGCTTTTGCGGGAATGACAAATTTTGATTTGGTGTGGCTATCCCTCGACCGTCAACCTGTGCCCGGTCTCAAACGCGCTCGCCAGCAACGCGCAAATCGCGTCCGCCACAACCGATGGCTCTTTAACCGTTGACGGGTCTTCGCCGGGATAGGCCGAAGCGCGCATTTTGGTGCGCGTGCGGCCGGGGTCGACTATAGCCGTGCGGACGTGCGACAGGTTTTTGACCTCATCGCCATAGCACTCGACCAAATTTTCCAACGCTGCCTTAGATGCACCATATGCGCCCCAAAACGCACGCGGATTTGCACCAACGGAGGATGTGAGCGCTAATAATCGGCCTGCGTCACTTTTGCGTAACAAGGCATCAAATGATGCGATCATCACTTGCTGTGCCGTGACGTTCAATGTGAACAATCGCGCAAATTCTACGCCATCAATCGCGGGCACTGGGCTTAATGTGCCAAGCATCGCAGCGTTCAAGACAAGGATATCGAGCTTGCCCCAACGCTCCGTCACCGCGACCGCGAGGCGCGCTATACTGTCGCCATCGGTTAAATCGAGCGGAGCGATGGTCGCGCTGCCGCCCGCGTCAAAAATGGCGTCTTCGACAGCTTCAAGGTCTTTTGCCGTCCGCGCGGTCAAAATCACATGTGCGCCTTGCGCCGCCAGTGCCGTCGCGGTTGCCGCGCCAATTCCGCGACTTGCACCGGTTACTAGCGCAATTTTGCCTTCAAATGCGTTCGTCATGCTTATGCCCGTTTTTGGCCGCCAAGCATCATGAGGTCACTTGCCTCATGCTCTTCATGGTCGGTCAGGGTGGTGGGATAATCGCCCGTGAAGCACGCATCGCAATATTGCGGTCTGTCCGCATGGCGCGAATCTTCGCCAAGCGCGCGATAGAGTCCGTCGATCGAAAGGAAGGCAAGGCTGTCGGCCTGAATAAACTGTCGCATTTCTTCGACATCCATGCGGCTGGCGAGCAGCTTGGAGCGTTCGGGCGTATCCACGCCGTAAAAGCAACTGTTCATTGTTGGTGGACTTGCAATGCGCATATGCACTTCAGCAGCGCCTGCTTCGCGCATCATCTGCACGATTTTCAGCGAAGTTGTGCCACGGACAATGGAATCGTCGATAAGGACGATGCGTTTGCCGGCAACCAAGTTTCTGTTTGCATTATGCTTTAACTTCACCCCCAAATGGCGGACGCCGTCGCCGGGTTGAATGAAGGTGCGGCCGACATAATGCGAACGGATGATGCCAAGTTCAAACGGGATTTTTGCAGCTTCGGCATAACCTATGGCCGCTGGCGTGCCGCTATCGGGCACTGGAATGACATAATCGACATCGACGCCATTTTCACGCGCCAGTTCAGCGCCAATCGCCTTGCGCACCGAATAAACGCTGATGCCTTCGACGATTGAGTCGGGTCGTGAGAAATAGACATGCTCAAAAATGCAGGGCCGTTGCGACATAGGAATGAACGGCTTGTGCGACTGGATTTCCGTTCCACGCACCACAACCAATTCGCCGGGCTCGACCGACCGGATATATTCTGCGCCCACAATATCAAGTGCGACGGTTTCCGATGCAAAGATGATGGTGTCACCAAGCTTGCCCATGACCAATGGCCGAATGCCCAACGGGTCGCGGCAGGCAATCATGCCCTCTGTCGTCAAGCACAGGAGCGAATAGGCGCCCTCAACGCGCTTCAACGCGTCAATCAAACGATCAAGCAACGTCCGGTAGCCCGAGGTCGCGACCAGATGGATGATCACTTCGGTGTCCGATGTGGACTGGAAAATTGAACCGCGACGCACAAGGTCACGGCGCACGGTCATCGCGTTCGAGATATTGCCGTTGTGTGCAATAGCAAAGCCACCTGTGGCAAGATCGGCATATAAAGGCTGCACATTGCGCAATGATGTTTCGCCAGTGGTCGAATAGCGCACATGGCCAATGGCGCATCGTCCAACCAAGCCGCCAATGATTTCTTCACGGTCAAAATTGCCCGCGACATGGCCCATTGCGCGGTGCGTGTGGAAATCATGATCATCAAAGCTGGTGATGCCCGCGGCCTCTTGCCCGCGATGTTGCAGGGCATGGAGGCCAAGCGCCACCATAGCAGACGCGCCTTCTGTGTCGTAGACACCGAAAATCCCGCACTCCTCGCGAAGTTTGTCGTCATCAAAAGGGTCCGTGGTCAGCATATATAAAATCCCGCTACGCTTCGCTGCGTTGCCTATAGGCATGGCCGTTACAATTGTCTCCCCCTTGTCGTGTGATTATCACAAAGAAAATGTTGGCGGGGCAAAGATGGTTGGGTTACGCAGCCAGCATGACCGACGAACGAGAAAGCGGATGGACGCTTGACCCCAAATATGACGCCAATGGATTGGTGACTGCCGTAATCACGGATCAAGCCGACGGCACAGTGTTGATGGTGGGGCATATGAACGCAGAGGCGCTTGCGCAAAGCATCGAAAGCCGCCGCGCCACATTTTTTTCGCGCAGCCGCCAGCGCATCTGGCAAAAGGGCGAAAGCAGCGGCAATGTCTTGCATATCGTCGACATGCGCATCGACTGCGATCAAGACGCCATATGGATCATCGCACGGCCGCAAGGTCCGACCTGCCATACCGGCGCAAGAAGCTGTTTTTATCGCAAGGTAACCGATGGGGGCTTGGAACCCGTTTGAAAGCGTCGGCGATGATGTAGAGAGGATGCCAAGGCAATATCTGCCTATCCCTAAATAACCTTGCCGCCCTTTAACATCTGCCGAACGCGGCCTTGAACGGGCAAGCGGTCAAAGGGTGTGTTGCCTGCCAACGCGGCCATGCGGTCACCATCGACTTGCCATGGCGCATCAGGGTCGATCAAGATCAAGTCGGCCTCTTGTCCTTCAACAATTTGGCCTGCGTTTAATCCTAATATCTTTGCCGGGTTCGACGCGAGCAATTCAAACATGCGGCCAGTTGAGATCACATTATCGCGCACGAGGTTGAGCGCCAGCGCCAGCAATGTTTCCGCCCCCGCCATGCCGGGCTCGCTCTCGGAAAAAGGCAGGCGTTTGTCTTCTGGCCCGCGCGGGTCATGGCCTGATGCGATGACGTCAATCGTGCCATCGGCAATTGCGGCGATGCATGCCATCCGGTCGCTTTCGGACCGCAACGGCGGTGAAAGCCGCGCAAAGGTGCGGAAATCCGAAATGGCGTTGTCCGAAAGGAAAACATGCGCTGGCGTGATTCCGCACGTAACACGCAGGCCCTTTGTCTTTGCCGCACGGATCAGGTCAAGGCCGCGTGCGGTGGTGACTTGCCGAAAATGCACATGCGCGCCGCTTTCTTCCGCCAACATCAGGTCGCGGGCGATAGCGAGTGTTTCGGCAATGATTGGCGCGCTTGAAAGACCAAGCAAAGTGGCGGTTTCGCCCGCCGTTGCGACGGCATGGCCGGTTACCCCTGAATCTTCATTATGCAGGATGACGGGAAGGTCTAAAGCTGCGCAATAATGCATGATGCGGAGCATGACGCCGCTGTCGGATATCCATTTGCGGCCAGTCGCCACACCCAGTGCTCCGGCCTCTTTCATCAGCGCAATTTCCGCCATACGAAGCCCGTCAAGGCCTTGCGTGGCGGCGGCAAGGGGGTGAACCCACAAATCGGGCTTACCCTTTAATGCGGCAAAGCGGACGGTTGCTGGATCATCATGCACAGGCGACTGATCGGGCATCAATGCCGCGCGGGTTATCCCGCCAAATCTGAACGCAGGTTTATCGGTTTTAAAAACACCCAAATCAATTATGCCCGGTGCAACGATCAACCCGCTGGCGTCGATATGGTCTGCAATCGGGGCGGCCTTGCCAACCGAGGCAATTTTGCCGTCCTCGATATGCAGATGCAATGGCTCTGCCTTATCCGCGCCGGGCAGGATGATATGGCCGTGAATGATGTTCACACCGGTCATGCCCATCCCTCCTGACCACGCGCCTTGCGAGTCAATATGTCGAGGCAGGCCATCCGCAACGCAACGCCCATTTCTACCTGCTCAGTAATGGCTGAGCGATCAACATGATCAGCGATGCTGCTGGCAATTTCGACGCCTCGGTTCATGGGGCCGGGGTGCATGACAAGCGCGTCGGGTTTGGCCAACGCCAACCGCCGTTCGTCGAGGCCATATAAATGGAAATATTCACGCGCCGATGGGATGAAATCGCCCTGCATCCGTTCGCTTTGCAGGCGAAGCATCATAATGACATCGGCCCCGTTCAATGCGGCATCGAAATTGCTAAAGGGAACGGCACCAAAGCCCTCAATCCCGCTTGGCATGAGGGCAGGGGGTGCAACAACGCGCACCTCTGCGCCCAGCGATTTGAGGCAAAACAGATTGGATCTTGCCACCCGGCTGTGCAGAACGTCGCCGCAAATGACGACGGTTTGACCTTCAACCTTGCCCTTGCGGCGCATGATGGTCAGCGCATCAAGCAAGGCTTGAGTCGGGTGCTCGTGGCTACCGTCACCGGCGTTCAGCACGGGACAGTCGACTTTGCCGGAGATGAGCTGCACCGCGCCGGAACTGCCATGGCGAATCACAATGGCGTCCGCGCGCATGGCGTTGAGCGTCATTGCCGTGTCGATAAGGGTTTCGCCCTTTTTTACGCTCGACTGCGCCGCGTGCATATTGACAACGTCCGCGCCGAGCCGCTTTCCAGCGATTTCGAACGATAACAAGGTGCGCGTTGAATTTTCAAAAAAGGCATTGATGATTGTTAGGCCGGAAAGCGTATCAACATGTTTCGCAGCGCCAGAGCGGTTTAGCGCAACCCATTGCTCCGCCTCTTTAAGGATGTAGAGAATTTCCCAAGTCTGAAGTCCGGCGATGCCAAGCAAATGCTTGTGCGGAAAGGCATCCGACCCGCTTGGAAAGCTGTCGGCGGCGAAGGGTTTTGTCCATGTCATTAAAGCGATGCCCTTAATAGGGATTTGGATGAGACTCAAATGATTTGTAAGGATGGGGCGTCGTTGCCGCATTGCGCGTTTCCGTAGACCATTCGTCACCCTGAACTTGTTTCACCTTCGGTGACTGTCGTTCCAGGGTCTATTTAGCCTCTCTAGATCGGAGCGTGCTGCGCGATGGACCCTGAACCAAGTTCAGGGTGACGGGGGGATTCAAGGGAAGTGGGAGAAATTATGGCGCGTAATAGTGCCTTTTATAACAACATCACCCAAGCGTCAGCGCATCAATCGCGCCTTGCAGGATGAACGCTGCTGCGCCGCTGTCGATTTTCTCTGCGCGTTTGGCGCGGCTCATGTCGGCGGCGATCATGTCGCGTTCGACGGCTTGAGTCGACCAACGTTCGTCACGCAACAAAATCGGAAGGCCTAGATCTTCGATATTTTTCGCAAAGGCGCGGCTGGACTGGCTCCGCGGGCTTTCGCTGCCATCCATATTCAACGGCAAGCCAATCACGATGCCGCGCGTTAGCCGCGTCGCGATAGCGGCCTGTAATGCGAATTTATCCTTGGTAAATTTGGCGCGTTTGATGAGGTCGGCTGGCGAGGCGAAGGTCCAGCCAGCATCACAAAACGCCGTGCCAATGGTTTTGCTGCCGACATCTAGCCCGATTAAAACCCCGCCGTCTGGCAGTTGATCGCGGAAACTGGCGACCGATTCAAAAATCATTTCTGCAGATATTTCTGCAAACGCCGTGTCGCATCCGCCCGAACATTGGCCCAGAATAAGGGAAAATCATACACATGGTAATTGTTGCCAGGAAGGACATAAGGGCCAATCTCTGGCGGATCGCCAATCAGCAGGAACCCCTTGCCATCGCATCGTGCCGGCACCGCACCAACGATCATTTCGCCCGTTTTTAATTCATCATCGGGCTTTAACGTGCCCAAATTCGCCGCCATCAACGCAGCAGGCTCCGCTCCGCCATTTAGCGGGTTGGTGCATAAAATCGGCGTGTCCTTGCGCGGCGTGCCGTCAAATCCGGTTGTGGCGTTATAGGCTTTGACGATCCGGTCATATTCGGCAGGCTCGGCAAAGCTTTGCCACGCCATGATGCAGCCGGTGTCATCGGGGCCCGTGCAAGCAGGTAAGCCCATTTGAGGCATATCAGCGGTTATCGATATCGGCCAACCAACGGCATAGACGGCGACAATGCGCTTCGCGATTGGCTTGCCCGCCACGCGGTCCTTGAGCAAATTTGTGAGGTGCAGCGCGCCTTGGCTATGCCCGGCCAATATGATCGGGCGGTCTTTTTGGACCTTTGCCGCAAATTCATCAAAGGCCAAGAGCACATCTTGATACGCGGCATTCAGCGCTTGCTGGCCCTCCGGCTTATTGGTCAGAAACGCGCCAATCGCCGCTTGGCGGTAACGTGGTGCCCACATCTCGCCTGCACTGGCGAGCGGCGACGCAAGGCCGCGCAGGAACATCCGCGCGCGGTCTTGTGATTCTGTGTCATTCAGGGGCGCGTTCCAATAATCCCTGCCGATATAGGAACTAGGATGCACAAAAAATATCGCAGCAGAACCGCGCATTTCCGGCGTCGCTGCGCCCATCGGCAACCAGTCCGCAGGATTGCCTATCTTGCCGGGACGCGCAAACCACATGTCGTTGCCTGCATATTTGTTAGGTTCAAAGGCCGGTTGCGGTTCAAACTTGGCCGTCGGAACAAAGGCAAGCTCAGTCAGCTCGCTTTCGTAAATACGAATGACAAAGCCACCTGCAATGACAAGGACGATAAGCGCTGCGACGATATAGAGAAATTTACGTGCCAATTTTATGTCCTGAGATTTTGTTGCGATTTACCCGATTAGACAAAAATAGCATGGGAAAATTGAATAGGGGCTGAAAGATTAGCACTACTTTGGCACTTTCTCATTATTGATGAATTTTCGGCAATGCGGGCATAGTGCTGGCGGCGGTTGGGCGAGAGCGTTAAGGATGGCTTGTCGCACTGCTGGCAGGCTGGGTTGTGGCGGAG
>JBILLO010000078.1:0-8707 GCA_044376035.1 Sphingorhabdus sp.
TTTGATCGGGTTTGTGGGGTTTTTGCGGCAATCGCATAGCGTTCGAACATGTTTACGGCATCACGAGGGCGGCCCAAACGGTCCATAGCCACCGATCCGGCCAGCCAAGTGAGGCTGGTATATCGATCCCGCGTCGGCAGATCCTGATCCGCCATTATAAGGCCTGCAGGGACAGCGTCGTCCACACGCGAGGCGATGCGATATGCCACGTCATATTGGCCGTCAATTTCGGCAGCGCGTGCGTGCGTGAGCAGCAATTGGAACCAATCCTTGGGTACGGGCACCGGTGCGACCAGGTTTCCCCGGTTTGCAAGCAATTCGCGCACTGCAAAGCTGTCACCAGCAGCGCGCATCGCGTCCGCCCGCGCCGCCAGCAGACTGGCTTCGGTGTTCGCTAAAGCGCCTGCTTCTTGCACCTTTAACGCGGCATCGGGTGATTTCATTCGCGTTGCAAGCGCAGCCACAAACGCAGGGCGACGCTGCGGTGAGGTAAATGCGACCCAGCGTTCGGCGCTGCGCGTGGATCCTGACCATAACAGCCGGTCGACTCGTGCATCATGGTCGGCGGATGTCAGCGTGCCGCTAGCTATGCGGAAAACCCGACCCTCATCTTCGTCGCTAAGTGCGCCACCGCGCCAAGCTTCGCGCGCTTGTGCTTGGGCGCGCGCCTTATCGCCAACAGAATCCAGCGCTAACGCAAATTTCGCGCGGCCTTCATTGGTCACGGGCGGCAAGCGGTCAAAATACGCCACTAATTGGTTTGGAGAGTAAGATAGGGGATTGATCGCCCGTTCCGCTTTCTGCCGCATGTCATCGGTATTTGGCCAGTCCGGGTACAGCATGAGGAATGATGCATAATCGTTAAAGCTGAAATTGCCGGGTGCGTTCAACATTTTCCATCGCTGCAGCGCGGCGGGGATTTTGCCCTCGCTTGGGTCGTAAATGACCGGTGTAGACAGTGGTTGTCCGGATGGCGCGGACGTTTGTCCACTGCCAGTACCGGGTTTCCATATGATCCCGTCGGATTGCTGCGCGGAGGCGAGTGCAGCGCATGAAATAATGAGGGCCGATGCTGAAAGAAGGTGCTTTACCATGCCGGACATATTATGGACCCCAACCTTATCAATCGCTGAACGAGCGACTATGATAAGCTTAGCGTTCAATTTGGATCAGAATGAAAGTCATATAATATGTTTTCCGGATCAATACCGGCTCTAGTGACTCCTTTTTGCGACGGAGCGTTTAGCGAAAAGCATTTTCGTGCGTTAATCGATTGGCAAATCGAGCAAGGGTCAAGCGCGCTTGTGCCCGCAGGAACCACTGGAGAGGCGTCGACACTGTCTAACGCGGAGCATCATCGTGTCATTGAGATATGCATTGAGCAAGCCGCTGGGCGCGTGCCTGTCATCGCAGGTTGCGGTTCAAACGACACAAATAATGCGGTCCTGCACCTCAACTTTTCTAAGAAAAGCGGGGCCGCCGCTGGGCTTGTGGTTGCGCCTTATTACAACCGGCCAAATCAAGAGGGCATTTACGCGCATTTCGAGCATATGACGAAAAAGAACGACTTGCCGATATTGTTATACAATGTGCCGGCGCGCACGGTGACAGATATCGAGCCGGAAACCGTCGCCCGTCTGGCAAAGTTGCCAACTATAATCGGCATTAAGGATGCCAGTGGCGATATGCCGCGTGTCACCGACCACCGTTTGGCGTGTGGGCCGGACTTCTGTCTGTTGTCAGGCGTCGATGAACAGTCGCTCGCTTTCAACGCGGCGGGTGGCAAAGGCTGTATTTCGGTGACGGCGAATGTCGCGCCGAAGCTATGCGCGCAGTTTCAGGCGGCTTGTGCCTCAGGCGATTATGAATTGGCGCGTCAACTGAACGACAAGCTTTATCCTCTCCATTTGGCATTGTTTTCTGATGCGTCCCCCGGTCCAATCAAATATGCTTTGTCGAGGGTAATCGAAGGTTTCCCGACGGAGTTGCGTTTGCCAATGACGCCGCCGAGTGAGGCGAGCCGTCGTCAGGTTGATGCCGCATTGGAGAATGCAGGTCTCATCTGATGACTCGTCCAAAGCCGGAAGCATTTAACAAGGTCAAAACGGTCGCTGAGAACCGGCGGGCGCGCTATGACTTTCATATTGATGACAAATATGAAGCTGGCATTGTCCTGACCGGTACCGAGGTAAAGTCCTTACGCTTTGGCGAGGGCTCAATTGCCGAGAGCTACGCCGAAGTTCGTGATGATCAAATTTGGTTGATTAACGCCAATATTCCTGAATTCAGTCATGGTAACCGTTTCAATCACGAACCCAAGCGCCCGCGCAAGTTGCTGCTTAACGAACGTGAAATAAACAAGCTGCATGGAGCAGTGATGCGTCAAGGTATGACGCTCGTTCCACTGTCGATTTATTTCAATGGCCGGGGTAGGGCGAAAGTGGAACTGGCGTTGGCAAAGGGTAAAAAGGCCCCAGACAAGCGTGCGACGGAAAAAGAGCGCGACTGGAAGCGGGAACAAGGACGGATTATGCGGGATCGCGGATGAGCAAATTCAACGCCTGGTTACATAAGCAAGCGCCGACTCGCGACAGCTTTGAACGCAGCCGTTTTCTGCGTCCTTTTGCGCAACGCGTATTCCACCCGGCATTGTGGCGTTTTACGCGCCGTTCGGTGCCGCGCGGCGTCGCGCTTGGCCTGCTCGTGGGCATTTTCCTGCTGGTACCCGGTGTTCAAATTGCTGGCGTAGCATTATTGGCGCTGCCGCTGCGTGCCAATATTCCGATCGGCGCGGCGATGACTTTTCTCAGCATGCCAGCGACCACGCCATTTATCCTCTTCGGGTCAATCTATGTCGGTGAATCCGTTTTGCGGTTAAACAATGGTTCCGGGCGCTTTTATGAACTTGTTGAAACGGCTGCGCCCTTATCCGCTTGGGGTGATTATGTCTGGAATGAAGCGCCACTTGCACTCGTTCAGGGGTTAGCTGGCCTAGCAATTATTTCGATTGTGATGGCGGCCATTGGCTATTTCCTCTCCGCCTGGTTTTGGCGGTGGCGCGTAAGTGCCAAATGGCGTCGGCGGTCGAAGTCACTTCGGCAGGGTAGATGAAGTTTCAGCGGGTTCGAGGCAGAACCTGAATGGCAATCACGAAATCTTGACAAATATTCCGTTGCGTACCAGCCCAAGGCTATGGTTAGCTGCGCCTTAACTCTGCGTAGCAGGATTTTATCGGGTAAGGGGCCGTTTTGAACAAGATATAGCCGCCGATTGCGCGAAACGATCTGCCTCGACAATGTCGCTTTCTTGGCTAAGCCATTTTCTGTTAAGCACATTGCAGAAGCGGTTCACGACGCGCTTGCGAAAGATGATTAGGTTAGATATTGAAATACAAGATGTAAATTTATTTGTTCCACTCTTGTTCTTTTAGAACATAAGGCGTACATAGCAAATGTTCCGAGGAAGTCTTTCGGAATAGGCATGACGCTAAGGAGTGGAAAAATGGCAGCTAGTCTCAAGATAATTGATGGGAATCAGGCAAACGGTATGAAAAATTCGGAACGTGAAAAGGCCCTAGAAGCAGCATTGGCGCAGATTGATCGCGCATTTGGCAAGGGTTCGGCGATGAAGCTTGGCAGTCGTGAGGCGATTAGCATCGATGCTGTGTCGACGGGTTCGCTTGGGTTGGACATCGCACTTGGCATTGGTGGATTGCCCAAGGGACGCGTGATTGAAATTTATGGCCCTGAAAGTTCGGGTAAGACGACATTGACCCTGCACGTGATTGCAGAGGCGCAAAAGGCAGGCGGCACGGCGGCATTCATCGACGCAGAGCATGCGCTTGATCCCGGCTATGCGAAGAAGCTTGGCGTCGACGTGGACAATTTGATCGTGTCGCAACCAGATACTGGCGAACAAGCGCTTGAGATTGCCGACACTTTGGTGCGTTCAAACGCCGTGGACATCATCGTCATCGACTCGGTCGCGGCACTTGTCCCGCGCGCGGAAATCGAAGGCGAAATGGGCGACAGCCATGTGGGTTTGCAGGCGCGGTTGATGAGCCAAGCGCTGCGTAAGATTACAGGTTCGATCAGCCGTTCAAACTGCATGGTCATCTTCATCAACCAGATTCGTATGAAGATCGGGGTGATGTATGGTTCGCCAGAAACCACAACGGGTGGCAATGCGCTGAAATTCTACGCATCGGTGCGTTTGGACATTCGCCGCACGGGCCAGATCAAGGCAGGCGAAGATATTGTTGGCAACGCGACCCGTGTGAAGGTTGTAAAGAATAAGGTCGCGCCGCCATTCAAACAGGTCGAATTTGACATCATGTATGGCGAAGGCATTTCCAAAACGGGTGAGCTGCTCGATCTGGGTGTGAAGGCGGGATTGGTAGAAAAATCGGGTAGTTGGTTTAGCTATGACTCGATTCGTATTGGCCAAGGTCGTGAGAATTCGAAAAGCTATCTGACCGAAAATCCGGAGGTTGCGGCTCGGTTGGAAGCAGCCATTCGCGGAAAGACAAAAGAAGTCGCTGAGGTCCTGATGACCGGGCCAGACGCGGAAGACGATGCTTAAGGTTTTTAAGAACAAGCGCGGCTTTGTCTGAGGCCGCTGCTTTCGACCCGCCCTGGTCCACCCCGGGGCGGGTCATTTGCGTGAAGGTCGGTAGATGCGTCCCCTTGCAGTCTTTACGGCATTGGCGGACGCACGGGCGCTAAGTTCTTGACAGGCACAATGGCTGGGGCACAACGGTTGGCATGGGGCCCATCATTTATCTTATCGGCTTGCCGACTGATCAGAACAGTTCATTTGAGCGCGGTGCAGCATTGGCGCCACCGGCCATCCGCGCAGCATTGTGGAGCGACCGGGGCAATTTATTCGCGCAATCCGGGCTTGAAATTGGCACTGACGTTATGTTCAAGGACCTCGGCGATTTGCCGTTATCGGACGTTGACTGCGCTGCCGATGACGCATTGATTTTACAGGCGGTGACCAAAAGCGTGGAGGCGGATGCTATCCCGCTGTTGCTTGGCGGTGATCACGCGGTGACATACCCCATTGTTGCGGCGCTGGCGGCGCGGCATGGACCGCTGAACATCCTGCATTTTGATGCGCATCCCGATCTATACGCCGATTTCGAAGGCAATCCGCGCAGCCATGCCTCTCCCTTTGCCCGCATAATGGAAGGGGGCCATGCAAAGCATATCGTGCAGGTGGGTGTTCGCACGTTGAATACGCACTGCCGCGAACAAGCGGACCGTTACAATGTTGAAATTCTGCCGATACGCAATTTCGAAGCCGCGATGGTGCCCATCCTTGACGGCCCATTGTATATCAGCGTTGACCTTGATGGCATCGACCCGTCCGAAGCGCCCGGCGTGGCCCATCCCGAACCCGGCGGCTTAACGGTCCGCGAAGTCCTGTCCATTATCGCCAAACAACGCGCGCGAATAGTGGGCGCGGACATCGTCGAACTTAACCCCGCGCGTGACGTGAACGACATTACCGCCATAGTCGCCGCCAAGCTGGTGCGCGAAATCGCCGCGCAAATGCATCAAAATTACGACCATATATAAGGAAGCAGCTATGACTCTCATCGTACACCATCTCAACAATTCGCGTTCACAACGTATCTTGTGGTTGCTCGAAGAACTGAATCTTCCTTATGAAATCCGCCAACATGCCCGTGATGCTGTGACCAATCTTGCGCCCGAAGCGCTTTTGAACGTCCATCCCTTGGGTAAATCGCCGTTGATTGAAGATGATGGCAATGTGATTTTCGAATCCGGCGCAATCGTCGAATATCTGTGCGAACGGCATAATGGTGGTCACCTTGTCCCTGCACGCGGCACTGACGCGCACATCCGCTATCTCGAGTTCATGCATTTTGCCGAAGGCTCGGCGATGACGCCGATCTTGTTGAACCTGTATACGGCGCGGTTGGGCGATGCTGCTGCACCCCTGCATCCGCGCATTAACGAGCAGCTTGAAAGCCATTTTGCGTTCATGGATGACAATTTGAAAGCGACGGGCTGGTTTGTTGGCGATACCCTCACGGGCGCTGATATTATGATGAGTTTTCCGGCCGAAGCAGCGGTTAAGATGGGCCGGGCTGCAAACCTGCCAAACCTCACTGCTTTCGTCGAAAAAATCCATGCCCGCCGAGCGTATCAGACCGCCCTGCAAAAGGGCGGACCTTACGCCTATGCGTGATGGCGACCACAAACTGCATATCCGTCTTGCAGCGCGGCGAGTCGTTCCCTAAGTCGCAGTCATTATGACATCGACCAATGACATTCGCCGCGGCTTCCTCGATTATTTCGGTGGTGCCAATCATGACATAGTGCAGTCTGCACCGCTCGTGCCCTATAATGACCCGACATTGATGTTCGTCAATGCCGGGATGGTGCCGTTCAAGAACGTGTTTACCGGCCTTGAAAGTCGCGAAACGCCCCGTGCCGCCTCAAGCCAGAAATGCGTGCGGGCAGGGGGCAAGCATAACGACCTCGATAATGTGGGCTATACGGCGCGGCACCACACGTTTTTTGAAATGCTCGGCAATTTTTCGTTTGGCGATTATTTCAAGGAGCAGGCGATTACCCATGCATGGACCTTGTTGACGAAGGAATGGGGGCTTGACCCAGCACGGTTGACGACCACCGTCTATCACACCGATGACGAGGCGTTCGACCTGTGGCGCAAGATTGCCGGCCTGCCTGAAGAACGGATCATCCGTATCGCCACGACGGACAATTTCTGGTCGATGGGTGACACGGGGCCCTGCGGACCATGCAGTGAGATATTCTACGACCATGGCGACCATATTTTCGGTGGCCCACCGGGAAGCCCGGACGAAGATGGCGACCGTTTTGTCGAAATCTGGAACCTCGTGTTCATGCAGTTTGAACGGCAGGACGATAGCACTGACCTGCCCTTGCCAAAGCCGTCTATCGATACGGGCATGGGGCTGGAGCGGATCGCTGCGGTCATGCAAGGCGTGCCGGACAATTACGACACCGATACGTTCAAGGCGTTGATCAACGCCTCTGAGGAGCTGACGGGTACAAAGGCGGTTGGCGATCAAAAGGCCAGCCATCGCGTCATCGCGGACCATTTGCGCTCGACCAGTTTCCTTCTGGCCGATGGCGTGATGCCGTCGAATGAAGGTCGTGGCTATGTCCTGCGGCGGATCATGCGCCGCGCCATGCGTCATGCGCATATTCTTGGCGCAAAAGAGCCATTGATGCATCGTCTGGTCGGAAGCCTTGCCGCCGAAATGGGTGCGGCGTATCCCGAACTATTGCGCGCGCAGCCCATGATTGAGGCGACGTTGAAGCAAGAGGAAACGCAGTTCCGCCGGACGCTCGACAAGGGCATTAAGCTGCTCGACGAAGCGACCGCTGGTATGACGCCGGGCGATATTTTGGCAGGCGACACGGCGTTCAAGCTGTATGACACTTATGGTTTTCCCTATGACCTGACCGAAGACGCGTTGCGTGCGCAAGGCTTTGGTATTGATCAGGCGGGTTTTGAAACCGCGATGAATAATCAAAAAGCCATGGCGCGGGCTGCGTGGAAGGGTTCCGGCGCGAAGGCGTCGGACGATGTCTGGTTCGATATCGCCGAACGCGTCGGCAGCACCGAGTTTACAGGCTATGCCGCAAGCGAAGGCGAGGGGCAGGTTGTGGCTCTCGTCAATGACGGCATTGAGGTGCAATCGGCGGTCGCCAATGATACAGTCACGGTCATCACGAATCAGACGCCATTTTACGGCGAGAGCGGCGGCCAGATGGGTGACGCTGGCGTTATTTCCAGTAGCAATATGCGCGGCGAAGTGACGGACACGGCAAAGCCCTTGGGCCGACTGCACGCGCATCAGGTCACGATTGGCACAGGCGAGATCAAAGTCGGCGATTTTGTGACGCTGAAAATCGACACTGCGCGCCGCAACGCATTGCGCGCCAACCATAGCGCCACGCACTTACTGCATGCGTCGTTGCGCCACCGCTTGGGCGAACATGTGAGCCAAAAGGGCAGCATGGTGGCACCGGATCGCCTGCGGTTCGACTTTTCGCATAACCAAGCGGTAACGCCGCAAGAGATTGCGATGATCGAAGCAGATGTGAACGCGCAAATCCGCGGTAACGACGCGGTGACGACGCGGTTGATGACCCCCGATGACGCCGTCGCCGCTGGCGCTTTGGCGTTGTTTGGCGAGAAATATGGCGACGAAGTGCGCGTACTGACGATGGGCAAGAGCGAGGACGCGCATTATTCGTTGGAACTGTGCGGCGGCACGCATGTCAACGCATTGGGCGACATCGCTTTGTTCACGATTGTATCGGAAGGCGCAGTTGCAAGCGGCATTCGCCGCATCGAGGCGCTAACGGGTGAGGCGGCGCGCTTATGGCTTGTTGGCCGCGAGACTCAGCTGAAGAATGTGGCCGCAATGTTGAAGACTGCGCCGGACGAAGTAAGCGTGCGTATCGAAACGCTGATCAACGAACGCAAGCGGATGGAGAAGGAACTGTCCGAAGCCAAGACCGCGCTCGCTTTGTCAGGTGGCGGTGGTCCCAAGGCAGAGGCCGAACACATCGGTGATATTGCCTTCATGGGGCAAGTTATTGCGGGCATTGAACCAAAAATGCTGCGCGGCCTTGCGGATGACCAGATGAAGGCCATTGGCAGTGGCATCGTCGCC
>JBILLO010000079.1:0-8688 GCA_044376035.1 Sphingorhabdus sp.
GGATCGGATCGTGTCAAGCCACTCCAATTTCAATTTCTTAGCCAAGTAAATGGCTCCCCGGGAGGGATTCGAACCCCCGACCAATTGATTAACAGTCAACTGCTCTACCACTGAGCTACCAGGGAACGGCCCGATATGTTCAGGCAGAGGCGCGCCTATAGCAGCGCTTTTTTGCTTTTGGCAAGCGCCCATTGCCCGTTCAGACAATAAATTGCTCCATTGCAATTCGGTCATCCAAGGCATGTTCCGGATCGAACAACAAAGTCAGCGCGCGGTTGCGGTCCAAGGCGACTTCGACATGCGCGATATCCCGGATTTCGCGTTGATCTGCGACCGCGCTGACGGGTCTTTTGCTCGCCTCCAATATTTTGATCCGGATGACATAGCGGTCGGGCAAGATTGCGCCCTTCCAACGTCGCGGGCGAAATGGGCTGATGGGGGTCAAGGCGAGCAACGACGAGTCCAACGGCAGAATGGGGCCATTGGCGGACAAATTATACGCGGTGGACCCGGCGGGCGTGGAGACCAATATGCCGTCGCAAATGAGTTCGGGGATGACGGCTCTGCCGTTGACCGAAATCTCCAGCTTCGCCGCCTGACGCGTTTCGCGCAGCAGGGAGACTTCGTTAATCGCGGGCAATACAAATTTTTGGCCGCTGATGGTGGTTATGTCCGTCGTCAACGGACGGACAGAAAAGGACTTGGCGCGTTGCAAGCGGCGGGGAAGGTCATGCACGTCCCAGCCATTCATCAAAAAGCCAATGGTGCCCCGGTTCATGCCATAAGCGGGAATGTCGCGGCGGCTTTCCAATAATTGGTGCAAGACCTGAAGCATGTGCCCGTCGCCACCAAGCACGATGACCGCATCGGCGCTGTCGAGCGGCACAAATTCATGCACTTCACGCAAAAGCGCTTCGGCTTCACGGGGTTGCGGGGTTGCCGATGAGATGATCGCAAGTTGCATATTCGGGTTCATCCACCTGTTGCATTCATATGTCGCGCGAGCCGCAAACCGGGCTGCGCCAACTGTGTTTCGAATTCATGGCGTTGGGGTTTAAGCCGCAAAGCCTTTTGAAGCAAATGATCGACATCTGATAATGTGTCCGCACGCAGGGCTTTACGCAAATCGACATGCAGTTCCGAGCCAAGGCACATGTAAATCTTGCCGTCGGTGGTGAGGCGAATGCGGTTACACTGGTCGCAGAAATTATGGCTCATAGGCGTGATGAGGCCAAGGCGAAGGCCCAATGGCGCAACCCGCCAATAGCGGGCAGGGCCAGCGCTCTTATGATTTAAGGGTTGCAGATCATAAAGTGCGCGCAGCGGCGCCGTGAAATCATCAAGCGCAATGTAGCTCTCTTCGCGTTCCGAAACGCCAGCGCCCAAGGGCATGGTTTCTATCAATGTGAGATCAAGCTTATGTTCTGAGCAGAAATGCGCCATGGGCAAAAGCGCGTCTTCATTCTGCTGCTTCAGCGCGACCATGTTGATTTTGACATCCATGCCGTGCGCGCGCGCCGCGTGGATCCCGGCCAACACTGTATTGAGGTCACCACCCCGGCTGATCCGGCGACAGGCTTCCGCATCCAACGTGTCGAGGCTGACATTTATCCGCTTCATCCCCGCCGACGCGAGCAACGGCGCGAAATGTTCCAATCGGCTACCATTGGTTGTCATGGTCAATTCTTCGAGAGCGCCGTTGTGCACATGCTGACCAAGCGCCGCAATCAAGATATGGATGTCGCGCCGCACAAGCGGTTCGCCGCCGGTAAGGCGGATTTTGCGGATGCCATGCGCGATGAACCGTTCCACCAAAACTAGGATTTCGTCGTAGGTCAGCAGGTCGCGATGCGGCAAAAAGCTTTGCTGTTCCGGCATGCAATAAGTGCACCGAAAATTGCAACGGTCGGTCACCGATATCCGTAAATAGTCGATATTGCGTCCGAAACCGTCGATCATGTGTGCGATGTAAGCGCAAAACCGTGCAGACGAAAGCTTAATCCAACAGCGGCAATAATCAGGGCAGGATTATTCTGCGCGCATCGCCGCTTATATCCAACCGCTGCGAGGGTCTGGTCCACAAACTGCGCTTAACCCGATTTGCGCGCCAGACTGGCAAGGCCACGTGACAGTTGCAAACATCCGTTTAATCGCGCCGTAGGGTCGCCCCAAACGCGGTTGATCACCAGCTTGCTATCGGGGCGTAGCTTCGCCGTTTGGCCAAGCTTGTCGACATAAGCGAGCAGCCCAGCGATATTGGGCGGCGTGTCCTGATGGAAGCTAACCAATGTCCCGCGCGCCCCGACTTCGATCTTAGCGACTTGCGCGATAAGCGCGTTTTGCTTGATCTGGATAAGCTTGAGCAGATTCTGCGTGGGTTCGGGGATCGGACCAAAGCGATCCGTCATTTCCGCAGCGAAGCCTTCGACATCTTGGCCTTCTTCGAGATCGTTCAGGCGGCGATACAGCGCCATGCGGACCGACAGGTCGGGGACATAATCGTCTGGAATGAGAATGGGCGCGTCGATGGTGATTTGCGGCGAGAAGCTGCCACGTGGTTTGGCCAGCCCCTGCGCGCCCGCCCGGGCTTCCAAAATCGCCTCTTCAAGCATCGATTGATATAATTCAAAGCCGACTTCTTTGATGTGGCCGGATTGTTCGTCACCCACCAGATTGCCTGCGCCACGAATGTCGAGGTCATGGCTTGCAAGCTGGAAACCTGCGCCCAGGCTATCAAGGTCGCCAAGCACCTTTAGCCGTTTCTCCGCTGTCTCTGTCAGCACACGGTTAGGTTCGTGCGTGAGATAGGCATAAGCGCGCGTTTTTGACCGGCCCACGCGTCCACGAAGCTGATATAATTGCGCAAGGCCGAAACGATCGGCGCGCAGGATGATGAGGGTGTTGGCACTTGGAATATCGAGGCCGCTTTCGACGATGGTCGTTGAAAGCAGCACATCATATCGCTTTTCATAAAAAGCGCTCATGCGCTCCTCAACTTGTGTGGGCGACATTTGGCCATGCGCGGTCACATATTTCACTTCGGGTATTTCGGTGCGCAGAAATTCCTCAACTTCGGACAAATCGGTAATGCGCGGCACAACGAAGAAGCTTTGCCCGCCGCGATAATGCTCGCGCAGCAAAGCTTCGCGCAGCACGACCGGATCCCACGGCATGACATAAGTACGCACGGCCAGACGGTCGACCGGTGGGGTTTGAATGACCGACAGCTCGCGCAAGCCCGACATCGCCATCTGCAATGTGCGCGGGATCGGTGTTGCGGTCAGCGTGAGCATATGCACGTCTGTCTTGAGCGCCTTCAACTGCTCCTTGTGATTAACGCCGAAGCGTTGCTCTTCATCCACAATGACAAGCCCAAGGCGTTTGAACTGCAACGACTTTGCCAGCACGGCATGCGTCCCGATCACAATGTCCACGGTCCCATCGGCAAGCCCGTCGCGCGTTTGCGTTGCTTCTGCGGTGGGCACAAGCCGCGACAGGCGACCCAGTTTCAAAGGCAAATCACGAAAACGTTCGGCAAAGTTCGCATAATGCTGCCGCGCCAATAGGGTCGTTGGCGCAATGACAGCGACCTGAAGCCCTGCCATTGCCACAGCAAAAGCGGCGCGCATCGCAACCTCGGTCTTACCAAAGCCAACATCTCCGCACACCAGCCGGTCCATAGGTTTACCAGCCGACAGATCCTGAAGCACTTCTTCAATCACGCGCAGCTGATCTTCGGTTTCCTCATAAGGAAAGCGGTCGACGAAGCTTGCATAAGCAGGGCCGTCAACTTCAATAACCGAACCCGCCCGCAAAGCGCGTTCGGCGGCGGTTTTCAGCAATTCACCGGCAATGGCGCGGATGCGTTCTTTCAGCTTTGACTTACGCCGCTGCCACGCTTCGCCGCCCAATTTGTCGAGTGACACATGCTCGCTGTCCGAACCATAACGCGACAGCACGTCGATATTTTCAACCGGAACGTATAATTTGTCGCCACCCGCATAGGTAAGGGCAACACAGTCGTGCGGGCTGTTGCCGACGGGGATGGAAATTAGGCCATCATACCGTCCGATCCCATGGTCCTGGTGGACAACGAGGTCACCCGGCGTCAGCGCGGCCAATTCGGCCAAGAAAGCGTCCGCCGACTTGCGCCGTTTCTGGCGACGCACCAGACGGTCGCCAAGCATATCCTGTTCGCTCAGCACCACAAGGTCGGGCGTGGTATAGCCATGGTCCAGCGGCAGAACGACAATGGCGGTTTGGCCAGCCGCTACGCTTAATGCTTGCTGCCAACTATCGACCGCGACAATCGTCGGTGCCTTATGCTCCGCCAGCAACCCCTTCAGCCGTTCGCGCGCGCCACCGGAATAGCTGGCGATGACTGTCTTGGTTTTGGCGGCATGTAACGATTTAAGATGCGCGGCAACCGCCTCATACACATTTGCCTTTTGCGCCCGTTCCGGCGCGAAGTCGCGCGCAGCACCAATGCCAAAGTCGATGATGTTGGCCGAGTCCGGCTGCGAAAAGGGCGTGACGAGATGCGCGGCATTATCCGCAAATAACTGGTCGAGCTCATCACCGCTCAAATATAGCATTTCGGGCGGGAGCGGACGGTAGCTTCCGGGCTCCGCAGCCTGTGCTTTTACGCGGTTTTCGTGATAGTCGGTGATCGAGTCGAGCCGTGACTGGCCCGCCGCAGTCGCGCCGCTGTCGCGAATTACCAAGGTGTCAGGTCCGACATGATCGAATATGGTCGCCATACGCTCTTCGAACAATGGCAGCCAATGGTCCATGCCGGATAGCCTGCGGCCTTCGGATACCGCCTGATATAGCGGGTCACCCGTTGCGGTGACGCCAAATCGCTCGCGATAGCCTATGCGGAAGCGTTTAATCGCCTGTTCATCCATTAAGGCCTCTACAGCGGGCAAGATGTCGAAATGATCGACCTGATCAATGCTGCGTTGGTCCGATGGGTTAAAGCGGCGGATGCTCTCAATTTCATCGCCGAAGAAATCGAGGCGAAGGCCAACTTCACTGCCAGCGGGAAACAGATCGACAATGCTGCCACGGATCGCAAATTCGCCAGCGTCGGCGACCGTATCCACGCGAAAATAGCCGTTGGATTGTAATAAGGACGCAAGCCGATCGCGGCTTATCTCGCGGCCAGCTGTCAATCGCTCGCCTGTCTGGCGAATGCGGAACGGCGTTACATATTTTTGAATCACCGCGCTTATCGTCGTGACCACAAGCTGCTTCTTTTTCGCAGGCTGCTGCAATGCTTGCAGAGTCGACATGCGCTGCGAGGTGACGGCTACCGAAGGCGAGGCGCGGTCGTAGGGAAGGCAATCCCAACCCGGCAGAATTAGGATTTCGATTTCAGGTGCGAAAAAAGGCACGGCATCGGCAATGGCGCGCATCGCCGATTCATCGGGCGCAATATACAGCGCACGAGTCTTTGCCGCGCGCGTCAGGTCCGCCAGCAACAATGGCGCAAAGCCATTTGGCACCGACGCAAGCGTAAGTGCTTGGCGGCTGTTTATGATGCGCTGCAGGTCAATCATCACTTATGGGTACTAAGTCCTTCTGGAAGCACAATGAAATCCAGTCGCATCATCTGGTCCATCAACGGGCCAGCAAAGGCCGGGTCCGGCTCAGCCGTGCCGAGCGCCCATGCCATGATATCGACATCCTGTTCATCCAGCAGGCGTTCGAACCATTCATACTCAATCACGCCCCATTGCGCAGAGCAATGATCGAAAAATCCACCGACCATAGCATCGGCCTCACGCGTGCCACGGTGGTGCGCGCGATAATGCAGTTTGCGACGATAGGGGTCAGCGTCCATTGCGCGTCCTTTAGCTTCTGGTGGAATAAGATTATCGGGTTATAAGCGGCCCTAGTCATGCGCCCCGATATACTCAATCCGTTATTTGCAGACATACGAGCCCTCAAGGGGGTCGGTCCTGGTCTTGCCAAGCCGTTGGAGCGGCTTGGGCTGGAGCGGGTGAAGGATGTTCTGTACCATTTCCCCCACAGCTGGACGTATCGCAAGGCTGTGTCGCGCTTGGATGTGGCCGATGTGGGCCAAAACATCATCCTCACTGTGACCGTCATGGATCATCGCGGTGGAAATAGCCCACGTGCGCCATTGCGCATTTTTGCGGCAGATGTGGACGGCAATTATATTACGCTGACATTTTTTGGCCGGAATGGCGGTTGGGCGCGTAAGCAGCTTCCCGTTGGCGAAACGCGCATCATATCGGGCAAGCTGGACCGTTATGGGGACGAGCTTCAGATGGTCCATCCCGACCATGTTGTGCCCATTGGCAGCGATGCCTCGCCGGGGCTGGCCGAACCGATTTATCCCTTGTCTGACGGCCTAACCAACAGGCGCATGGGGCAATTGGCAGCGACATCGTTGCAAAATGTGCCGGATTTGGCGGAGTGGATTGAACCGACCTTATTATCCAATCGGGGATGGTCGAGTTGGTCGAAATCAATCAACCTACTGCACAACAAGGATGACCAAGACGCGCGGAATAGGCTGGCTTATGATGAGCTATTCAGCAACCAACTTGCGATGCGGTTAATCCGCGCGGCGATGGACAAAAGAACCGCTATGCCCATATGCGGTGATGGCTCTTTGGTGACAAAGCTACGCTTGCCTTTTGCGCTAACAGCCGCGCAGCAGCGCGCCATAACCGAGATTGAGGGCGATCTTGCCCAGTCGCGGCCAATGCTCCGCCTGCTGCAAGGCGATGTCGGCGCTGGAAAGACGATGGTCGCGCTGATGGCGCTGCTGCGCGGCGTTGAGGCCGGGATGCAGTCGGCGATGCTCGCGCCGACAGAAATCCTTGCGCGGCAACATTATGCCAGCCTTCAAAAAATACTATCTGGCCTACCCATCAACATTGCGATTCTTACAGGTCGCGAAAAAGGCCGCTTGCGTGAGGCAACTTTGATGGGGCTTGCCGATGGTTCAATTCACATCCTTGTTGGCACCCATGCGATATTTCAGGAAGCTGTGACCTATAAGGCGCTTGCGGTCGCGGTGATTGATGAACAGCACCGCTTTGGCGTTTCACAGCGGCTGATGCTGTCGCGCAAGGGCAGGGGCGTGCCGCATTTGTTGGTTATGACCGCAACCCCGATCCCGCGCAGCCTTGCGCTTGCAGCTTATGGTGAAATGGATAGCTCGATCCTCGACGAGCTTCCCCCCGGACGGACGCCAGTTGAAACCCGGGTGATGTCGCAGGATCGGCTATCGGAACTCGTCGATGGCGTCGCGCGGCATCTCGCCGCAGGAAAACAGGCGTTTTGGGTGTGCCCATTAGTAGAGGAAAGCGACAAAAGCGACCTCGCCGCCGCCGAACAACGCGCTGAACAGCTTCGCTTGCGCTTTGGTGACCAGGTTGCGTTGGTGCACGGTCGGATGCGTGGCCCTGAAAAAGACGTTGTCATGGAGCGCTTCGTGGCGGGTGAGACCCGCTTATTGGTTGCCACAACGGTCATTGAGGTTGGCGTGGACGTTCCAAATGCCAGCCTCATGGTGATTGAGGCAGCGGATCGCTTTGGTCTTGCACAATTGCACCAGTTACGCGGGCGGGTTGGTCGAGGGGCCGAGAAATCGGCCTGCATCCTTGTCCGCAGCACGCAAATTGGCGAAACAGCGCGAGCAAGACTGGCGTTGATGCGCGAGACGAACGATGGTTTTCGCATTGCCGAAGAGGATTTGAAACTGCGCGGCGCGGGCGAATTGCTTGGCACAAGGCAGTCGGGCGAAAATCCGTTTCGAGTCGCGACGCCCGAACAAGTCCGCGCGCTAATTGGCGTCGCTGCGGATGATGCGAGACTTTTGCTTGACCGCGACGGCGGGCTTGATGGCGCGCGCGGTCAAGCGGCGCGGGTGGCGTTATACCTGTTTGAACGAGACGCAGGTGTAGCGACGTTGCGCGGCGGTTAGCAGCTGCGGCTTATATGAAGTTGATTAAACCGTGTTTTTTCTTGCCCGCTGAGATTTTGACAGGGGCCGCTTGAGCCGAAATGACTACGTCTTCATCGGTCACGGCGTCGCCATCAACACGTGCCCCGCCACCTTGGATCATCCGGCGCGCCTCTTTTTTTGAAGCGACAAAACCCAAGCCAACCAACGCATCAATGAGGGAAATGTCGCCCGAAGCGTCAAAGCTCGGCAGATCGCCGCCGCTCGTGCCTTCTTCAAACGTCTTACGTGCGGTTTCCGATGCAAGGGTCGCTGCGTCCGCGCCACGGCACAATTCGGTCGCGGCATTGGCCAAGGCGATCTTGGCCGCGTTGATTTCCGAACCGCCAAGGGCCTCAAGCCGTTGTATCTCGTCTAACGGCAAGTCCGTGAACAGGCGCAGGAAGCGGCCAACATCACGGTCGTCGGTATTCCGCCAGAATTGCCAATAATCATAGTCAGGCAATTGTTCGCGGTTCAGCCAAATCGCGCCAGAAACCGACTTGCCCATCTTTGAACCATCGGCCTTGGTAATCAGCGGGGTCGTTAGGCCAAACACTTCGGCGCCGTCCATCCGGCGAGCAAGCTCCATGCCGTTAATGATGTTGCCCCATTGGTCGGACCCACCCATTTGCAGGCGAACGCCCATAGTCTTGCTCAAGTGGCGGAAGTCATAGCCTTGCAAGATCATATAGTTGAATTCAAGA
>JBILLO010000148.1:0-2664 GCA_044376035.1 Sphingorhabdus sp.
TTTGCCAATGCAGCGGCCTTGGTATTGGGCCGCACGTTGAAGCCGATCAGTGGCGCATTAGACGCTGCTGCCAGCAACATGTCGGACTCGGTGATGCCGCCAACGCCCGCCAACAACACGCGAACCCTGATATCGTCGGTCGAAATATTGTTGAGTGCGGTGACGATCGCTTCGACCGAACCTTGCACATCGCCTTTGATAACCACGGGATATTCCATCGCCCGCGTGGCGGACAGATTATCAAACAGATTTTCAAGATTTGGCGTGACTTGCGCCGTGCGAACCTTAGTCGATTGTTCCTTACGATAAAGGGCCACTTCGCGGGCACGCGCTTCGTTTTCAACGACGGTCAAAACGTCCCCTGCCGATGGAACACCAGTCAGGCCAAGCACTTCGACTGGGGTTGCAGGGCCAGCCTCGGCTACTTGCTGTCCCTTTTCGTTGACCAAAGCACGAACCTTGCCGCTTTGCGCGCCGACAACGAATATGTCACCGCGCTTCAGCGTGCCGCGCTTCACAAGCACAGTTGCAACAGCACCGCGCCCCTTATCGAGCTGCGCTTCTACCACAACGGCTTCCGCCGGGCGGTCTGGATTGGCTTTCAGCTCCATAAGCTCGGCCTGCAAGGCAAGCTTTTCAAGCAAAGTATCAAGGCCTGTCTTCTTCAACGCTGAAACCTCAACGTCTTGAACGTCACCGCCCATGGCTTCGACCACAACCTCATGCTCAAGCAAACGCTCGCGCACCTTTTGCGGATTTGCGCCATCCTTATCGACCTTATTGATCGCAACGATCATCGGTACATTTGCGGCCTTGGCATGCTTAATGGCTTCAATCGTCTGCGGCATCAGGCCATCATCGGCAGCCACCACCAAAATGACGATGTCGGTGACCGACGCGCCGCGCTGACGCATTTGCGTGAACGCTTCATGGCCTGGTGTGTCGAGGAAGGTGACGACTGAGCCATCCTTTGCCTTCACCTGATACGCGCCAATATGCTGCGTAATACCGCCAGCTTCACCAGATACGACATTCGCACCGCGTAAAGCATCCAACAAGGACGTCTTACCATGGTCAACATGGCCCATCACGGTCACGACCGGCGGGCGCGGCTTCATGGTTTCGTTTCCGTCTACATCGTCGTCGTGGAAAATGTCGATGTCGGCATCCGAGACGCGTGTGATATTGTGGCCAAACTCCTCAACCAGCAATTCTGCCGTGTCTTGGTCAATGCTTTCGTTGATCGTAATAGGCATGCCCATTTTGAACAATGCTTTGACAAGGTCGCTGCCCTTTTCCGCCATACGGTTGGCAAGTTCCTGCACCGTGATAGTTTCCGGCACGACCACGTCGCGGGTTTGCTTAACCTGTGCCTGACGACCACCGCCGCCATGCAGGCGCTTTTCCTTCTCACGCGCACGCTTCAGCGCAGCAAGTGATCGGGCGCGCGCGCCGTCATCACCTTCAAGGGCGCGGGTAACGGTTAGCTTGCCAGACTGGCGGCGATCATCGGCGGCACCGCGCGTTGGACGGTGCGGCGCCTTTTTGATTTCTTCCCGCTCGCGCTCTGGACGCTTTGGTGCTTCTACGGGTGTAAAGCGACGCGGCGCAGGCGCTGCGCCGTCCTTATTGGTTTCTTCCGCAACGGTTTCATCCGGGCCAGTTGTGGCCGGAACGACCACTTCCACGTCTGTTGAAGGCGACGGCGGCGGCGATGCAGCAACCTCCTCACGGTTGGCTTGGACACGCTGGCGCTCTTCTTCGGCGCGCTGCGCACGTTGCTCCGCTTCACGACGGCTGCTTTCCTCAAGCATGCCCAAACGTGCTTCTTCGGCTTCGCGCAACAGCTTTGCCTGACGCTCCTGACGGCTCAGCATGTCATTGCCCGTGAGGCTTGGCCTTGGTGCAGGCGCAGTCACGGGGGCGGGCGCCGCAGTTACTGGCGACGCTGCGGGTGGCGGAGGTGGCGGGGGTGGCGCCACTTCGGGCTCGGGTGCATAACCGGGTTTGCCAACGAGCTTTTTGCGTTTCACCTCAACCACAACCTTATTGGTGCGGCCATGGCTGAAGGTCTGTTTCACTTCGCCCGACTCAAGCGAGCGGCTCAAAGTGAGCGGCTTGCGCGTCAAAGTCGGCTTTACATTATTTTCATCACTCATCGAAACAGAACCCGTCCTTACTCAGTCAATTGCGGAGATGTCAGCGTCATTGCCCCGCACGTCCGCAGCCGAAGCAGCGGAATCTACGGGCGCATTACTGCATCCTTTGAAATTTAGCCAGCGTCCAAGATGGTGCATCACCCGGTCCGCCGCTTTTTGGTTAATCAATGCAACGTGCACAGCATTTTGCCGTCCAAGCGCCGCCGAAAGTGCATCTCGGTCCACAGGCAGCTTCACGCCGCCTTTTCCGGTACCCTCGGCATCTTCGCCAACGCGCCATGCCTGGTCGCGTTTGCCGCTACCATCGGCGCTTGCGTCCGATGCATGCAGTAAAAGCTTAACCTGCCCACTGCGCGATGCGGAATCGATCTTCTCTGCGCCCAAGATAAGGTGCCCGGCCCGCGCTTCCAACCCAAGCCGGTCCAAAAACGCCTTTTCCAACCCGCGATCAATGCGCCCCGTCAGGTCATCGATGATTTCAATCTTGTCCGTTTTGAACGCCCGG
>JBILLO010000149.1:0-2662 GCA_044376035.1 Sphingorhabdus sp.
GCGGATTTTCGGGCTCAATCAAATTGGATGGTGAAGAGGTCAGTTCGGCAGGCGTTGATCGTCAAACCGAGATACGCCGGCAAAAACTCGGTTTCGTGTATCAGTTCCACCATTTGCTGCCGGATTTTGACGCGTTGGAAAACGTGATTTTGCCGCAGTTGATTTCGGATGCAACGCCCGATGTGGCGCATGATCGTGCGACTTATTTGTTGACGCAGTTGGGGCTGGCCGAACGCTTGCACCATCGCCCGTCAAAGCTTTCGGGTGGCGAGCAACAGCGGGTCGCAGTCGCGCGGGCATTGGCGAACCGGCCAAAGCTGGTGCTGGCCGATGAACCCACCGGCAATTTGGACGAGCACACCGCCAATATCGTGCTGGGCGAATTTATGGCGCTGGTGCGCGAAGAGGGGTCGTCAGCCATCGTTGCCACACATAATGAACGGTTGGCGGCCAAGATGGACCGCATCGTGCGTCTGCATGATGGTAAATTGAACGCAGCAAGGGGATAGTCGATGTCAGTATATGATTTCACGGTGAAGATGCCCGGCGGCGGAGCTGAGGCTATGGTCGCGCATCAGGGCAAGGTGTTGCTGGTGGTGAACACCGCCTCCAAATGCGGCTTCACGCCCCAGTATAAGGGCCTAGAGGCGCTTTATCGGCAGTATAAGGACCAAGGTCTCGAAATACTTGCTTTCCCCTGCAACCAGTTCGGCGCGCAGGAACCAGGCGACGCACAAGAAATCCAGAATTTCTGTTCGCTGACGTATGATGTGTCCTTTCCTTTGGCGGCGAAAATCGATGTCAACGGAACCGATGAAGACCCCCTGTGGCATTATCTAAAGCAACAGCAAGCAGGCCTGATGGGTTCACGCGGTATCAAATGGAACTTCACCAAATTCCTTGTCGACCGCAAGGGGAATGTCGTCGCGCGCCATGGCCCGCAGGTCAAACCAGAGACGCTGGCAAAGGACATTGAAAAATTGCTCGCCGGGGCAGCCTGATTGTCCACAGCTTAGCCTAAAACAGACTTTGTCGAATCGGGCGCGTGTTCTAACGATGGGGCATGACTTATGTACCCTTCGTCCCCTTACGCGTGTATTCCGCATACACCATATTGGAAGGCGCGATTGAACCTAAGGCCATTGGCGAAACTGCAAAGAAGCTTGGTTTTCCGGCAATCGCGATGTGTGACCGCAATGGCCTTTATGGCGTTATGCCGTTTCAGGACGGCGCGAAATCTTGCGGTGTGCAACCGATCATTGGCGCGTTGCTCGGGGTAAGGCGGCCGACGTCTGACGGAAAGTTCATCCGCGACTGGCTGCCAGTATTTGCCCAGGATGAAAGCGGTTATATCAATCTATGCCGATTGGTGTCCATGGCGCATCTTGATCGCCCCGAAGACCTTGACGCGCATGTCACGATGGAACAGCTTGCAGTCCATAAGGACGGCCTGATTGCCCTTACAGGGGGCGCAGAGGGTGCTTTGGCCCGATTGTTAAGTGCAGGGCAGCATGACGCCGCATCCAGCTACCTGACGCGTCTTGAGGCGCTGTTTTCCGACCGTTTGTATATCGAACTCAGCAGGCGCAATGACGCGGTTGAAGAAGCGGCAGAAGACGCGCTCATCGACCTTGCATATGCGCGTGATATTCCCCTGGTCGCCACCAACCCTGCCTTTTTTGCCGAACCCGATTTCTTCGACGCGCATGATGCCATGCTGTGCATATCGGACGGCGCCTATATCGAAAGCGCCGACCGCCGCAGGAGCAGCCGCGACACATGGATTAAAACGGGCAAGCAAATGCGCTTATTGTTTGCCGATGTGCCTGAGGCGCTCGCCAATACGCTCGTGATTGCGCAGCGATGCGCCGCCCTTGCGCCATATCGAAGCCCGATATTGCCAAGCCTTGTCGGTGACCGAACCGCCGAAGACGCGCAGTTACGTGAAGACGCCCGGCTTGGGCTTGAAAAGCGACTTGAGATTGCGGGCATAACGGATCCTACGGAGCGGATAGTCTATTTTGACCGGTTGAAGTTTGAAGCCGATGTCATCTGCGCCATGGGCTTTCCGGGCTACTTTTTGATCGTTGCCGATTTCATCAAATGGGCGAAGGAACAAGACATTGCCGTTGGCCCAGGCCGTGGATCGGGTGCTGGTTCGCTGGTCGCTTGGGCGCTGACAATTACCGATCTTGACCCCATCAAGCTCGGCCTGTTGTTCGAACGTTTCCTAAACCCCGACCGTGTGTCGATGCCTGACTTCGACATCGACTTTTGTGAAACCCGCCGTGGCGAAGTCATTCGGTATGTGCAGAAAAAATACGGCGCGCGGCAAGTTGCGCAAATCATCACCTTTGGAAAGCTTAAGGCGCGCGCGGTTTTGCGCGATACAGGGCGCGTGTTGCAGATGAGCTATGGTCAAGTTGATCGGCTGTGCAAGCAAGTCCCCAATCTGCCCGCTGACCCATGGGACTTAAAACGCGCTTTGTCTGGCGTGGCTGAGTTGCGCGAAGAATATCGCCGTGATGCGCAGGTGAAACGCCTGTTTGACTTGGCGATGAAGCTGGAAGGCCTGCCGCGCCACAGTTCGACCCATGCCGCCGGTGTTGTGATTGGCGACCGCGAATTATCGGAATTGGCGCCATTATACCGCGATCCGCGT
>JBILLO010000080.1:0-8550 GCA_044376035.1 Sphingorhabdus sp.
ATTCGATCATTGCCGACTATTCCCCGGCGGCACGTCGCCCGATGGCTATGACCATTTTCGCTCTCGGTGCGCCAATTGGAGCTTATCTTGGCGCCGACGCAGCAGGTGCGATCAGTCAAGCTTATGGCTGGCGTTCCGCTTTTCTAGCGCTTGGTGTGCCTGGAATAGTATTGGCGATAATTATCATGTTGACTATCAAGGAACCTGTGCGCGGGCGGCTGGATGCAGTCTCCGGCGATGACACGCCCACTTTAAAGGAGACCCTAAGGTTTCTTTGGACCCAGAAAGCCGCACTGCACGGAATGATGGGCGGCGGACTTTCAGCGTTCTGGGGATGGGGCTTGATGTGGTTCACCGCGCCATTTCTTCAGCGCAATTTTGATCTCAATGAGGCGCAGGCTGGTGCGATCACGGGTCCGATCCATTTATGGATGGGCATAGGTGCCTCTTTATTGACCGCATGGTTATTGATGAAGCCGAGCTTTGCTAGTCCGAAACGTGTTGTTTGGTTGCTTAGCGGCGTCACTGCTGCTGCAACTATCCCATCCTTTATTGCATTTTACACAAGCTCCCTAACGCTTGCGACGGTGATGTTCTGGATCTTTATTCCGGCGGTATATTTCTACATCGGTCCAGCGTTCGCCATGATCCAGAATTTGGCCCCGCCAAAGATGAGAGCGATGTTTGTGGCGATATCGTTGCTCTTTGCGAACGTGCTGAATCTGGTGATCATACCGCCATTGATCGGATTTATGAGCGATAGCTTCGCCGGGCCGTCAGGCGCGGATGGCGAGTCTCTCAGGATGGCATTGCTCATCCTTGCACCCACCGGTTTCTGGGCTGCATATCATTACTGGGCAGCTGGAAAGACAATTATTGAAGATCAAAAGAGAGCTATTGGATATGTCTAATTCCCCACTTAAGTCTTATATCAATGGCGCATGGGTCTTGCCTGCGACATCCACGGCAACGGTGGATGCGGTAAACCCTGCTACAGAAGAAGTCTGCGCCATTGTTGCGGTTTGCGGGCCTGACGATGCTGATCGGGCGGTCCATGCCGCACGGGCGGCATTTGATGGCTTTGCCGCGACCACGCTTGAACACCGGATTGCCTTGGTAGAAAAGCTGATCACCATTTTTGAGCGACGCTATGACGAAATGGTCACTGCCATTTCGACCGAGATGGGCGCGCCTTATGACTTGTCTTACAATGCGCAGGCGGAGAGCGGCCCCGGCCATTTGCGGGCGACGGTTAAAGCCGTGCGCGAAATGACGTGGGAATATGATGTCGGCACAGATGGCATTGTCACGCATGAACCTATCGGCGTCTGCGTGCTGATCACGCCATGGAATTGGCCGATAAATCAGATCGTGTGCAAGGTTGGCCCTGCGCTTATTACCGGCTGTACGATGGTGTTGAAACCCAGTGAGATTGCGCCATTGTCAGCGCAGCTCTTTGCCGAAATGGTCGAAGAGGCCGGATTTCCGAACGGCGTATTCAACATGGTCCACGGCACGGGCGCGTCGGTCGGCGATACGCTGACTAGCCACCCCGAGGTTGACATGATCTCCTTCACCGGATCGACACGGGCGGGCATTCAAATTGCCAAAAACGCCGCAGATACGGTGAAGCGTGTTGCCCAAGAACTGGGTGGCAAATCAGCCAATATCGTTTTTGCGGACAGCGATTTGGAGGCAGCGGTCACGCGCGGAGTTTTGGATTGCTATGGCAATACCGGCCAATCGTGCAACGCACCGACGCGTATGCTTGTCGAACAATCGGTTTATGACGAAGCAGTTGCCATTGCGGCCCGTGTTGCGAAAGCCGCAGTGCTTGGCGACCCGATGGAAAGGGGCCCGCATTATGGCCCGGTGGTCAGCAAGGCGCATTATGACAAGATACAGGCCCTTATTCAGGTCGGAATTGATGAAGGTGCACAGCTTGTTGCCGGGGGCACTGGCCGGGCCGAGGGCTTTGATCGCGGCTATTATGTGAAACCCACGGTCTTTGCCGGCGTCCATAACAAGATGCGTATCGCGCAAGAAGAAGTGTTCGGGCCAGTGCTCGTGCTGATTCCCTTTAAAGATGAAGCCGATGCCATCGCTATCGCCAATGACTCGCCATATGGCCTTTATGCGTATGTGCAGACCAGCGACATGGATCGTGCGCACCGTGTCGCGCGGCTCTTGCGGGTGGGCGGTGTGAGCATTAATGGCACAAGCCAGGATTATATGGCGCCGTTTGGTGGGTATAAACAATCGGGCAATGGCCGCGAATATGGTGAGTTTGGCGTTCGCGACTTTCTGGAGATTAAATCGATCAGCGGGTTCCGTACCGCATGAAGCTGACCGATATCGAAACCTTCGTCGTAGGCAATCCGCCGCCGCATTTTGGCGGACGCTATTTTGTCTTCGTCAAGATAACGACCGACAGCGGTCTGTCGGGCATTGGTGAAGCCTATTGCGTGCCGTTTGAACCGCATCTTGTGGCCAAAATGATCGAGGATGTGTTTGCGCGTTATGTCGCAGGCAATGACCCGCACGACATAGAAAATATGTGGCGCAGAGTGTATTCCAGCGGCTTTACCCAGCATCCCGATTTGACCCTGATGGGGGTTTTGTCGGCGCTCGAAATGGCGTGTTGGGACATCATCGGTAAAGAGGCGAACAAGCCAGTTTACAAGTTACTTGGCGGGCAGGTGCATGAACGATTGCGCGCCTACACCTATATCTACCCGCGACCCGGCGATACAAAAGACGTATATCATGACCCCGATTTGGCGGCGGAGCGGTCGGCGGAATATTTGGCCCAAGGCTTTACCGCATTGAAATTTGATCCCGCAGGTCCGTATTCCGCGTTTGATGGGCGGCAATTGTCGTTGGAAGCGCTTGATCTGTGCGAACGCTTTGCAAAGTCTTTGCGCGAAGCGGTAGGTATGAAAGCTGACCTTTTGTTTGGCACGCATGGCCAAATGACGGCGGCGGGTGCAATTCGCCTTGCCAAGCGGCTAGAGCCTTTTGACCCTTTGTGGTTGGAAGAACCTGTGCCGCCCGATGCGCCCGAAGAAATGGCCAAGGTGGCAAGAGCAACATCGATTCCCATTGCAACGGGTGAACGGCTGACCACCAAATATGATTTCGCACGGCTGTTGCGCGCGGGTGCAGCGGCGATTTTGCAAATGAATCTTGGCCGGGTCGGCGGCATATTGGAAGCAAAGAAAATCGCCGCCATGGCGGAGGTTGATCATGTCCAGATTGCGCCGCATTTATATTGCGGACCAATTGTCGGCGCGGCCAATATCCAGATTGCGACTTGTTCGCCCAACTTCCTTATTCTTGAAAGCATTGAGAGTTGGGGTGGCTTTCACACCGAAATTCTGAAATCGCCCATCCGTTTTGAAGAGGGGCATGTCATCCCGTCGACTGCGCCTGGCCTAGGGGTCGAATTGAACGAAGATGTCGCGCGCGCCAACCCCTATACGGGTCATATGCTCCATCTCGAAATGACGCAGCACCCCGTTCAGTGACTGAGGAATTCGACTATATCATCGTCGGCGCAGGCACGGCGGGTTGTGTGCTTGCCAACCGGTTGACCGAAGACGGCAAATATAGCGTCTTGTTGCTTGAGGCAGGCGGCAGCGATTGGTCCATCTGGATTCAAATGCCCATTGGCTATGGCCGCACCTTTTTCGATAAGCGGATTAACTGGATGTACGATACCGAGCCAGTTGAAGCGCTTGGGGGCAGGCGAAGCTACTGGCCGCGCGGCAAGGTGATTGGCGGTTCGGGTTCGATCAATGCCATGGTCTATGTGCGCGGACAGCCGTGCGACTTTGATGACTGGAAAGCCTTGGGCAACGCAGGCTGGGGCTGGGACGATGTGCTGCCTTATTTCAAAAAATCAGAGGATTTCGACTGGCATAGCGCGCATCATGGCCAAGGTGGGCCGCAGCATGTCACCGATGTTTCGCCATTTGCACACCCCATCTGCCGCAGTTTTATCGAGTCTGCGCAGGCATTAGGTTTTCCTGCCAGCAGTGACTTCAACGGCGGCCGGCCAGAGGGCGTTGGATATTATCAAATCAACACGCGTGGCGGTTGGCGTGCATCAACGGCGAATGCGTTTTTGCATCCGGCGCGCAAACGCAAGACGTTAAAGCTTCAGACATTAGCGCATGTTTCGCGCATATTGTTCGAAGGACGACGCGCAGTAGGCGTTGCTTATACCTGCAAAGGCGTAAGCAAAGAGGCAAAGGCTCGGCGCGAGGTCATCCTTTCGGGCGGTGCGATTAACTCGCCCCAATTGTTAATGCTGTCGGGTATCGGTCCTGCGCAGCATTTGAAAAATGTCGGCATCGATCCGCTGATCGACGCCAAGGCCGTTGGCCGTAACTTGCAGGACCATATTGCCGTGTCCTATTTCTACAAGGTCCGGACGGCAACGTTGAATGATGTGCTCCACCCGTTGCTGGGCAAATTGCGGGCTGGCTTGCGTTATGTCGCAGACCGGGCAGGACCATTGTCGTTAAGCGTCAATCAAAGCGGCGGGTTCGTGCGGAGCGATGCGACCAAAGAGCACCCCAATTTGCAACTCTATTTCAGCCCGGTCAGCTACACCAAGACTCCCTTGTCGGAACGCAAACTGCTGAATCCTGATCCATTTTCGGCATTTTTGCTGTCGCACAACCCCTGCCGCCCATCCAGTCGGGGGCATATTGAACTTAACAGTTCGGACTCTTCCGAGCATCCTGCCATCCATCCCAATTATCTGGCAACGCAGGGGGACATTGACGACGTATTGGCCGGCAATCGGATATTGCGCCAGCTCGCGGCGACCAAGCCGCTTGCTGATATTATAACCGAGGAGCTTATCCCGGGCGCGCAGGTTGATGGTGATGAAGCCCTATTGGCTGACTTCCGCGCCCGCGCCGACACGGTGTATCATCCGACAAGCAGTTGCATGATGGGGACTGACCCTGCCACTTCGGTGGTTGATATCCGACTGCGTGTGCACGGCATTGAGGGCTTGCGGGTGGTCGATGCATCCGTGTTTCCGACTATCACATCAGGAAATACCAACGCACCAACCGTCATGGTCGCGGAAAAAGGCGCTGCGATGATTTTGGAAGACGCAAAATTGATGCGTTAATTTAATTTACCAGTCCTTTTCGGCTGTGCTATTCCCCTGCCACCGCGCGAATCTGGGGAGGGAGTGGCAATGCATCCGAAGATTGATCTTAAGCAATTGCCGCCTTTAAAAGCGCTTAAAGGCTTTGAAGCAGCGACGCGTCACCAAAGTATCCGCGACGCGGCCGATGAGCTTTGCCTGACGCACCCTGCGGTCAGCCATCAAGTTCAGCTTATCGAAGATGCGCTGGGCGTCATGTTGTTCGTTCAAGAAGGACGCCATATTGTCTCGACCGAAGAGGGCAAGGTGCTTTACCCTTATGTGCGGGCGGCGTTTGAATCCTTGTTGGAGGGCGTCGAAGAAGTTCATCGCAATGCCCTGGATAAGCCGCTTCGGGTGCAAACCTATGTGACGGCGTCAATCCGCTGGCTTGCAAAGCGCGTGCCGCAATTTCTGGCTGACCATCCCGAAATCAAACTCACGCTCAATACGTGCGCGGTTGAATGGGAATTTGACGATGTGCATGCTGATGTTGGGTTGGTCTATTGCGCAACCGAACCCGACCCGGCCAAGTTTCATTGGGTACCGCTGTATGAATATGCCCTATTCCCGGTATGCAGTCCTGAGGTTGCAGCAGCCATGGGGCAGAATCCCGCGCCACAACAATTGATGACTAAACCTCTCGTCGCCATTTACACGGAAGTGCAAAATTGGGAAACGTGGTTTGCGTCTGCCGGTGCCGCGTTTGAACCTTCCGTGCCGTATCTGATGGTTGATACCTTGGCTGTTGCGCTTGAAATGGCGCTAAATGGTGAGGGGATTGCTCTGGTCAACGGCCCGTTTGTGGATCAGGACCTGGCCGCAGGCCGGTTGGTGCAACCTATCGCGCATAAGGCGGTATGTCCCGGTGCGTGGGGATTGATCTGCCGTAAAGATATGCGGGAGAATCCCCGAATCCGGACTTTCATGGATTGGGTGTTCAAAAATGTCGCAGATAGCCAGTCGGCTGAGGTTGCTGCCAGCTAGGTTGTGACTCTTAGCGTTTGGGAACGACTTCGTACCCGGGTTCTTCGGGTTCATCATCGACCATATCGGCGGGGAAGCCAGTGCCCAGCACTTTAATTCCCAGCGGCTCTTCGTAGCGGCGGATGATGTTCGGTGAAAACTCACGCGGACCGTAGGCGGCCTCACCCTCTTTGAATATCTTCACGATAAGCGGCGAAAGCTCAACGGGCACATTGGCCGCATGGGCAATTTTGTCGAACAGGCCGACATCCTTGCTGACCAGATCCATCGTAAAGTTGATGTCGCGGCTTCCGTTCAGGATAACCTGACTTTCGGTTTCATGGACAAAGCTGTTGCCGGATGAAATCCGGATGGCTTCATATGTTGTGTTCATATCAAGGCCTATGGCCTTGCATGTCGTCAACGCCTCAGCCAGCGCAACGAGATGCACAGTGCATAGATAGTTCGTCATCACCTTCAGTTGCGATGCAGTCCCCAGATCGCCTGTGTGCAATATGCGGCGTCCCATTGTTGTCAAAACAGGCAGAACACATTCGAACGCGGCACGTGGGCCGCCAGCGAAAATCGCGATATTGCCCGTGTCGGCACGGTGACAGCCGCCGGAGACGGGGCATTCCATAAACATCGCGCCGCGCGCTTCGACGAGCGCGCCAAGCCGTATAATTTCACTGTAATCGGTGGTGCTCATTTCAAGCCACACTTGCCCCGGGCGCATCACTTGCAAAAAGCCATCTTCGCCCTCAGCCACGGCCGCACTGGCGGCCGGCGATGGCAGGCAGGTGACGATTAAATCAACAGCTTCACCCAGCAACTTGGGTGAGGCCGCCGATGACGCGCCGCGCGCGACATATTCGGCGACTAAAGCGTCATCAAGATCACGGACAGTCACGTCATGTCCATTACGGATCAGGCTTCCCGCCAGTTTTCCGCCGACATTGCCAAGCCCGATAAATCCGATTTTCATGATTGCACCCAGTTGTTTTTCAAAAAGCGTTACCCGCCGATTGAAAAAGTTAGAGCGCCGTCGATGCGTGGCCACAATTGAAAAATTTGGCCGATTGGGTGAATTATTTTGCTATTCTTGCGCGTGTGGAAGCGTGGCTGTCTGTTTTAGTAAACGTCGTAACCAAGCTTTGCAGATAATGCCTCGGCTAACCTTGTCCGCGCAAGGGCGCACACAAGTTTACGGTCAGCAAGCGCGCCCGGGTCGAACGGTTCGAGGAAATGCACACCAACGTCATAGCTGCCAGGCCGCGTAAATGCGCGCCACGCGCTTTCCCAGCCGGTTTCTTCGCCCAGCCAAGCTATCTCTGGGCCATCATTGCCGAAATCGATCAACACAGGTTGAATCAGCATTGGTTTGGGTGGCGGCGCCAATGTCGCAAACAGGGATTGTTTGAATGGCAAAAGCCCTCGGCCATCCGACGTCGTACCTTCTGGAAACAGCGTTACGGACCAATTTTCTGCGATCGCTTCGCGCAATTCAGCTACTTGTTGAGCGACATTTTGTTTTTCGCTGCGGCTGATGAAAATGGTTCGATTCAGTTTTGCGAGCCAGCCAATCACTGGCCAATCCCTAACGCCATCCTGCGCCACAAAAGAAGAGCCGGTAATCCCGGCCAAAATCGGAATATCGTGCCACGAGATATGGTTGGCGACAAAGAATACGTCTTTGCGCAAAGGATTTCCGTAAACCGTTACCCGCGCGCCCAGCGCACGTGTGGAAATGCGCAGGAACAACATGGCCCATGGCGAAGGCAGTTTCAGCACATGCCAGACGAGGTGCAGTGGTAACAAAGCCACCAACGGTAAGGCGATCCAAAGCACCCGGACGATGCACAGGACATAGGCCTGAACATCTAACTTCCGGATCGAAATGGAAATGGTTGCCATTGAGCTTCGCTTTACAGTTAAGATTTCTTCTCAGACGCCTTCGCCGTATATGTCAACTGTGACTATGTTGTGACGGTGTAAGGGGTAAGCGTTTCTGCCGGGCCACGCAAAATTCTTCAACGTTTTTTCAAACGAAGATCATCCCAACTGGCATCCGCGACCCATCCGCCGTCTACAGGGAGGCTAACGCCGTTTATAAAGCTGTCTTCCTGCGCCAGAAACGCAATGGCGCGCGCAACATCTTCTGGCCTTGCAAAACGGCCCATGGGCACACGGTTGATAATGTCTGAATCAGAATAGGCGCCCGAACCTTGGTCCGCTTCGTCCATTTCGGTTTTGATCCAGCCGGGACATATCGCGTTGACGCGCACGCCGCGACTGCCCCATTCGGCGGCAAGTGTGCGTGTTAATCCGATCAGCCCATGTTTTGACGCATTATAGGCCGAACGGTCGATAACGCCGTGCAAGCCCGCAATTGAGGCGACGTTGACAATAATACCCTG
>JBILLO010000081.1:0-8526 GCA_044376035.1 Sphingorhabdus sp.
ACATATAATCGCCCGCTGCATCAATCCGTTCAATGCTTTCAACATCGATGTTGAAAGCATTGAACGGATTGATGCAGCGGGCGATTATATGTGCATTTACACCGCCGACAACTCGCTGATCCTGCGCGAGACAATGAAGGATTTGGAAAAACGGTTGGACCCGCGCACCTTCCAACGCGTGCATCGTTCCACCATCGTCAATTTGGATCAGGTCCGTCAGGTTAAGCCGCATACCAATGGCGAATGCTTTTTGGTGCTGGAATCGGGCGCGCAGGTGAAGGTTAGCCGGTCATACCGCGATGTCGTCGCCCGGTTCGTACATTAAGGACATAGGCATGACACAATCCGATACGCCAACCCGTATGAAGGCCAGCGACTTTCATCCCTATATTCTCGAAATTTTTGATGGCTATGTCCATGGCAAGCTGACCAAGCGCGAATTCATTCGGGAGGCGGGTAAATTTGCGGCGGCTGGTGTTACGGGCCTGATGATTCTTAATCAGCTAAAGCCTGATTATGCGCTGGCGCAGCAGGTAAAGACGGATGACCCCGCGATCATCACGTCACGCGTGACGGTGCCAAGCCCCGACGGCCATGGCAGCATCAATGGCTTGCTGGCCAAGCCCGCAAAGGCGAGGGGCAAGCTGCCAACCGTTCTTGTGATCCACGAAAATCGTGGGCTTAACCCGTATATAGAGGATGTGGTCCGGCGTTTGGCCAAGGCGGGCTATATGGCGCTTGGTCCGGATGGCCTTTCCTCCGTTGGCGGCTATCCCGGCAATGATGAAACGGGCCGCGAATATCAGGCGAAGCTAAATCCGGCCAAGTTGCTGGAGGATTTCTTCGCCAGCTTTGAATATCTGCGCGATCATCCCGAAAGCACGGGCAAGGTGGGCGCAGTTGGGTTTTGTTATGGCGGCGGCGTGTGCAATGCGCTGGCGGTGGCCTATCCCGAAATGGCAGCATCGGTGCCATATTATGGTCGCCAGCCCCGGGTGGAAGAAGTGCCTGCCATCAAAGCGCCGTTGCTTGTCCATTATGCCGAGGTGGACGAACGGATCAACGCCGGTTGGTTGCCCTATCAGGCCGCGCTCATCGCACAGCAGAAACGTTTTGTGGTGCATTTCTACCCCGGCACGCAGCATGGGTTTCACAATGACAGCACGCCGCGTTTCGACACAAAGGCGGCAGAATTGTCTTGGGCCCGGACGCTTGCGTTTCTTAACGAAAATCTGCATTAACGGCGTTCTGCAAAGAAATTTTTGAGCAAAATGGCGCAGTCATCTGCAGCGATGCCAGCATACACCTCCGGCCTGTGGTGCAAAGTCGATTGTTCAAACAAGCGGGGGCCATGCGCCACAGCGCCGCCCTTGGCATCGTCAGCGCCATAATAGAGACGCGCGATGCGGGCGTGGGCAATCGCGCCTGCACACATCGCGCAGGGCTCCAGCGTTACCCATAATTCGCATCCGGTGAGGCGGTCATTGCCAAGATATGCTGCCGCCTCCCGAATGGCGATGATTTCGGCATGCGCGGTTGGGTCATGGCTTTCCATTGGGCTGTTCGACCCGCGCCCGATAATGACGCCGTCCTTGACGACGATTGCGCCAACGGGCACTTCACCCTGCGCAGCCGCAGCGCGGGCAAGATTGAGCGCTTCATCCATCATTTTGCGGGCTTTGGTCAGGGACATGTGATTTTGCTAGCGCAGATTCCCGCTTTTGGCCACACATCGGCTTGACCTTTTCAGTGTGGAAGGTTAGGGGCAGCGACTTTCGCGGGTCAGTGATTCCGCATACACTCATTTTATACAGGACATATATCATGGCGCGCATCTGCGAACTCACCGGTAAAGGCCGTCTGGTCGGCAACAATGTGAGCCACGCCAACAACAAGACGAAGCGCACATTCCTGCCAAATCTGCAGAATGTGACGTTGTTGTCGGACTCACTTGAGCAAGGCTACAAGTTCCGCGTGTCGACCCACGGTCTGCGCTCGGTTGAACATGTTGGCGGTCTCGACAATTGGTTGTTGAAGACTTCGGATGAGAAGCTTTCGACCAATGCGCGCAAAGTGAAAAAAGAAATCGCCAAGAAGCACAAAGCTGCGGCGTGAAGCTTTAGGCTGCTGACGCGGCCTTTTGCTCAAGCGAATCATAAGCCGGGGGCAGTATATGCCTCCGGCTTTTTGCTGTCTGGTTGATGAGGCAGACGAAACTGCATCAATATCGTCCGCTGTAACAGGGTGAAATTATTGTCCGAGATCAGCCAGAGGAACAGTTTATCGCCATCGCTGGTGACGGCAATCCCCTCCATATTGTCGACAAGCAATGGGGGCGCAAGCGTCGCAATGACGTCCGCCGAAAGCGTGTCGTCGCGACTTATGCCCTGTATGCTCTCGAAACTTAGGAGCGACACCTTGGCCGAAAAGCCCCGCGGAAACCCGATGGCGCGATTGAGAAGGACGATTCGCCCGTCGGGCAGTTGCACAGCATCGGTCACGCGGTAGCCAGCGGGCGGGCGGAATTCGAAGGGCGTTGTGGTGGTGGCGCTTTCAATTGGGTCGCCAGAAAATAGCCATGCGCTGTGCATTTCATCGTGAAGGCTCTCGGCGATAATGATAAACCGGCCGTCTTGCAGGCGGACCATGCTCTCTGCGCCTTTATTGCGGGGCAAATTCTGCAATATTGCGGGCCGTATCATTCCCGTTTGTTGGGCAAAGGATTCTGAATAACGCCGGATCGCGTGCTTGCCCTCAAAGCTGACCCAATATTGGCCGCTATCGGGATCATAAGCCAGTGCCTCACTATCGCGGTCTTTGTAACTTACATTTGGGCCGTGCAAATTTTGCAGCGGCGCGATGAAAGTATCATCTATCCGTCCATGTTTGGTCAATCTGAAGCCAATGACAGTCGCTCTATCGCTAATCCCGACAAAATGATTATTTCCCACAGAAACTAGTGCCGAAATCCCGGCAAAATCCTCGTTGCGGCTGCGCAATTCCCATGCCGCGATAAATTCCAGAGCGCCCACCTGCCGCCGCGCGGCATTGTCGGGATTGAGGGCAAGTCGTCGTACGCTTATGTCTTGGCTGTGGTTAGGATAGATCGTGCGAACGCCGCCAACGGCGAGCACCGCCAAGATAATACCAAGCGCGAGACGTTTCATCCTTGCCGTCATGACACTCCCAACCCTTCCTTATTTTGCGCCGAAAGATGAGTGAACGATAACAATCGCATTCAGCTTCGATGCAATAGCGGCTGTCCATAAGGCAATTGATAGCAAAACAAATCGCCGATTTGCTGCACGCGCGCCGAAGCTGAAAAAAAATGGAGTATCGAAAAGGGTAGTCTTCTGAAGAAGGCTGGCTTTTTCGTTACAACTGAAACTTGTCTGCCACCGCTTTGTCCGGCAAAGCGCTGTTATGAACGCATCGCTCGAAACCGCTCGCTTGTCCATCCGGCCCTATCATCGCAAGTCAGAAGCCGAAGTGCTGGCGCCATGTTTGGTGGCGGCCACGGTCGATGGGGCAATGCGGCGCGATATCGTGCGCAGCGCCCGCAGCCTGCTGGACGATTTGCGGGCGGTGCAGGCCGATGGCTGGGTAAACTCCTTTTTGCAGCAATACCGCCTTGGGACAGAAGAGGGCACGGCGCTTTTGTCGCTGGCCGAAGCGTTCCTGCGCGTTCCAGACCCGCAGACGGCCGACCTTCTGATTGCGGACAAGCTGACAGATGCCGATTGGAGCGATCATAAGGGGCAATCGTCCAGCATGCTGGTCAACAGTGCCACCTGGGGTTTAGTGCTGGGTAAGGCCGTGCTGGGCGACAGTACGAGCACATTGAAGCGCCTGATTGCAAAGGCAGGCGAACCCTTTGTGCGTCAGGCCGTGGGCGCAGCGATGCGCTTGATGGGCCAAGTATTTGTCATGGGCCGGGACATTGACGAAGCCATGAAACGCATGGAGTCGAAGGATAATCGCGGCTTTACCGCAAGTTTCGACATGCTTGGCGAAGCGGCGCGGACACAGGCGGATGCAGAACATTTTTTCCAATCCTATGCCGCCGCTGTTGCCGCCATTGGCCGCAACCCCGCACGCGGTCATAGCGTTTCGGTCAAATTATCCGCGCTCCACCCGCGCTACGAAACCGCGCAAAGCGCAAAATGCGTGCCGGAGCTTGCCGACATGGTGCGCGAACTCGCGCGTTCTGCGTCCGCGCTGGGTGTTCAACTCACGGTCGATGCCGAAGAAGCGGCACGGCTGGAGATGAGCCTCGATATCATTGAAACGGTCGCGCGCGATCCGGCCTTATCCGGCTGGGATGGGCTTGGCATGGCGGTGCAGGCTTATGCAAAGCGGGCCCGTCCCGTGGTCGCTTGGGCCGACGCTTTGGGCCGCGACACGTCGCGCATCCTACACGTGCGCCTTGTGAAGGGCGCGTATTGGGACAGCGAAATCAAACATGCGCAGGAACGCGGCCTGAGCGACTTTCCATTGTTCACGCGGAAAGCCGCGACTGATGTGTCCTATCTTGCCTGCGCCAAGGACATGCTCGCGGCGCGCAATATCCGTCCGGCGTTTGCGACGCATAATGCCTTGACGGTTGCGACGATCCTCCAATGGACGGGTGCGAAGCGTGATTTTGAATTCCAGCGGCTCCACGGCATGGGGGAGGGGCTGTTTGACCGCCTCGTGCGGGAAGACGGCTATAATTGCCGCATTTATGCGCCGGTTGGCGGACATCGCGACTTGCTTGCTTATCTTGTCCGCCGCTTGTTGGAGAATGGCGCGAACAGCAGCTTTGTCCACCAATTGGCGGATCAATCGATCAGCGAAGACGAATTACTGGCTGATCCTGTGGAAAAGGTCATGGCCGTTGGCGGCACGCGACACCCCGCGATTGCCGCGCCTGCCGACCTTTTTCAGCCGGAGCGCCGCAACAGTAATGGCCTTGATCTGGATGACGCGGTCATATTGAAAGAAACCGCTGCGGAAATCGCAAGGCCATTGCACGTGCCTGATGACGTGCGCGTTGATCCGTTACAGGCTGTGACTGTTGCGCTTTCGGCCTATCCTGAATGGTCAAACACGCCCGTCGAAGCCCGCGCCGATTGCTTGGATCGTCTGGCAGATTATTTAGAGGAAAACCGCAACCAGTTGATGGCCATTGCGGTGCAAGAGGCGCGCAAAACGATTCCCGATGCGCTTTCCGAAGTCCGTGAGGCGATTGATTTTTGTCGCTATTACGCGGCGCGCGCGCGCACCGACTTGGTCCCGTTTGCATTGCCGGGGCCAACGGGTGAACGCAATGTCCTGCGCCATGAAGGCCGGGGCGTGTGGATCGCGATTGCCCCGTGGAACTTCCCGCTGGCGATTTTCTTGGGCCAGGTCGCTGCGGCCTTGGTTGCCGGCAATACCGTTGTTGCCAAACCAGCGCCGCAGACGCCCGCCATTGGCCGATTCGCGGTAGCACTGGCGCATAAGGCTGGCGTGCCAAAGGGCGCGTTGCAGATTGTGACGGGCGCAGGCGATGTTGGCGCGGCGCTTACGGCGGACACCCGAATCGCTGGCGTCGTTTTCACAGGATCGGCCCCAACCGCCAAGGCGATTGCGCGCAATTTGCTGGCCGATGATGACCGGCCCTTGGTTCCGCTGATTGCCGAAACAGGCGGTTTGAATGCCATGATTGTCGATTCAACGGCCTTGGCCGAACAAGTTGTGCGCGATGTCATTGTGTCGGGCTTCCAATCCGCTGGCCAACGCTGTTCGGCGCTGCGGCTGTTGCTGTTGCAAGAGGACATTGCCGAACATACGCTGGAAATGCTGCGCGGGGCGATGGACGTGCTCAATGTCGGGGATCCTGCCGACCCTGCCACCGACATCGGACCCGTCATTGATCGCACCGCTTATGATTCGCTAATGGCCTATCGTGCCAGTGTGCAAGACCGGATCATCCATGAAATAGCTGTTCCAAACGATGGCCTATTCGTGCCGCCTACGGTCATCCAACTGGACGATATTGGCGGGTTAAACCGCGAATTATTCGGCCCATTGGTGCATGTGGCGACGTGGAAAGCGGGCACATTGGAAGCGACCATTGCCAAGATAAACGCCAAGGGCTTTGGCCTAACGATGGGGCTGCACAGCCGTATCGCAGGCAGCAGCATATTGGTCGAACAATTGGCACGCGTCGGTAACCTATATATCAACCGATCAATGATTGGCGCGGTGGTCGGCAGCCAACCTTTTGGTGGCGAAGGCCTGTCCGGCACGGGTCCCAAAGCAGGCGGGCCACAGTATCTCTATCGTTTTTGCGCCGAACGCACGACGAGCACGGACACGACCAGCGCGGGCGGCAATGCGTCGTTGCTGTCATTGGATGACGGTTAAACAAGGCGCTTGCTTGAACATCGTTGTTGGTGGCAAAGGGGCCATATGTCAGGAACAGAAAACAGTCCGCCCCGCTTCGCCGGCGGCATCTTCATCGCCTTTGGGCTATTAATCGGGGCCATTGTTGGCGTCGCCATGGATCAGGCCTCTGCCGGGACAGTCATCGGCATGGCAATCGGTATTGTTATCGCAGTGCTGATTTGGCTCATGGATCGCAAACGTCGTTAAGGGATAAATCATATGTGGAAACACGTGCGCAACATCGTTTTAATCGTCATCGTTCTGGCGCTTGCCGGTATTTGGTACATTACCCGGCCCGATGTTGCCAAAATTTCGCTTGATGCGGTGACCGGTGCTTCGCCCGAAATTACCGCGCCGCGCCCGCAGATTTTCCCGACCATAAAGATAGCAGAGGTGGATCGCTGGCAAGCTGGCGAGGCACCGATTGCCGCGCCGGGCCTTGTCGTTGAACGCTTTGCAGACGGCCTCGACCATCCGCGCAATGTATATACGCTGCCCAATGGCGACATTTTGGTGGCCGAGACAAATTCGCAAGCGCGCGAAGCTGGCGGTATTGAAGGTTTCGTGATGAAATGGCTGATGGGCAAGGCGGGTGCGGATGTCCCCTCTGCCAACCGCATCACCTTGTTGCGGGACGCCGATGGTGATGGAAAGGCCGAACTGAAAACGCCGTTCCTGACGGGGTTGAATTCGCCATTTGGCATGGTCCTGATTGGTGAGAAGCTCTATGTTGCCAATACCGATGGCTTGATGGTCTTCCCCTATAAGTCAGGCGACACAAAAATTACCGTTAAGGGCAAGGAGCTGACAAAGTTCAACGCTGTTGCGCCGAACAATCATTGGACGCGCAACCTTGCCGCGTCACCCGATGGCAAAAAAATCTACATCGCGGTGGGGTCGAACAGCAATATTGGCGAGCTTGGTATGGAGATCGAAAACGGCCGTGCCATGGTGTTGGAATATGACATCGCGAAGGACAAGAAAATTCCCTATGCGATTGGGATGCGTAACCCCGTCGGTTTGGGTTGGGACAAATCGGGTCGTTTGTGGAGCGTGGTAAACGAACGTGATATGCTGGGGTCCGATATGGTGCCTGACTATCTGGCGCTCGTTGAATTTGGTGCCGATTATGGTTGGCCGCAACATTATTGGGGCGGTTTTACCGACGCCCGCGTGTCGCCGCCAAAGCCGGCAAAGCGCGAATATGAACGCCGTCCGGACTATGCGCTTGGCGCGCATACAGCGCCGCTTGGCTTGGCCTTTGGCTATGACGGCAAGCTGGGTGCTGGCCTGACTGAAGGGGCGTTTGTTGCCCGCCATGGTTCGTGGAACCGCAAGCCTGTGTCGGGCTATGATGTGATCTTCGTTCCCTTTGCCAAGGGCGAACCTGCTGGCAAGCCAGTCAATGTCCTAACAGGCTTTTTGGACAAGGATGGCAATGCGCAAGGTCGCCCGACGATGCTGGCGATGGCAAAGGATGGGTCCTTGTTGGTCAGCGATGACGTCGGCAATATCATCTGGCGCGTACGGGCGAAGAATTAGGGTTCTGACCCGAGGGTCAGGACCACTTAAATCCGCCTTCGCGGCGTCAAAATGGCAAAGATATCGGAGCAAAATGTCCGCCGCAGGCAGTCATTCTGCCTGCAAGGGCATTTTGTTTCGAGATCGAAGCCATTTTGACGTCCTTCGGATTTGACCCATTTTGTCCATTGCCACGTTGGTAAGCTTGGACTTAGAACCACTAAGACCGGCGCTTACCGCCTTGCACTGAACAAAATGGCCTCAAACCGCGAAGGTGGATTTAAGTGGTCCTGACCCTAAATCTTCCGGCCTGCACGGCCTGCAAGTTCAACGGTATAATGCCACGCGATCCGGCCTGAACGACCGCCGCGTCCTTGGGCAAAGCTCAGCGCGCCGGCTTCGTCCCAGTCCAAATCGAAATGGCTGGCGTAGCTGCTGACCATGTGCAGATACGCGTCTTGGTCGGGATATTGAAAGCCAAGCTTTAGGCCAAACCGATCAGCCAAGGCCAGGCTGTCATCAATGGAATCGCGTGCATTCATGGCATCCGCTTGGTCCGTTCCGTCGCGCTCAACAATGTTTCGGCGGTTGGCT
>JBILLO010000006.1:0-26430 GCA_044376035.1 Sphingorhabdus sp.
GTTCTGCAAAAACAGCCTCAAAATCTTCGTTCTTGCCTTCGGCAACGGTCAACGTTGCGATTACACCAATGGCGGACATGCGGCTGCTCCTTATTTTCTTATGTGTGGTTAAAAGATTTCGAACAGGCCAGCAGCACCCATTCCGCCGCCAACGCACATGGTGACGACACCATATTTCGCACCGCGACGCTTGCCTTCGATCAAGGCATGGCCCGAGCAGCGCGCGCCCGTCATGCCATAAGGGTGGCCAATGGAAATCGACCCGCCATTGACGTTCAGCAAATCGTTTGGAATGCCCAATGTGTCCCGGCAATACAGGACCTGCACCGCAAATGCTTCGTTCAGTTCCCAGATGCCGATATCGTCGACCTTGAGGCCAAAGCGCTTAAGCAGTTTCGGAATCGCGAATACGGGGCCAATGCCCATTTCGTCCGGCTCGGTGCCTGCAACCGCCATGCCGACATAACGGCCAAGCGGGTTCAGACCCTTTTTCTCGGCCAGTTTTGCTTCCATAAGGATGGAGGCGGATGCACCGTCGGAAAGCTGGCTTGCGTTACCGGCGGTGATCGTCATGTCAGGGCCAAGTACGGGTTGAAGCGCTTGCAGACCGGCCAACTGCGTATCGGCGCGATTGCCTTCATCCTTGGCGATGGTCACGTCTTTCTGGCTGACTTCGCCAGTTTCCTTGTTCACGACGTTCATGACTGTGGTCACGGGCACGATTTCGGCGTCAAAATAGCCAGCGGCCTGCGCGGCGGCGGTGCGCTGCTGCGATTGCAGGGCATATTCGTCCATCGCATCGCGGCTGATATTGTACCGCTTGGCGACGACTTCGGCGGTCTGCAACATCGGCATGTAAATGGCATTGTGCATTTCCACCAGTTCACGGTCTGGCTGAACGCGCATTTCCTTGGTTTGCACCAAAGAGATGGATTCCTGTCCGCCAGCGGCCATGACATCGACATTGTCGACAATGATCTGCTTTGCCGCAGTTGCAATTGACATCAGGCCCGACGAACATTGACGATCCATGGTCATGCCCGATACCGATACGGGGAGACCAGCGCGCAGCGCAACCTGACGGGCAAGATTGCCGCCTTGCGTGCCCTGTTGAAGCGCAGAGCCCCAGAGAACATCGTCGATTTCGCCGCCTTCTATGCCAGCGCGCGCAACAGCGGCGGCCAAGGCATAGCTGCCGAGCGTTGGTCCGGAGGTTGCGTTGAACCCGCCGCGATAGGCTTTGCCAATGGCGGTACGGGCGGTGGATATGATTACTGCGTCACGCATGTGAGGGATTCCTTAAAGTGAAAATTATACGAAAAACTGGCTGATCCATTCAGCCTGAAGTGCTGGCTTTTCCTCGCCCTCAATCTCGACAGTGAACTCAAGCGTTTGCTGCCATTGGCCGGGGCGCTTTTCGGCAAGTTCAAGCAGTTTGAAATGGCCGCGAACGCGCTTGCCCGAGCGGACAGGGGCGAGAAAACGGGTTTTGTTGCCCCCATAATTCACACCCATTTTGACGCCCGCAATCTTGGGGCAATCGGACTTGGCGCTCATCACCGGGAACAAAGACAATGTCAGAAAGCCATGGGCAATGGTGCCGCCAAACGGCGTTTGCTTGGCCATTTCTTCGTTGATGTGAATGAATTGATGGTCGCCCGTTGCATCGGCGAATTTGTTGATCATGTCCTGATCCACCAAAATCCATTCCGATACGCCGATGTTTTCGCCAATTTTGGTCGCGAGTTCAGCGGGTGTAATTGCGGTCATATGGAGTCTCCTGCTTTCTAATTTGATCTTATCGTGGCGGTTTCAAACGCGCAATACAAGCCCCGCTTATTTGCCGTTACGGCATGCTAGCGGCTGTTTGGCTCATGGACTGCGAATCAGCTTTTTGAACGCGTCTTGGCACTGGGCGGCGCGGCATAAGGCATCACCAAATTGCCATCGGGGGCGGCTGTAAACGTGGTCTGTGTGGGATAGGCAAAACAAATGCCTTCACGTGCGAAGCTATCGATAATAGCAATGCCAATATCGTGGCGTGCCTGAAACATTTCTTCGACATCATCGCTTTCAATGTCGAACACCAGATGGAAATCAAGCGCGCTTGCGGCAAAATTGTTGAAGCCGGCGCGGATGAATTGCGCTCCATTGGCCTCAACCACTGCACGCAAGATATCGGGCACACGCCGGGCAAGGGCAGGGGGCGTCTGGTACACAAGCGTTAGGACAAAAGTGACTCGCCGATACAAGGTCAGCGTGTTGTTGGTGATTTCTTTTTCCAGCAATTTGCTGTTCGAAATAATCTTCTCTTCACCCGTCAACGCGCGCAGTCGTGTGCTTTTCATGCCTATAACTTCAACCCGTGCGATGGTGTTGTCATACGACACCGTATCGCCGCGCCGGAACGGCTTGTCGAAAATGATCGAGATTGCCGCAAACAGGTCGGAGAAAATACCTTGCGCGGCAAGGCCAATCGCAATGCCACCAACGCCAAGACCCGCAACCAGACCAGTGACATTCACGCCCAGATTGTCGAGCACCACAATGGCAGCGATGGCAAACAGAACAAAGCTGACCAGCAGCCGGATCAGCACCATCGCGCTTTGCAAGGTATCATGTTCATGAACGCCTTCGCCTGCGCGCCGTTCAATCAAGCCCAAGATGATTTCGCGCAGCCAGATGGCGACTTGAATGACAATCGCGATGGTGAACAAGATATCGACGGTCTGAGTCAGTGCCGCTGGCGCATTGGCGATCTGGTTGACCAGTTCAATTGACACCATGATGCGGAAAAATCTGCTTGTCCGCGCCAAGGTCCGGGCGATGATGGATTTCAGATGCGCGCGGTGTTCGCTGGCGCGGGCGATGTTTGCGGCGATTCTTTTCAGCCAGCTAAGCGCAACGAAGACGATAATTGCCGCCACCACGGCAATGCCAAGTTCGACATAGTTATTCTGCACCCAAATCGTCAGCGCATCCCAATAAGACTGAAGACGAGGGCCAATCGATTCGGGGGCGAGGCGCGCTAAGGTCGGTGCGTGTTGTGTGGTCATGCCCCCTGTTTACGGTCGATGGCGACGGGGCACAAGTTTTGCGGTGCCTCAACTATCTAGCAACAACGCATCAATGATCAGACACGCTGCGCCTTTGGCCATAACCGCCTGCGTTAATGGCCCTGTTACTGCAATGTCGGCGACGATCTGGCGGGGCAAATCAAAGTCATGTTCGGACAAAAGCTGCGATAATTTGTCCGCGTTGCCATTCCATGTTCCATCCTGCATGTGCACCGACAGGCACAGTTGCGTCCCGCAAAAGGTGAGGCTGTGCCATGGCCGTTCGTGCAATATGCTGATGTCGGCAGCAGGAATGAGCGCGCGCAAGGCGTTGCACAGCGCATGTGATGGTGTCCGCATGCTCATATCCCTTTTCTGCCTTGGAACTGGGCGTGTTGGCCGTAGTTGGACATGAAGCGCCGGAGTTTTACCTCCATTTCGGGTCTAATTTCCCGGCCCATCCGTATGTCCAGCACAAGCCGCGGATCACCCGCAGCCAAGCGGCCGAATTTGGTCGGTGGCAGGTCCTGTTCCCGAAGAAACCGCTCAATAAGGCGCGTGATATGCATGATGTCTCCTCCATGATCGACCCGGATTGGCTTGCCCGAATCAGTAAGAACAAATATAGAACAAAAGTGGTAGGATAAATCCTACAAGTCTAGGAAATTTCCAACCGAACCGGAGGGAACAACATGGGAGAAGACCCAAGGGCTGCTTTGGAACGCTTGATTGCGGAGAATGCAGAGGATTTTGCTGGCTTGTCGAAGCTGGTCGGCCGTAATTCGACATACATTCAACAATTTATCAAACGCGGATCGCCCAAAAAACTGCCAGAGACGGAGCGCGGGATATTGGCACGATATTTTGGTGTGGACGAAAGCGTGCTGGGTGGGCCGGACGCGGGCGCGACCAGAACGGGCATTCGGCTTATTCCACAGCTTGCGGTTGGCGCGTCGGCTGGTCCCGGAGCGATTCCGGGGCGCGAAACGCTGGCCGGCAAAATCGGTTTTGACGAAAAATGGTTGCGTAAGCAGGGGCTGGACCCGGCAAAGCTCTCATTGATTCAGGTGGATGGCGATTCGATGTCGCCTACGTTGAACCATGGCGATGACATCATGGTCGACAACCGCGCGGCGGCTGGCCTGTTGCGGGACGGCATTCATGTCATTCGGCTGGATGATGCGCTGATGGTCAAACGGCTTGCCAGCGGACCGGGCGGGCGCTTGTCGGTGTTGTCGGACAATCCGGCCTATCCCGGTTGGCCAGATGTTGACGGCGCAACCGTCGCTATCATCGGCAGGGTTGTTTGGGCAGCGCGGCGACTCTGAACACTTGCCTCAGCCGCGTGTGTGCGGCACATGAATATTTATGTCACAACATACATCCACGCCCAATATGACCCCGCCGCTCAAGGCCGCGATCATTCCCGTCACGCCGTTGCAGCAGAATTGCACGCTGTTTTGGTGCACGCAAACGAACAAGGGCGCTTTGGTTGACCCCGGCGGCGATCTCGACAAATTAAAAGCTGCGGTCGCGCAAACGGGCGTCGTGCTTGAAAAATTATTGGTGACGCATGGCCATCTTGACCATTGCGGGCAAGCCGGGATGCTGGCGCAAGAGCTTGGGCTAAAGATTGAAGGCCCGCATGAGGACGACCGTTTCTGGATCGAGAAGCTGGACGATGACGGCGCGCGCTATGGCATGGAGGCGCATAGTTTTGAGCCCGACCGCTGGCTGGTCGATGGCGACACCGTGACCGTCGGTAATCTCACGCTGGATGTCATTCACTGCCCCGGTCACACGCCGGGGCATGTCATTTTCCATCATCAACCCAGCCGTCTGGCGATTGTTGGCGATGTGTTGTTTCAAGGGTCGATTGGCCGCACCGATTTCCCACGCGGCAATCATGCCGACCTGATTAACGCCATCACGACGAAGCTTTGGCCATTGGGGGATGACGTGACCTTCATCCCCGGCCATGGCCCCACCAGCCAATTTGGCTATGAACGCAAGCACAACGCCTTTGTCGCAGACGATGTGCTTGCGGCCAGATAGACGCGACCAGATAATTAAGGTTACATCAAAGAACCGCTGCGTAGACTTTCCACAAGGCCCAGCCAGCAAGGCCAAGCAAGGTAATCATCGTGGTCAGCGTGCCGACCATCCGGCCCTTGCCAAGTGCTCCGCCATCCATGCCTAGGCCATGGGCAAGCCGCCCGACGATGTAGACGATGCCAAGGCCCCAAAGCCAATTGTCGGTTCCACCCGTCACTTCGAGCGCGGCAATCAGGATCAAAATGAACGGTGCGCTTTCGACGAAATTTGCGTGCGCGCGCATCCGCCGGATGACAAATTCATTGCCGCCATCGCCAATCGATACGCTTTCTTTTGTCCGCGCTTGGCCGCAACGGATCATCAGCCAGATATTCACCAATGCCGCGCCTGCGGCTATTGTAAGGGTAACGGGTAAACTCAACATATCTTCTCTCCCTGTGTATGCTGGCGTGCTTAACCGCTATCTCTCGGCTTGCAAAGCACCGAAAAACAAGTATAGCGCGCCGCTCACACAGACATGTGCGGATGAATGAGGCCGATTCTGGCGAACGCTTGCCACGACCATCTCTTTCGCCTAGCATGATCTAGAACTTATTGATTTTGAAATGGAACAGGTGCCGAAATGGCTGTCCCCAAAAGAAAAACATCCCCTTCGAAGCGCGGCATGCGTCGTAGCCATGATTCGCTTAAGGTCGCCGCGTACCAAGAATGCGCCAATTGTGGCGAACTAAAGCGTCCACATCATCTGTGCGATGCCTGTGGCCATTATAATGGCCGCGAAGTGGTTGCAGTCGCCTAATCCTGTTTAAGGAGAATAGCTGGTGTCGATGAAACCGCGTATCGCCATTGACGCGATGGGCGGCGACGAAGGCGTTCCTGTGATGATCGCAGGCGCGGCTTTGGCACGTCAACGGCATGAAAACTTCGCGTTTTTGTTAGTGGGGGACGAAACGCAGATTAAGTCTGCGCTTGATAAGCATCCCAATTTGCGCGCTGCCTCCGAAATTATCCATAGCGATGTCGTCGTTACGCCCGGTGACAAGGTTAGCGCCGCTTTGCGCAAGGCCAAGACCAGCTCCATGGGCATCGCGATCAATGCCGTGAAATCCGGCCATGCCAGTGCCGCCGTCAGCGGGGGCAATACCGGCGCATTAATGGCTACCGCAAAACTTGCCCTGCGCACGATGCCCGGCATTGACCGGCCAGCCCTTTCTGCCTTGCTGCCCACGTTGGAAGATACCGATGTGGTGATGTTGGATCTGGGGGCAAACACCGAGTGTGAGGCCAAAAACCTTGTCCAGTTTGCCGTCATGGGTGCGGCCTATTCGCGTATCATTTTCGGCTTTGACCGTCCGCGTGTCCGCTTGCTGAATATCGGAACCGAGGAAATGAAGGGCACCGACGAACTTCGCGACGCGGCGCAGCATTTGCGCAACGCAACTGGCCTACATATGGATTTTCAAGGCTTTGTTGAGGCCGACAAGATCAACCGCGGCGAATGTGATGTCGTTGTGTGCGATGGCTTTACCGGCAACATCGCGTTGAAGTCTATCGAAGGCACGGCCCGTTTCGTCACGGATCTTTTGCGCCGGGCCTTCACCAGCTCCATCCGTTCGAAATTCGGTTTTCTGGTTTCGCGTCCCGCCACCGAATTGCTGCGGCACCATCTTGATCCCAACAATCATAATGGCGCTGTGTTCTTGGGATTGAACGGTGTGGTCGTCAAAAGCCATGGCGGCGCCAATATCAAGGGCGTGGCCCATGCGGTCGAGGTCGCAGCGCGTTTGGTCGAGGAAGACATTACCGCGCGCATCACGCAAGATCTGGCGCGGATACAGGTCGAGTGACTCAAGTCGCTCTTCGTGCCGTTATCAAAGGCACTGGGTCGGCGCTTCCACGCAACCGCGTATCCAACGCTGAACTGTCCAGCAGAATCGATACGACCGACGCATGGATTACAGAGCGGACGGGTATAAAGTTCCGCCATATTGCCGCGCCCGATGAAACAACATCCAGCCTTGCGATCGAGGCATCGCGCCGGGCGCTTGACGCGGCTGGCATGACGGCGAGCGACATTGATCTCATCATATTGGCGACCGCTACGCCCGACCAGACATTCCCTGCTTCTGCCACCATCATACAACATGCGCTTGGCTGCAATGGCGGTGTTGCCTTTGATGTGGCTGCGGTTTGCTCGGGCTTTCTCTATGCCTTTTCCGTCGCGGAAAGCATGATCCGCGCCGGGTCAGCGCATAATGCATTAGTCATCGGCGCCGAAACATTTAGCCGCATCTTGGACTGGGAAGACCGCACGACATGCGTATTATTTGGCGACGGCGCTGGCGCGGTTGTCTTGTCAGGCGAAGTTGGCATGCGCGGTGCGCTGGTGACCAAATTGCATGCCGATGGTCAACATAATGCATTATTATATGTCGATGGCGGCCCATCCACCACGGGCACCGTCGGCAAATTGCGGATGAAGGGTCGGGAGGTGTTCCGCCATGCCGTGACCAACCTCACCAATGTATTGCACGAGGTGCTGGATGCGACAGAATTGACGCCAGCCGACATCGACTGGGTCGTTCCGCATCAAGCTAACGCCCGGATTATTGAGGCAACGGCCAAAAAACTGGGACTCGGCTCGCATAAAGTTGTCCTCACGGTTGACCAGCACGCAAACACCTCTGCGGCGTCGGTTCCGTTGGCGCTGGATGTTGCGGTGCGCGATGGCCGGATCAAAAAAGGGGACATTGTCGTGCTTGAAGCGATGGGTGGCGGATTCACCTGGGGCGCATCAATCATACGGATGTAAATTTATACATTATCACTATTTTACAAATCAAATTTCTATTGTATACTTTGCCTTGACCATTTTAAGTCAAAGTCCGGAGACGAATATGGCTGATGCAGGAACATTAACGCGCGCTGATTTGGCGGAGATGCTTAACCGACAAATCGGTTTGTCGCGTGCAGACGCTGCGGCAATGGTCGAATCGATACTCGATCATATGACCGCTGTTTTACTGAATGGTGACAATGTCAAAATTTCGGGTTTTGGCACCTTTGTGTTGCGGGACAAGGCCGAGCGTATCGGGCGCAACCCGAAAACAGGCGTAGAAGTGCCAATAACGCCGCGCCGGGTTCTGACGTTCCGTGCAAGCCAAGGCATGCGCCAAAAGGTAAAATAACTTTTATGCGCGAAAAATCGGCTGACGCCTTCCGCAATATCGGTGAAATGGCCGAGGCGTTGGGCGTAAGAACGCACATATTGCGATATTGGGAAGAACAATTCCCCATGCTGCGGCCACTGACGCGGGCGGGTGGTCGGCGGTTGTATCGACCCGACGATGTCGTCCTGCTGCACACTATCCATCGCTTATTATATGCAGAGGGCTATACCGTGAAGGGCGCGCGACGTTTTCTGACGGAAGGCGGGGCACAGGATGCGCGGCCTCATGCACCTATGCCCGAGATATCATCTGTTGCTGCGCTTGATTTTGGTGCGTTGCAGGCAGTGCGCGAAAGGCTGGCAACCGCTTTAGCTGCGGCCTAATTCATGATCCGCGCGTAGACCAAATCGCGGAAGGGCACTTGGCCCACCATGAAGACCGCTTCGCCAAGTGGCGCAAACCCGGCCCGTTCATAAAAGGCGACAGCGCGGACATTCTGTTCGTAGACCGCGAGCAATAGGCGCTTGGCGCCGCGTGTGTGCGCCACATCGAAAACATGTTGTAGCAGGTCGCGGCCATTGCCCGCACCTTGCCATGGGCCAATCAAATAGATGCGCTTTAACTCGATATCGCCCGACTGCTGCAGCGTTGGATGTGCAGGCGGTGTGACCATGGCATAGCCGACAGGCGCGCCAAGCGGGGTTTCGCCAATTATGACATCAATAGCCGGATCGCCAAGCGCGGCGGCATAATAGGCGACGCCATGCTGGTCACGCAGATGGTCAATTAACGGCCCGCCGGGATGGTCAAAGGCAAAGCTTGCAAGGAAAGTTGCCGCGCCAAGATAGCTGAGCGCTTCGGCATCCGCCGCAACAGCCTTGCGCCAGATAATGGGTGTCATTCGGTCTCGGGTCCAAGATCGGGGTCAAGATCACGCGGCCGGATGAAATGCGTCAATTGCCCGCATTTGCGATCCAGTTCGGCCCAGCGCGCGACGTTCAATTCCATTCGCGCAATGGCGGCCGTCGGATATTTCTCCCAAACCAAATCGCGCAAAGGCGAGGTGCCATCATCGGGGCAGATGTCGAAGACAAGATCCTCAAGCCCCGGATTATGGCCGACCATCAGCAGATTTTTATGGGCATCGGATTGATCGCGCAGCACGTCCATCAACGTCGCCGAGGATGCCAGATAAATCCGGCGGTCCCAATTGGGTTCGATCCGTTCGCCCGTGCCCTTCACAAATTGATCAATCGTCTCGATCACGCGCACGGCGGGGCTAGCGACGACATGGTCAAAGGTCAATCCGTTACGTTTTGCCCAGATGCCCATAATAAACGCCGCTTTTTCCCCGCGCGTATTGAGCGGACGGTCAAAGTCCCGCGGGACGGCGTCATCCCAACTCGATTTGGCATGGCGAAACAAGGTAAGGGTGAAGGTCAAATAGGGTTGCTCGATTCCAACGTGTCTGCAACGTCCTGCCGCAAATTTGTGTCAGACGAAAGACCTGATTTCACCGAATTCACCGCCTGTTCCAGCGTCACCCGGCGGATGGGCGTGCCCGGTGGAAATGCCGATAAAAGGCGGCTTGGCACTGCGGACGACAGCAACACAAAATGGCCTTTGTCGCCGGCAGTCCGGATCAGGCGGCCAAAGGCCTGCGCCATTTTTGCGCGGATGATGCGATCATCATATTCCATGCCGCCATGTTTCAACCGCCGCGCGCGGTGCAAGATGTCGGGGCGGGGCCACGGAATTTGTTCCATGATGACCAGCCGCAGCGAATGGCCAGGCACATCCACCCCGTCGCGCAATGCGTCAGTACCAAGCAAGCTTGCATGGGGGTCATCGCGGAATATGTCGACAAGTGTCCCGGTATCAATGGGGTCCACATGTTGCGCATATAAAGGCAGGCCGTCGCGCGCCAAGCGGTCGGCGATGCGCGCATAGGTTGATCGCAACCGCCGTATCGCGGTGAACAGGCCCAGAACGCCGCCGCCTGACGCGGTAATCAACGCGGCATATGCACCCGCCAAGGCCGCAGGGTCGCCCTTTTTGATATCAGTGACGATCAGGACTTCGGCCTGCGCTTTATAATCAAACGGGCTGATCGCCGAAAAATGCGTCGCTGGCTTATCCAGATGACTTGCCCCGGTCCGCGCCTCGGCATTTTGCCAGTCGCCACCGCTGCGCAAGGTGGCGGATGTGGCCAGCACGCCATGGCTTGGCTTCAGCACGATCTCTGCCACAGGCTTCATCGGGTCGAGCCAACGGCGGTGCATGCCAATGTCCATTTCGCGGCCTTCAAACCGGTCAATCGCCAGCCAGTCGATATATTCTGGGTCAACAGGGCCGACGGCGCGTGCCAACATTGATATCCATGCGCGCAATGTGTCGATGCGCCAGCTTAAGCTTGCCATTGCCCCCTCAACGCGCGCGCGGGCGCTGCCGTCGAGCCAATCGGGCGGGTCGGCTATCATTGCCTCCAAACGCTGCCCAAGCACTGTCAGCGGCCTTGCCAGAGCCTCCATCGCGATGGCGGCATCGGCGGCGGCGTCTATGACTTTGGGGTCAGGATCGGCAAGTTCAGTCTCCAGACCATAGCCGCTTTCGGTCGCATTGGTTTCGTCGCGGGCGAACACCATCGTCCGGATGGCGGACAGCAATCGTTCAATTGGTCCCGATGGCGTGCCTTCGGCCAAACGCGCAAGCCATCCCTCGCCGGGCAAAGCCTCCGCCGCGACACGCGCCATTTCAATGGCAAGGCCGCCTTCTTCATCATAAGACGCGACATCGGCCAGTCGCGCCGAAAGCCCGCGCCGTCGCCCGCGTGCCTTGCCTTCGGGGCCAATGACCCAGCGGCGCAGCTCAATCGTTTCCTGCCCCGTCAGGGCGGCGGCGAACATCGAATCTGCGGCTTCAAATAGATGATGGCCCTCATCAAAAATGATCCGGCTTGGCCGGTTCTGTTCGTCCCGCCCGCGCGCGGCATTGACCATCATCAGCGCGTGATTGGCGATCACAATTTCGGCCTGCACCGACGACCGCGCCGCGCGCTCAATGAAGCATTTTTTATAATGCGGGCATCCGGCATAAATGCATTCGCCGCGCCGATCCGTCAGCGCGGTTGATCCATTGCGCCGGAACAAGGTCGGCAACCATCCGGGCAAATCGCCGCCAATCATGTCGCCATCATGCGAATAGGCCGCCCATCGCGCCACCAAATGCGCAAGGGTCGCCGCCCGTCCGGCAAAACCGCCTTGCAACGCATCCTCCAGGTTCAAAAGGCACAGATAATTTTCGCGACCCTTGCGCACCACGACCTTGGACTTGAACGTTTCATGGTCGGGATAAATACGCTTCGCCTCACGTACCAATTGCCGTTGCAACGCTTTAGTAAAGGTGGAAATCCACACTGTGCCATCGGCGGCGGTCGCCCACAGGCTTGCAGGGGCCAAATAGCCAAGCGTCTTGCCAATACCTGTGCCGGCCTCGGCCAGCAGCATATGCGGTTCGCTTTTGCGCGTGCGCGGTGCGAAAATGGCGGCTGCGGCTTGCGCAAAATCGCGCTGCCCTTGCCGCGTTTCCGCAGAGCCGCCGACCAAAGATGCCAAGCGTTCTTGCACGGCATCGGCCTGCAACGTGACGACGCGTGGCGGGGTGCGCAGCGGGGCCTCCTCCCATTCGGGCAGGCGGCTGAACAGCCAGCGCTCGGGGCGTTCGGGCTTTTTAAGGACTGCCAGCACCAGATTTGCCCATGGCCAGCGCAGCCGCATCAGTGCTTGGGCCGAATCCCAAGCCCCTTCCCGTTCGGCCCAATCTGCGTCGCCCAGAACCGACAGCAAATTATGCGCGGCACGCAGTAAGAATAAGGGAACCTCTTGATCCGTCGCAGGGGCGGGTAAGTTCAAGTTCTTTGCCAAACCCTTGGGCGTTGGAACGGCAAAGCGCGCAGGATAGACAAAGGCATATAGCTCCAGAAGGTCAAGCCCCGACAAATCGGGATAGCCAAGCCTTTGTCCCACCAATGGCGCGTTCAGCATGACCATCGGCGTTTCGGCCGCACGGCCAGCCGCCTCGCCCTTGCCAATGGTTTGCACATGGCCGCCATTGCTGCCCATCCAAATACCGGCATGGCTTGCGTGAAGCGCAGGAAAGGCTAGTGGAGTTTCCATAAGCCCTGATAGGCGTATTTGGAACGAAAGAGCAACATGTGACTGACCTTCGCGACATAGCATTGGCATCAAAAGCCTGGCCTTATGAAGAGGCGCGGCGTTTGCTGAAACGCTATCCCAATGGCAAGGCCGGTGGTCAGGCGATTATCTTCGAATGTGGCTATGGTCCATCGGGCTTGCCCCACATCGGCACCTTTAACGAAGTGCTGCGCACGACGATGGTGCGCAATGCGTTCCGGACACTGTCCGACGCGCCAACGCGATTGATCGAATTTTCGGACGATATGGACGGCCTGCGCAAGGTGCCGGACAATGTGCCGAACCAAAAGATGCTCGCCGAACATTTGGGCAAGCCTTTGTCGCGCATTCCCGATCCGTTTGAAAAATTCGACAGCTTTGCCGCGCATAATAATGCGATGTTGCGCGCTTTTCTGGACCAGTTCGGTTTTGAATATGAATTTATCTCGTCATCGTCGCAATATGAAAGCGGCGCGTTTGATGACGCCCTGAAAAATGTGCTGCGACAGTATCAGGGCATAATGGACATCATGCTGCCCACGTTGCGCAAGGAACGCGCCGCGACTTATGCGCCGATATTGCCGATCAGTGAGAAGACGGGCGTTGTGCTTCAGGTGCCGGTTGAGGTCGTCGATGCCGAGGCGGGGCTTGTCCGGTTCGATGACGATGGCGACATGGTCACGCAATCGGTCTTGGGCGGCCAAGCAAAGCTGCAATGGAAAGTCGACTGGGCGATGCGCTGGGTCGCTTTGGGCGTCGATTATGAAATGTATGGCAAGGACCTAATCGACAGCGGCGTGCAATCGGGCAAGATCGCGCGCGTGCTTGGCGGACGTCCGCCAGAAAGCCTGATTTACGAAATGTTCCTCGATGAAAAAGGCGAGAAGATTTCCAAGTCCAAAGGCAATGGCCTCGCGCTTGAAGATTGGTTGAAATATGGCACCGAAAACAGCGTTGCCTTTTACGCTTTTCGCGAACCAAAAAGCGCCAAGCAACTGCATTTGGGCGTCGTGCCAAAGGCCGTGGACGAATATTTCCAGTTCCGCGCGCAATGGCATGAACAACCCCCTGAAAAGCGGTTGGGTAACCCAGTGCACCATGTCCACAATGGCCAAGTGCCGACGGGGCAGCCGCCAGTGACGTTCGGCCTGTTGCTGAACCTGGTCGGCGTGATGGGTGCCGGTGCCACCGAGGCGCAGGTTTGGGCCTATCTTGGCAATTATGCCGATAATGTCTCGCCGGAAAACGCGCCGGAGCTGGCCGAGTTGATCCCGATTGCACTTGCCTATAACCGCGATCTCGTTGCGCCGACCTTGCACAAGCGCAAGCCCGAAGGCGCAGAGATTGCCGCCTTGCAGATGTTGGATGCGCAATTGGTGGAATTGCCTGCGGATGCCAGCGCCGAGGATATTCAAAACATCGTCTATGCCATCGGCAAAGAGGGCGGTTTCGAAAATCTGCGCGACTGGTTCAAGGCCTTGTATGAAACGCTGCTGGGTTCAAGCGCTGGTCCGCGCATGGGCAGTTTCATCGCGCTTTATGGCATCGAAAATTCGCGCCAGCTCATCGCAGAGGCGCTGGCATAGCTAAGCCCATCGCCCTTCGGTTGGAATATTGCAGGAGTATTGACATGAAAGAACTGCCTTCCGTCGAAAAACTGGCGATTGATCTGCTTGGAAAGTCGCTGGACCAGTTGGAGGTCGAAGAGGCCAAGGTGCTGCACCATATTCACCATGTGCAGCGCACCAGCCGCGATGTTGGCGATATTGTCGACGAACAGGCGACGTTTGGCGAGCATTTGTCGGACAAGGTCGCGGCGGTTGGCGGATCTTGGAAATTCATCATGGTCTTTGCCGCCGTCCTGCTTGGTTGGATGCTTTTGAACTCGCAGATATTGGGCACATTGGGCAAAGCCTTTGACCCCTATCCGTTCATCTTCTTAAACCTGATGCTGTCAACGGTTGCGGCGATTCAAGCGCCCATCATCATGATGAGCCAAAATCGCCAGTCGGCCAAAGACCGCATTGCCGCTGCGCATGATTATGAAGTCAATTTGCGCGCTGAGTTAGAAATCCTGCGCTTGCATGCAAAAATCGACGCGCTTCTGGACATCATCGAGCGCCAAAGCGCCCGTGCGCCCTCGGTCAGTTGACCGCTTGCGCCAGAACGTCGCGATAATTGGGCGATAGGGTCATCTTCGGATGATAGCCGCCCGTTCCGAGCAGGCGATGAGTCGCCGCCAGATGGTAGCAGGGCACACCCATGAACAGATGATGCTCGCTGTGATAATTCACCCAATACGGCGCGACGGTCGCGCGGGCGATCAGGCCGGCATAAGTGGTCCGCGCATGCGTGAACGGGTCGCCGCTACCCGTGGGTGTGCAGGCATGTTCGGCGATGTTGCGGATACGCAGGAACAATTGAAAACTCGTGGCCAGCGCCACAAGCCAGAGCAGAAACGGCGTCCAGCCCCAGACGAGCAGAGATATCGTCAGCAATATGGCTTGTAAGACTATAAACCGGCCCACCGTGTGCGCGTTGGTGCCTGCCCCGTGCAAAGCAGCCGCAAATTGCGCGCGGCGTTGCTTGTAAAATGTCTGCCCGGTCAGGTCGCGGATGAATTTGCGGCGCAGGCTATCGCGGCTGGTGGGGAAGGGGGCGGACAGAGAAAGGTCGGGGTCTTCGGGCTGCTGCGTAAATTTGTGGTGCGTTAAATGATAGGCGCGATAGGCGAACATATCGCTGCCCGTCGCCGCGCCCGTCGGCCATTGCCCAAGCCAATTATTTGTCTTGCGGTTGGGGTGCAGCAAACCATGCGCGCCATCATGCATCAGGATCGAAAGCCCCAATTGCCGCCCGCCAAGGATCGCTAGCACGAAAGGCGTTGCCAATAATCCGGCGAGCCAATGAAAGTCCCATGCCGCAGCGCCGCCAAAGGCCGCCAGCGCGACAACCATCCAACCATGCAGCACAAGCCAGATACCGCGCCAACGCGACACTGTGGTGATTGCGCGCCAATCATCAGCGGCGAAAACCGCACGCGGGTTGGCGGCCTTTACCGCTGGCATGATGCGTTCCTATTCATACTGAAAGCATAGCGTTCCATCGGCCCACGCGCAAATGCGTTACGTCACCGCCGGTGCGACAAAATTGGCCATTTTTGCCTGCGCCTTGCGCGATTCACTGAAACTGAAGATCGGCCAATCATGCAACATGCCCGCAAGCTCAATGAGCTCCACCGACGGCAGCTTGGCCTTTAAGGCCCGCGAGTCTGTGACCAATATGTCGTCGCCGCCAGCAAAGGCCAGGATCGGGGGCAACCCCTCCCAATCGCCGAAGATCGGGCTGCATCTTGGGTCATTGCGTGGCAAGTCGCCCGCATAGAGCGTGCCGCCTGCGGAAATACCGCTGATGGTCAGGATTCCGTCGCGTGGTTCCGTTTTCAACTGGTCGGGATGCGCGGGGTCAAGGTTCAACCATGGGCAGATGAGCAACAGGCTGGCAGGTAAAGCTTGGCCTGTATCGCGCGCCATGTGCGCCAACGCAGCGGTCAGGCCGCCACCTGCAGAGTCGCCGCCCATGACAAACGCTTTTTCGCCCATCTCCGCCTGATAGCTTGCATAATAGTCCATCGCCCAAGCGGTAACATGTCCCGCCGTATGTTCCGGCGCGAGCGGATACAGCGGCGCGGTGACGGACCAGCCATGCTGCGACGCCATGCGGGACAGAAACTTCCAATGGATGTCGGTTGCCGGATAGACATAGCCGCCGCCATGCCAGAACAGGACATGCGCCGACGGCGCTCGGCCCTTGGGCGCAAGGTGCCAAACAGGACGGCCCTGAAATTCGCTTTGTCGAATATCGACGTCAACATGCGCTTTGGGCGATGGCAAGTGCCCGGAACGGACCTTTGCAATATTTTTTGCAAATTGCGGCCCGCCCGAAAACATCCGGCGATAATAGCCCGTGCTGCGCAGGACAAAACCAGCAAGGCTGGCGGCAAAACTTGGCATAAATAACTTCCCCCTGCCAAGCGAGCTATATCAACATGCCAAACCAATCAAGCGCTTCGCTTATTTCGACGCCGCAATCCAATCGTCGATTTTCTTTTCAAGAACGGTGAGCGGCAAGGCGCCGGTGTTCAGAACCTGATTATGGAATTCGCGTACGTCGAATTTTTTGCCCAATTGCGTCTTGGCCTTGTCCTTTAGGCGCAGAATTGTGAGCGCACCGATTTTATACGCCAAGGCCTGTGTTGGAATGGCGATATAGCGTTCCACCTCAGCGGTTGCATCGGTTTTGCCCATGTCGCTGTTGGCGAGCATATAGTCGATGGCCTGCTCGCGCGTCCAACCTTTGCTGTGCAGGCCAGTGTCAACCACAAGGCGCATGGCGCGGAGCATTTCGTCCGACAAGGTGCCGAAGCGCTGATACGGGTCGCTGAACAGGCCCATGTCATAGCCCAAGGTTTCCGAATATAGCGCCCAGCCCTCCACATAAGCGGTGTTGCCGCCAAAGCGCATGAACGCAGGCAGTTTTTCATTTTCCTGCGCGATGCTGATCTGGAAATGGTGCCCCGGCGCACCTTCGTGCAGATAGAGCGTGGTCATGCCAGGTGTCGTGCGGCTTGGCAGGTCATAAGCGTTGAAATAAAATATACCAGCGCGCGAACCGTCTGGAGTGCCGGACTGATAGCTGCCGCCAGCTTCATATTTTTCGCGGAATTCTTCATAGGGCCTGATTTCAAGCGGGGCCTTGGGAAGATATTTGAACTGCGTCGAAATCTTTGCATCGACAATCTTGCCAATGTCATAATAGCCTTGAGTCAAGGCGTCACGGCTGGCGAGTTTGAACTTTGGATCCGAGCGCAAATGGTCAAAAAATTCGGGCAAAGTGCCTTTGAACCCGACTTGCTTGCGGATTGCCTCCATGCCCGATGTGATTCGCGCAACTTCGGACAATCCGAGATTGTGGATGTCGTCGGCCTTCAATGGCAAAGTCGTCGTTTGCTCAATCATATATTGATACAAAGCTTCGCCGCCCTTCATCGCCGATAGGCCGACCTGTTCGCGCGCCAAGGGCAAATAGCTGTCCCGCAGAAAATCGCGCAGGCGGGCATTGGCGGGGTAGAGGCCGGTTTCGATGATGTCGCGATATTCGGACGTCAGCCGCGCCTTGTCGGCATCGCTAAAACCTTCCGGGAATTTCAGGATCGGACCATAATAGGGCGATTCTTCGGTCTTTTGCGCAAGCTGCGTATTCAATTGATCGACGACGTTGGTGATCGTCATCTTCGTTTCGAACACGCCCGTTGCCATGCCCTGACGGAAACGGTCAATCGACCGATCCATGAGTATGATAAACTCCTTGTGCCGTTTCAGGTTGTTGTCATAATCCAGCACTGTCTTGAACGGCGCAGCACCCTGTCCGCTGGCAAAGGTCGGGTAAAATGTGTGAAAGCCAAAAAAGTGATTGAGCGGACGGACAACGGTCAGGTCCATAATCTCTTTCGACAAGCCTTTGAGCGCATCGGTCTGGTTTTGCTTGAACACGTCATAGGCGATCTTGTCAGTCGCGTTTAGCTGGTCGCGGTCAATGCTTTTCAGGGCCTCCACATTGGCTTCGGCGGCTTTGCGTTCATTGGCGAAATAGGCATCGCTGATGAAATCGCCAAAACGGTCGGCATAGCGCATGTCGCCACGGAACATGGCGTTTAACGGGTTACGCTCAAGGCTTGCCGCATCATCGGCGGCGAACAACGCCGTCAGCCGCTGGCTTTCGGTCGTGGTGGTTTCTGTCGGAGCGGTTTCGGTCGCGGTGGTCTGGGCCTGCGCGGCAACAGGTGACAGCAAGGCAGCGCAGCTAAGCAATAAGATATGGCGCTTCATTTTCATGCGATGTTCTCCGACATTATTTCAAATCTATAAAAAAGGGTATGATGGGGCTTTGACGCTTGCTGTCGGCGTCCTATCGGCCAAGCGCAATATGGTTTCGACAGACGACAGTGATTGCGCCGCAAGCAAACTGCGATGCCGTTTAAGACGTCTTTGCAGTCGTAATCTCCAGCCAGTCATTTTGCCGGTACCATTTGGTGATGATATGCTTCACGCCTCGGATGACCGGCGTGCCGCTATGCAATGTTTTATAGTTGAGCGTCCCGTCCGGCTTTATATTATTCCATATCAGCATCATTCCGGCCTGCGGACGCACACCAAGGCCAAGATGCGGAAATTCCGTTGCGCCGCCCTCTTTGGGTTCGTTTAAGAAGATCATTGCGGTCCAACTGCGCTGCCCGCCGCCTGGGCCTTCCTGCGCCCAGTAGCTTTGGCTTGGGTGGAAAAAGTCGTGATGCGCCTTGAATTCTTGGCCGACATGGTACCGCTGCCCCTGCATGGTTTCGGCATAATCATTGTCGATGCCCAAAACGTCGCTCATGCGTGCCTCGACCTTAGCGATGAAGGCGTCCCACCGGTTGAGATGGCAACTGTAACTGGTGCGAAAGCCCTCTTGCTCTGTGCCTGCATATAAGGTGGAGGGCACGGCATCGGCATCAATTTTGGCAATCAATGTCTTGCAGTCTTTGGCGCTCAAAAACCCTTGATAGACATATAATTGCGCGTCTTCATGTTCGACTTGCTGGACAAGCGGATTGGCATTCAACCTTTTGGTGACATGCGCCCCGATCCGCGCCAGCTTGGCGGGATCATTATTGGGGTCGAACTCTTTGGCTTGCGTATCTGTTTGCATAAGTTCACCGAATCACGGAACGATGCGTCCTCTTACCATGACCCATTCGGCCTTTTCGAGCGTGCGGATGTTATTGAGTGGATTTTCATTCACCGCAACCAGATCAGCGGAATAGCCAACCGCAATACGGCCGATTTCATTTTCAAGCCCAAGCGTTTTGGCGGCAACATTGGTGGCGCTGGCAAGGGCCTCGGTCGGGGTCATGCCTGCGTTCACCAACAAGGCAAATTCGCTACCATTGTTGCCATGTTCAAATACGCCCGCGTCGGTGCCAAAGGCAATCGTGACGCCCATGGCCTTTGCGCGGCGGACCTGACGGCCAGCGGCCTCTACTGCTTGCTTTGCCTTCACCTCAACCGTTGGGGTGTAAATGCCCTTGCCCAGACGGGCGCGCACGCCCTCCAGCGCCATTAACGTCGGCACTAAGGCCGTGCCCTTGGCCTTCATGACCTTCAACGCTGCCTCATCGGCAAATGTGCCATGTTCGATGGAGTCAATTCCTGCGGCTGATGCAGCTTCGATACCGCGCGCACCGTGGGCATGCGCCATGACCTTTAGCCCAAGCGAATGGGCGGTGTTGGTGATGGCCAGCATTTCTTCGCTGGTGAAATGCGCCTCCAGTCCCCGGCCCTGTTGCGACAAGACGCCGCCCGTCGCAGTAATCTTGATAATGTCCGCGCCAGCGCGCGATGATTTCCGCACTTTTTCCGCGCATTCAATTGGCCCTGTGCAGGTGTAGCCCGATTCCAATGTCGCGATGACGTCGTTGCGGAACCCGGAAACATCGCCATGCCCGCCGACAATCGACAAAGCTGGGCCAGCCGCGATAATGCGCGGGCCAATGATGCGCCCCTCCGCCGTACCGCGCCGCAGGACAAAAGCGGTATTTTGTGCAGAGCCAGCCTCACGCACAGTGGTAAAGCCAGCCTTGACCGTCAACGCTGCGTTCTTGACACCCATGACCACGCCCCATTCATCGGGGCTCACCGCCTCGTCGCGAAAATCATCGCCGGGGTCGCCGGTTAAATGGACATGCAGGTCAATGAGGCCGGGGACCAAGGTCTTGGTCGACAGGTCAACGACGCTGTCCGCCTGAAACGGATTATTTATGCCCGTGGCAATGTCTTTAATTCGCCCGTCCTCGACCAAGATAACGGCTGGCCCGGTGGGGCCAGTCGCGGCATCGGGGATGAGGTTGCCAACGATGATGGCTTGAGTCGCAGCGGATGCGGGCGGTGCCAACGATAAAGCGGCGCTCGCGAGTAACAGATAACGTAGCATTAAAACCTCTCCCATGTATCTGCGGGAGATTGGTCAGCTTAGGCCAAGGTTACAAGCAAAAAAGCCCGGACGGTGAAGTCCGGGCTTAATAATTTTGGGTCCTGACCCTAAGATTTTACCAAAAGAAGGCGCGAATGACGTCCACCACACGGCCATTGCGCACATCGACCAAAAGGACATCGTCATAATAACGCACCCAGCGGTAGCTGCCATAAGCGGCGGGCAGGCGGTAGTGCCACGGGTCGTTTATCCAGTAGCGTGACCCGTAATAGCCCGAGCCCAAGGAGAAGCCTATGGATATGCGGTTGTAATTGCGGCCACGGTATGGGGCATTATAACGGCCAAGGCGGAAGTAATTGCTGTTCCGCTCGCGATAGCTGCGCCAATTATAGCGATTGTCATTGCGCCAGTTGTTGGTCCAGCGGCCAATTTGTGTCCGGTCCAACCGGCCATCGCGGTTTTGGTCATAGCGACGGTCAAGGCGTTCATCATCATTGCGGTCGAAACGGCGGTCCAAGCGGCCATCGCGGTTACGATCCCAATTCCGGTCCAGATTGCCATCGCGATTGCGGTCCCAGCGGCGGTCAAGGTCACCATCGCGGTTGCGATCATAATATCGGCCGTCTTGGCGTGCTTCGCGGCGTTCAACGCGGACAGTATCGCGTTGGCGCTCGGCACGATTTACTAGCTGTTGTGGGGCCGCAACTTCAACCGCTTGTGCGGGTTCCTGCCGGTTTTGCTGGCGCTCTGCGCGGCGTTCCGCACGTTGTTCCGGGCTAGTGTTGGTGCGTGCCTGTTGCCGATTGGTATGTCTTTCTTCACCCTGAAAATCAGCGAAGTCTTCAACCATGACGTCGGCGCGCACCGGTGCGACCGGGGCCGCATAGGCCGCAACTGGCGAAAGCGCCGTCGCGGTCACCAAAGTCATCAGAATATAATTTTTCATGGCAGGTCCCCATGGCAGAGGCACCATGCGTCTGCGTGGAGACCTGTCTGCACCGATTCTGCTGAAGCGAAGCTGAACTATATATTCATGTTCATGAAAGGAGGATTTCTGATGAACAGGGCCGCGAACCCAAATGCGACCGGACGGCGCGAAAGATTTATTCCGCGTCCTTCGCCAGCCATTCTTCAAGCCATTTGATGGTGTAATTGCCGTTCTGGAAATCCGGTTCTTCCAACAAGCGTTGATGCAACGGGATAGTGGTCTTCATGCCCTCAATCACAAATTCGCCCAACGCACGGCGCAGGCGCATCAGGCAACCTTCACGCGTCTGACCATAGACAATCAGCTTGGCAATCATGCTGTCATAATAAGGCGGGACCTTATAGCCATGATACAGCCCGCTATCGACGCGGACATATAGGCCGCCGGGCGGGTGATACCAGGTCACGGTGCCAGGTGACGGCATGAACGTGCGCGGGTCTTCGGCGTTGATCCGGCATTCAACCGCATGGCCCGTGAAAGTCACATCCTCTTGGCGAAACGACAGCGGCTTGCCCTCCGCCACGCGGATTTGTTCGCGCACCAGATCAATGCCCGTGATCATTTCGGTGACAGGATGTTCGACCTGCAATCGCGTGTTCATTTCGATGAAATAAAATTCACCATTTTCCCACAAAAATTCGATGGTGCCCGCCCCTCGATAGCCCATATCGGCCATCGCCTTGGCGCAGATATCGCCCATCCGATCACGCTCCGCCGTTGCAAGCACGGGCGAGGGTGCTTCTTCCAAAACCTTCTGGTGGCGCCGCTGCAAGGAACAATCGCGCTCCCCCAAATGGACGGCATGGCCATTGCCATCGCCGAAAATCTGGAATTCGATATGGCGCGGGTTACCCAGATATTTTTCAAGATAGACCGTCGCATCGCCAAAGGCCGCTTTGGCTTCGGACCCTGCTTGCTGAATCTGGGTCTCCAGCTCTTCTTCGCTGTTCACAACCTTCATGCCGCGTCCGCCGCCGCCAGACGCCGCCTTGATGATGACCGGATAGCCAATTTCGCGCGCTATCGCCTTGGCTTCATTGACATCCTCAATCGCGCCATCGGAGCCGGGGACAAGCGGCAAGCCCAATGCGCCTGCGGTCCGCTTCGCCTCCACCTTGTCGCCCATCGTGCGGATATGCTCGGGCTTGGGGCCAATCCATGTGATGCCGTGGCTTTCGACGATTTCGGCAAATTGTGCGTTTTCCGACAAAAAGCCATAGCCGGGATGGATTGCATCGGCATGGCTGATTTCTGCGGCGGAAATAATCGCCGGAATGTTTAGATAGCTGTCGGTCGCAGAGGGCGGTCCGATGCAAATCGCCTCATCCGCCAGCCGAACATGCATGGCGTCGGCATCAGCGGTTGAATGGACGGCAACCGTCTTGATCCCCATTTCATGCGCCGCACGGTGAATGCGCAGCGCAATTTCGCCACGGTTGGCGATAAGGATTTTTTCAATGGTCATGTTTACGCAATCACCAACAGGGGCTGGTCAAATTCAACCGGCTGGCCGCTTTCGACCAAGATTTCGGTGACGGTGCCAGACGTGGCGGCGACAATCGGATTCATGACCTTCATCGCTTCGATAATCAAAACGGTTTCGCCCGCCTTCACTTGCTGACCCACGCTGACAAAGGGTGCCGCATCGGGTTCAGGGGACAGATAGGCGGTGCCGACCATAGGGGATTTCATGGCGTTGGCGGGTATGGCAGGCGCGCTTGGCGCGGCTGCGGCTGCTGGCGCAGAGGCGGGCGCGGCGGCGGCTGCGGCCATCATCGGCGCTGCAACGGCGGTCATCATGCGCGATACGCGAATTTTGCGTTCGCCGTCCTCAACCTCAATTTCACTCAGTCCCGTCTCGTTGAGCATCGCCGCCAGTTCGCGGACGAGGTCCGTGTCGACTTGCATGCTGCCAGTAGTTCCTGTCTTTGCCGCCATGTAAAACTCCTTGCGCCCCTGAATGTGCTTTGGAGCGCCTAATGTCAAAGTTGTAACGCTACGTCCAGCGCCAGTTCGTACGACTTTGCGCCATGTCCGGCAAATACTGCTTTTGCAGCCATGCCAACATAGCTCAAATGTCGGAAAGCTTCCCTTTTATGCGGGTCGGATAGATGCACTTCAAAAACAGGGACCGTGATCGCTTTAATCGCGTCCAAGATCGCGATCGACGTGTGGGTAAAACCGGCGGCGTTGAGCAACACCGCCTTTGCACCGACGGCTTGCGCTTCATGCAGCCAATCGATCAAATGGCCTTCATGGTTGGACTGCCGAAAATCAATGACTGCCCCTGCGGCACGCGCACGGTCGTCCAAATGGCCGGCGATATCATCCAGCGTATCAGTGCCGTAAATTTCCGGCTCTCTTGTACCAAGCAAATTGAGATTTGGTCCGTTTAGAACAAAGATTATCGGCTGGTCAGCCAAAGTATATTCCCCAGATAATGTCAAAGCAGCGGTTGCGCTCACTGTCCGCCCGTCACTATATGCCGGTGAATAAAAATTGCGAGATGAAATGACCTTTAATCTGTCCTCTGATTCCATTGCCCTGACGCTCAATGGCGAGATGCGCCGTTTTCGCATTCATGCCACTGTGGCCGATCTGGTCCGCGACATCGGCCTTGATCCGGCCAAGGTCGCGGTGGAACGCAATCTGGAGATCGTTGCTCGTTCCACGTTGGAAGATGTTGTGCTGGCCGATGGTGACCGGTTGGAGATCGTCCATTTTGTTGGCGGCGGGCAGGACAGTGCCCCGAACGATGGCTGGACAGTGGCGGGACGCAATTTTCATTCGCGGCTGATTGTCGGGACAGGCAAATATAAAGATTTTGAACAAAACGCCGCCGCGCTTGTGGCGTCGGGCGCGCAGATTATCACCGTGGCCGTGCGCCGCGTGAATGTGTCGGACCCCAAGGCACCGATGTTGACCGACTATATCGATCCCAAAAAATACACCTATTTGCCCAACACCGCCGGATGCTTCACCGCCGATGACGCGATACGCACCTTGCGGCTGGCGCGCGAGGCGGGTGGCTGGGATCTGGTAAAGCTTGAGGTGCTGGGCGAGGCCAAGACATTATATCCCGATATGCGCGAAACGTTAAAGGCAACTGAGGTTTTGGCCAAGGAAGGTTTCTTGCCGATGGTCTATTGCGTCGATGATCCCATCGCCGCCAAACAATTGGAAGACGCAGGCGCAGTGGCGGTGATGCCGCTTGGCGCGCCCATTGGTTCGGGGCTTGGTATTCAAAACCGCGTGACCATCCGCTTGATTGTCGAAGGCGCTAAGGTGCCGGTTCTGGTCGATGCGGGTGTCGGAACCGCGTCGGATGCCGCCGTGGCGATGGAATTGGGCTGCGACGGCGTGTTGATGAACACCGCGATTGCCGAGGCCAAGAATCCTATCGCCATGGCAACCGCGATGAAATTGGCGGTCGAGTCGGGCCGCATGGCCTATCTGGCGGGTAGAATGGGGCGGCGCATGTATGCCGATCCCTCCAGCCCGCTGGCAGGATTGATATAAAACCGGGTTTTCTATTTTCCGGCAAGCCGTTTGACATCGGCGAGATATTTTCGCCCGATGCGCATGGCGTGATCCTCGCCCAGCAGCGCATGCCAGACCCCGCCACCTTCATGCCGCAGTCCCGTGATGAGATCGCGGCGCACAATATGGCTGCGGTGAATGCGCTGAAATCGTTCGGGGTCCAACCTTTTTTCCAGCGCAGAAATCGTCTGGTGCAGCAAATAGCTGCGGCCATTGGTATGCAGCCGCATATAGTCCCGTTCGGCCTCAATCCGTTCAATATCCACAGCGGCGATACGAATAAGCTCTGCGCGGTGGGACACCCAAAATTCATGCGCGTATCGACCGTTTGTTTTTGCCGAAAGCTCTGGAACATGCGTCTCGGCCTCAGGCGCGCCAGCTGCGCGCGTGATCGCGCGGCCAAGACGTTCGCTCGACACAGGTTTTAGCACATAATCCACCACGTCGAGGTCAAACGCCTCAACCGCGAAATTATCATAAGCGGTGATCAGGATGATCGCGGGTTTTTTCGGCATCAGTCCCAAGGCGCGGGCGGCGATGATGCCGTCCATTTTGGGCATACCGATATCGAGAAAAATCAGGTCAGGCGTCAATGCCTGGGCGATGCCCAGCGCCTCCACACCATCATTTGCCGTGCCAATGATTTCGATAATGGGATGATCAGCGCTCAATATTTGCAGGCGCTCAATGGCCAGCGGTTCATCATCGACAATCAACGTCCGCAGCCGCTTCATGCGGCTATCCTCCGGCTTAGCGGCAATGTCAGATTGGCGACAAAACCCCCGCCAGCAATCGCGTGTGTATCAAGGCGTGCCGCAGACTTATAACGTGCCTCCAATCGGTCGCGGACATTGGCCAAGCCAATGCCGTTTCCGCCAACATGGTCAGGATCGACGACTTCGCCATCATCCAAGACGCTGAGGATAAGAACATCGCCCTCAATTTTGGCGCTGATAGTGAGTATTACAGGACGGGTGGTGCGCGACACACCGTGTTTAATGGCGTTTTCGACCAAAGGTTGCAGGATCAATGCCGGGACATGCTGCCCCATCAATGCATCGGGGATGTCGATTTTGACGCGCAGCCTTTTGGGATACCGCACGCTTTCAATTTCGAGATAGAGCCGTTGCAGCTCGACCTCCTCGGCAAGCGTCACATCCTCCAGCGGGTCGGATGACAGGCTTGTCCGGTAAAAATTGGACAGATTCTGGATCATCGCTTCGGCCTCTTTTGGCTTTCCGATCAGGACGAGGCTGGAGAGCGAATTCAGCGTATTGAACAGGAAATGCGGATTGACCTGATAGCGTAAGGAACGCAGCTCGGCATCTTGGGCCGCTTGGGCAAAGCGAGACGTTTTGGGGGCGGGCGCGCCCCCAACAAGCGCCAAACCCAAGGCGAAC
>JBILLO010000150.1:0-2592 GCA_044376035.1 Sphingorhabdus sp.
AATTATCGCCAAAGAACATCGTGATCGAATGATGTGTGCCGCCGCTGAGCAATATGCGCATTATGGTTGGGAAAAGAACAAAGGCTATGGCACGCCTGACCATTTGGCCGCGCTGCGCGAGCATGGTTCGACGCCGTTACACCGGAAAAGCTTCGCGCCAGTCGCCCAACTGCTTTTGCTGTAATTTTTTTGGGGCAGTGAGTCCTTCGGGTAACACCACTAGGGGTTGAGTCTGCTTTGATTCGCAAGACTCCACATATTGTGCCGGACTCGTTTCGTTCTGCTTGCAAGCCGGCATCATGCCCGCTGTTCCGAGTAATCCCGAACCATCAACGACCTTGACCCAAGGGCCTTGCTGACTCATCGCAATTTGGTAAGCGCCAAAGGGAGCAGGCAATGGGTGTTATTGAGAAAATTAGACCAGCCACAAAAGCAAAGCTGGCACCGGTACATGACCTGCCGCGTAATCAGATTTTGCGGATGGACTGCATTGCGGCCATGCGTTCCTTACCTGATTGCTCCATCGACATGGTCTTTGCCGATCCGCCCTATAATTTGCAACTTGGTGGCGATTTGTTGCGCCCGGATAATAGCAAGGTCGACGCCGTCAACGATGAATGGGACAAGTTTGCAAGCTTTGCGGTTTATGACAAATTCACCCGCGAATGGCTGGCCGAGGCGCGGCGGATATTGAAGCCGAACGGCTCGCTGTGGGTCATTGGCAGTTACCACAATATTTTCCGCGTTGGCACGGCGGTGCAGGACGCTGGATATTGGATTCTGAACGACATCGTGTGGCGTAAATCCAACCCAATGCCCAATTTTAAGGGCACGCGATTTACCAACGCGCACGAAACTCTGATTTGGGCATCGAAAAGCGAGAAGTCGAAATATACCTTCAACTATCGCGCGATGAAGACGTTGAATGACGAACTTCAAATGCGATCCGATTGGTTGATTCCGATTTGTGGCGGGCAAGAGCGGTTGAAGCGCAATGGTGTGAAGGCCCACCCGACGCAAAAGCCTGAGGCATTATTGTATCGCATATTGCTGGCCTGTACAAAGCCAGGTGACGTTGTGCTCGATCCGTTTTTTGGAACGGGCACAACTGGTGCGGTTGCGCGGCGTCTTGGCCGTGACTGGATTGGCTGCGAGCGGGAAGCCGTCTATTGCGAAGTCGCTGAGGAGCGGATTGCAGCGGCATTGCCTTTGGACGAAAGCGCCATCAAAACGATGCAGTCGCCAAAGTCCGCGCCAAAGGTCGCCTTTGGCCAATTGGTTGAGGCTGGCTATCTCAAGCCCGGCACGAAATTGTTTGACCGCAAGCGTCAGTTTGAGGCGATGGTGCGCGCAGATGGCTCTATCCTGTGCGGTGTGGTCGACGGGTCGATCCACAAAGTCGGTTCGAGCATTCAAAACGCGCCAAGTTGCAACGGTTGGACCTATTGGCACTATGCCGCCGCCGATGGCGCAATGAAGCCGATTGACGATCTGCGCCAAACCTATTTGCTCGCAACCGAGCCGTGACAAAAATCTATCTTCGCCCCACTGGCTTTGTTGAAAGTCCCCAGCGGTACGAAGGTGAGTGCTTGCGTTTGGCAGGAACCATGCTGTGGTTCTCGCAAATCGAATATATCACACGCGACATGATATCGACGCAGCGGCAGGTGGTGCCCGTTGGCCAATGGGATGCTTTTGTCGCGGCACTGCCGCAGTCTGCCCGCGAAAGATGCGCGTTGCTGCTTGACCGCATAACCTCCCCCCGTGCTGCACTGCAGTTGGGCGGGCATATGATTAGGCTTGATCAACCGCAGGTCATGGCGATTATCAATGCGACCCCAGACAGCTTTTCGGATGGTGGCAAGAATGTAGATCCGGAAATTGCGGCTGAAGCGGCCATCGCGATGTTGAGCGCGGGTGCGGCTATCATTGATATTGGCGGAGAGTCTACGCGGCCCGGTGCGCCTTTGGTCTGGGAAGGCGACGAGCTGAATCGCGTCGCGCCGCTGATCCGTAGGTTGGCGGAAACTGGGGCTGCGATCTCCATCGATACGCGCAAGGCGTTGGTGATGGAAGGTGCATTGCAAGCTGGCGCGACGATGATCAATGACATCTCGGCGCTTTTATACGACGACCGCGCCGTCGAAGTCGCCCGCAAAAGCAAAGTTCCTGTCGTCCTAATGCACGCCCCAAGCCACAGCAGCGACCCGCATAAAAATGGCATTTATGATGATGTCGTATACGATGTGTTCGACTGGCTTGAACAGCGCGTTTTCGAGGTCGAAGCCGCAGGGTTGGCGCGGGAAACAATATTGGTCGATCCCGGTATCGGGTTTGGAAAGACACTATCCGATAATCTGGCGATCATCAACAATCTGGCAATCTATCATGGACTGGGTTGCGCGTTATTATTTGGCGCAAGCCGCAAAAGATTGATTGGTGCGCTTTCGAATGCGGTGGGGGCCACAGATCGCCTTGGCGGTTCTATCTTCCTTGCCATGAAAGCAGTGGAGCAGGGCGCACATATTGTCCGTGTCCATGATGCTGCCGAAACCGTTCAGGCTATGCACGTCTGGCGTGGTCTTCGCGATG
>JBILLO010000151.1:0-2573 GCA_044376035.1 Sphingorhabdus sp.
CACGAGGCCAAGCGGTTGGGCACGCGCGGTCGCAAGCTGCACATCGGTGATCCATCCGTTTGCGCGCATTTCGCCAAGCACCCAATTACGCCGGGACATGGCGAGGTCAGCATTTTTGGCGCGCCCATAGCGTTCTGGCGCCTTTGGCAGGATGGCCAGAAAGGCCATTTCATGCAGTAAAAGCTGATCAACGCTTTTTCCGAAATAGGCCTGCGCTGCAGCCTCAACGCCAAATGCCTGCCGCCCAAGCGCGATTTCATTGAGGTAGAGCGACAAAATCTGAGGCTTGGTCAGCGCGTTTTCGATGCGCCGGGCCAAGATCGCCTCCTTGACCTTGCGGGTGTAACTATATTCGTTGGTCAACAGCAGGTTTTTCGCCACCTGTTGTGTGATGGTCGATGCGCCACGCGCCCGCTTGTCGCTAAAAATATTGTCGAAAATGGCTGATGCGATACCGGGATAGTCAATGCCGCCATGGCTGAAAAACGTTTTGTCTTCCGCCGCGAGATAGGCATGTACCAAGGTTTTCGGGAAATCAGCATATTCCAATTGAACGCGACGTTCCCGGGCGTAACTGTGAAACGGCTCTCCGTTAAAATCGCGCACCACCGTTGGCAGCGGCGATTCATATTCGATCAACGCCGCTGCATCGGGCAGATTACGGGCGAACAACGCCCAGAATAACAGGAAAAGCACGAACAGCGCGCCCGCGGCGTAAGTGGCCAAACGAAAACGCTTGCTTTGCCAATATCCCTGCCAGCGGGTCACAAAACTCTCCGCGTCGCGTTTCAGCCGGTAACTGATCGTTGTCGGCGCTTCGGCAGGTGGTGGCTGGGTATCCATTGCGGGCCCTATCTAGCCGATTTGCCGGACAGGTCCAGAATCTAAATCAGCAAATGGACGCAAATTTGGCCACACACCCTTTTAACGTGACGCAATCCGCCGTGCGAAATGGACTTGAATGGCATTGGACAATGTCCGTGCGACCTTGCGTTGTCCTGTGACCAACGACAGGACACGCAGAACCCCTGCATTGCTTTGGGTCAGGGCCCCTGCCAATCAATATTTTGATAAAAACGGTCCATGAGCCGATATTCCAAGCTAAATCGCGGGTTGCTCTTGCCGGAAACATGCAGGAGTGCTAGCTATTAGCTACAGGGAATTCTAATGAATGCCCCGATAGCCCGCCGTTCGGTGTTTACGCTCGGCAATTTAACAGGTTGACGCTACATGAGGCATGATATTTCCACCAACGCCGCCCAGTTAGGGCATGGCGCATGGGTTGGAAATCAAGCGCGCGCGATACACGCCCGCCATGCACAAGCAGCAGACGCATTTTTAACATTTCCACCAAATCGCTTTGCCGACAGGAACGCTTTGCGTCCGGTCCGGCAACGTACCAACAATGAAGCGAGCGGCCTTCGGCTAACAATCGGCTGCCGTGCTCGCTGGAGTAAATTACATGACAACGCGTATGCTTATCGACGCGCGTCACCGAGAAGAGACCCGGGTCGCAGTCGTAACAGGAAACCAGATTGAGGAATTCGATTTTGAGTCTGCCGAGCACAAGCAGCTCAAAGGCAATATCTACCTCGCAAAAGTAACTAGGGTCGAACCATCGCTTCAGGCGGCATTCGTCGATTATGGCGGCAACCGCCACGGATTTTTGGCGTTTGCCGAAATTCACCCCGATTATTACCAGATCCCGCGCGAAGACCGCGACCGGTTATTGGCCGAAGAAGCCGAGGCTGCTGCTGAAGAGGCCGCACTGCGTGAGCAGGAAGAAGAGGAAAGCGACGAGCCTTCGGATATCATGCAAGGTTCGTCGGAACGTGACGACGACGCCAACGACCTTATCGAAGTCGATAGCGATGATAGCATCGACACCATCGACATGACGGAGGGTGAAGAACCCGACCTTGGCGGCAATGGCGACGATTCGGACGAGAACGAACGTGGCGAAAATGGCGGCGAAAATGGCCGCAACAACCGTCGTCGTCGTGGTCGCGGTGGCCGAAGTGGCGAAGGCCGCGCGCCAAAGGCAAGCGACGAAGTCCGCGCAAAGCGGATGAACTTGCGCCGCCGGTACAAGATCCAAGACGTCATTCATCGTCGTCAGGTTTTGCTCGTTCAAGTCGTTAAGGAAGAACGCGGCAATAAGGGCGCTGCGCTTACGACATATCTAAGCCTTGCAGGCCGTTATTGCGTCTTGATGCCAAACACGTCGCATGGCGGTGGCATCAGCCGTAAAATCCACAGCGCAGCCGACCGTAAGCGTTTGAAAACGATTATTTCTGATCTGACATTGCCATCAACCATGGGTTGCATCATCCGGACAGCCGGGCTTGCCCGGACGAAGCCTGAAATCAAGCGTGATTTTGATTATCTCGCGCGCCTCTGGGACGAAATCCGTGAGCGTACGCTGCGCGGTGCTGCGCCCATGCTGATCCACACCGACAGCGACCTTATCAAACGCGCCATCCGTGATATCTATAATAAGGATATTGATGAGGTGTTCGTTGAAGGGCCTGACGGGTATAAGGCTGCCAAGGACTTTATGAAGTTGCTCATGC
>JBILLO010000082.1:0-8322 GCA_044376035.1 Sphingorhabdus sp.
CTGCACCAGCTTGACATCAAAATCGACTTTGCCATCGGTAAGCGCATTGACTGCCGCCTTGATCCGTTTGACCGTGCCCGCATGGTCCGCGCCCCAAATGTCGATCATGGCATCGACGCCTTGGCTTTTCTGGAAGTGATAGGCTAAGTCAGCACCGAAATAGGTCCAGCTGCCGTTGGATTTCTTGATCGGCCGGTCTTGGTCATCGCCAAATTGCGTTGAGCGGAACAAGGGCAGCGTCACAGGCTCCCAATCTTCAATTTCCTTGCCTTTTGGCTTTTCCAGCTCGCCGTCATAGACGAGCCCGCGCGCGCGCAACTCTTTCTCCGCGACATCAGCCTTGCCCGCTTCATGCAGCTCGGCCTCGGATGAAAACAGGTCATGGTGGATGCCAAGCAAGGCCAAGTCGGCTTTGATCATCTCCATCATTTCGCCGACTGCGGCCTTGCGGAATAGCCCAAGCCATTCGCTTTCAGGCGCGGCGACATATTGGTCACCAAAGCGCTTCGCAAGCTGCTGGCCAACGGGAACCAGATAATCGCCGGGATACAGCCCTTCTGCGATTTCTATGGTCTCGCCCAATGCCTCACGATAGCGCAGATGCACGGACCGCGCGAGGACATCGACTTGGCCGCCCGCGTCGTTGATATAATATTCGCGGATCACCCGGTACCCGGCAAATTCAAGCAATTTAGCCAAAGCATCACCGACCACAGCGCCGCGACAATGGCCCATATGCATGGGGCCAGTCGGGTTAGCGGAGACATATTCGATATTCACGGACTTGCCATCGCCCACATGCGAGCGGCCATAATCGTCGCCCGACGCCGCGATACCGCGTAATTCATCAAGCCACACCGATGCATCAAGCCGCAGGTTAAGGAACCCCGGCCCAGCAATTTCAACCGCCGTAACGCCAGCGACCTTCGCCAGCTCAACCGACAAAGCCTCTGCTAAGGTGCGCGGATTAGTTCCGGCGGGTTTCGCCAGCACCATTGCCGCATTGGTGGAGATATCACCATGCGTCGCATCGCGCGGCGGCTCGACCGTTACATTGCTGCGGTCCAAATCCGTCGGCAAGGTTCCGAGCGCCACAAGCGCGTCCAACGCATGGTCGACATGCGCTGCATATTTTTCAAAAAGGGTCATGACTGTGCCTTGAAATCAACGCGGATCAACGCGTGACATTGTAACGCAGCTGATCTTCGGTCAGCTGAAAACCGATAAGCATTTCAAAGCTTGCTCGGACAACCGCTGCGCGCACTTCGGGATCGGCCATCGGGTCAAGCGCCGCGTCGGGATCGCCCGGCTTGCGCTTCTTGGTGATTTTCTGCACGATTTCGGCGGGCAAGCTGGCCGCGTTTCTATCGATATAGCCAGCCGCTTGCGCCTGCGCCGATGCGCGTTGCTGGCCATCGGCGAATTGCAGTGTCACTTGGCCAACCCGCTTTGCAATAACAGCGCTGCCGCCTTGAACCACCGTGTTGAAATACGGTATAGATACAGACCGGCTGCCGCGCACGTCGCTGCGCCGCGCTTGCACATCAAATGTCGCCTGCGAAAAGATTTTCTCGCCGCTTTCGTCGCACACAGGGCGAATATTGGTGATTGTCGCAACCACGTCGATGGCATCGGCGTCCGTACTGTTCATTGGGTTGAAAATGGTGATGTCCCCCGTGCCATCGGGCACCGCAACCGTAGGGCAACCCGACCGCGTGACGTTCACGCCAACGCCAGCAGCCACATCCAGTTCGCCATCGCGTGAGCAACCAGCCAAGGTAGCGGCGGCAATACCGATGGTCAGGGCTTTGGTGGCGAAGTTCATAAAGGGCAATCCTTGGGTTTCTTAGGCTTGGGTCGCGGGTGCGAAACGTGGTTTGGTCCTTATCCCCCCATTGCGGCCCGCGCAACAGGGGAAAGGTCTTGGCGGATGCAGCGACTTTATCTAAAGAAGATTTCATATGGCTGAACAATCACCCCCCAAAAAATCGCTCCGGCTGCTTTTGGCCGCGCCACGTGGTTTTTGCGCAGGCGTTGACCGCGCTATCCAGATTGTTGAGCTTGCGCTCGAACAACATGGCGCGCCGGTCTATGTCCGCCACGAAATCGTCCACAACCGCTATGTCGTTGACAGCTTAAAGGTCAAAGGTGCAATTTTTGTCGAGGAACTCGACGAAGTGCCCGATGGCGGCCATGTTGTATTTTCCGCACATGGCGTACCCAAATCTGTTCCTGCAACTGCGCAGGCACGTGGCCTTGCCTATTTTGACGCAACATGCCCTTTGGTATCAAAGGTCCACAAGCAAGCCGAACGGCAGGTTGAAGCAGGCCGTCATATTATTTTCGTGGGCCATGCCGGGCATCCGGAAGTCATCGGCACCTTTGGCCAAGTGCCCCCCGGTGCGATGACCCTAGTCGAAACAGCCGACGACGCACGGTTGATTGAGGCTGCGGAGCCCGACAATCTCGCGTTTTTGACGCAGACGACATTGTCGGTCGATGATACATCGGAAATCGTTGGAATCCTGCAACAACGCTTCCCCAATATCGTCGGGCCAAAGGGGGAGGATATTTGTTATGCCACCTCGAACCGCCAAGAATCGGTGAAGGCGATTGCGCATCAATGTGACCTTGTCCTCGTTATCGGCGCGCCCAACAGCTCAAACTCGCTGCGTTTGGTTGAGGTTGCCGCGCGTTCCGGCGCGAAGGCCTATTTGGTGCAGCGTGCCGAAGAAATAAGCCTGAACTGGTTTGATGACGTTAAAACGCTCGGCTTGACCGCAGGTGCGTCGGCACCTGAAGTTTTGGTGCGCGAGATTATCGACGCACTCGCGCTGCATTTCGACTTGGATGAGCAGCAAGTCACCACCGCCGAAGAGACCATCACGTTTAAACTGCCCCGCGAACTGGCTGGCGCGGCGATCTGATTTGGCGGTTTATACGCAGTTAGGGCCGCAGCAGGTTGACGCATTGCTGGCGCATTATGACGTCGGCGCGCTTGTGGCGTTGAAGGGCATTGCGGAGGGCGTCGAAAACAGCAATTTCTTTGTGCAAACAACGCAAAGCCGCTTCATCCTTACCCTTTATGAAAACCGCGTAAACCCCGATGATCTGCCGTTTTTCTATGCGTTGCTCAAGCATTTGCATGATGCAGGTTGCAAGGTGCCACAGTTTATCACGGATCGTGATGGCCAATGGCTACAAACGGTCGCGGGGCGACCAGCATGCCTTATAGAATTTCTCGATGGCGTTTCTGTCACCGAGCCGACGGCGGCACAGGCACAGTCGACCGGCGCGGCGTTGGGGCATATGCATAAGGCGCTTGCCGATTTCACTTTGTCGCGGCCAAATAGCCTTGGCGTTTCGGCATGGCGGCCATTAGCGATGCGTTGCACGGCCGAAGGACTTGAGTCTATCGCGGACGGCCTGTCAGCGCGGGTCTTTGCCGAGTGCGATTATCTGGAGGCGCATTGGCCGACCGATTTGCCCGTCGCGGCGATCCATGCTGATCTGTTTCCGGACAATGTCCTGATGCTTGGCGACCATGTGAGTGGCCTGATCGACTTCTACTTCGCGTGCACTGAAATCCGCGCTTATGACTTGGCGGTCACGCACAGCGCATGGTGCTTTTCCCATGATGGTTCCGTTTTTGATGCAGAGGTGAGCGCGGGCTTGCTTTCGGGCTATGCCAATTGCGTGCCCTTGGACGCAGCAACGCGGGAAGCCCTGCCGATATTGCTGCGCGGGGCATGTCTGCGGTTTTTGTTAACGCGTTGCTATGACTGGATTAACACGCCGGCAAATGCACTTGTGACGCGCAAAGACCCGCTAGCGTTCCTGCGCCGACTTGATTTCTACAGCGACAGCACGCAGGTTGAAAATATGTTGGGGCAGTATGCGTGAAACAGCTTGAGATTTTCACCGATGGCGCTTGCAAAGGCAATCCCGGGCCCGGCGGTTGGGGCGCTGTGATCCGTTATGACAAGCATGAGAAGGAAATTTCGGGCGGCGATCCCGATACCACCAATAATCGGATGGAGCTTTCCGCCGCAATTAAAGCGCTCAACATCCTGATCGAGCCGTGCCATGTGAAATTGTACACGGACAGTAAATATGTCCTCGACGGGATCACCAAATGGATCCACGGCTGGCAACGCAATGGATGGAAGAATGCGTCAAAACAGCCCGTCCGCAACGCCGATTTATGGCATGACCTGATTGAGGCGGTTGCGCGTCATCACGTCGAATGGATTTGGGTGAAGGGGCATAATGGCCACCCCGAAAACGAACGCGCTGACCGGCTGGCGAGTGACGCGGCGGAGGTTGCGGCGCAGCGCTAAAGAAAGCGCGCTGGTGTGTAGATAGCGGAATGCACGTTGTGCGGCGGGGCAATCGCTTCATCCAATAATGACCCAGCAAGCTGCGCTGCGGCAGGTGCAGTCTGGATGCCAAAGCCGCCCTGCCCCGCAAACCAGAAAAAAGCATCATTTGCCGCATCGCGGCCAATGACGGGCAATCGGTCCGGCGCGAAGCTGCGAAGCCCGGCCCATTTATGCTCAACGCGCTCAATATCCCAATCCACCACAGTCTGCAGGCGATCAATGGCGGTGGCGACGTCCAATTCCTCTGGCGCGGCGTCGCAGGCCGGGGTTGCGGTTTCATCATGCGGGCTGAGCCACAGGCGACCGCCCGCATCCGGTTTGAAATAGAAACTGCCGTCCAACCCAATCACCAAGGGCAAGTCCGCCGGAACAATTGGCGACACAACCAATTGTGCGATCGTGCGGCGATAGGGTTGAATGCCCAAGGGCCGCACCTGCGCCATTTGCGCCACTTCGTCGGCCCATGCGCCTGCCGCGTTAATGAGGATATGTGCCGAACAGTTCAGGCCGCCTGCCGCGATCTGCCATGCGCCCTTACGCCATATAGCGGCGCTCAGGCGGCTGTTGCAGTGCAGGACCGCACTTTGCCTTTTTGCTTGGCGCAAGTAGGCGGCGTGCAAATTTGCGACATCAATATCGCAACAGTCTGGCTCCCAAAGGCCATGCGACCATTCGCTGCGTAGTCCGGGGACATGCATTGCCACTGCGGCGCGGTCGCTGACGTCGATATGAACGCCGCTGGCCGCAAATTCGGCGAGCATATCGTCCGCCATCGCAGCCTGATCCGATGTACCGATGTGCAGCGCGCCGCGCTTGTGCATCAATGGGCCGTCATGAAAATCCGCGGGCGGCGCGGCCAAAAACGGCCCTGACGCACTAGTGAGTGGCTGGACCCCCGGGCCGCCATAGCATTCGACCCAGAATGCGGCTGATCGGCCCGTCGAATGATATCCGGGATGCGCCTCTGCCTCAATCAACAGCACCGATGCCCGCGCGGACAATGTCGCCGCAAGGCTTGCGCCGGCAATGCCAGCACCGATAATGGCAAAGTCAAAGTCGCTCATTTTCGCGGTGCGTTGACTTCCAGAAAGCTGTCGATCCGCTTGAGGCACTGGTCACGCACGGGGTCCGCCTCCCGTAACAATTCATGCGCGGCCTCTTTGCCGAAGAGTAATGTTTCGGCACACGGCAGGCGTTTGCTGTCGGCAATCACACGCGGGGTGCTAACCAATTGGTCGCCAGTGGTCGCCAGCAGCAAGACGGGCGTCTTCACCGCCTCCAACAGACCCGGCGCTTCCAACATGCGGATCGACGCAATTGCGCGTTCGATCCAATGCCAGCTTGGCGGCCCCAGTTTGACATTAGGGCGCAATTTCCACCATGCGAGTTCGTCTTCGTAACGATCATCATCATGGGTCAACATTTTGCCACGCATCTCGATGGGCGACATGGGTTTCTCGCTGACTTTCCATGCGGCATCCTCGCCCTTGCCGATTTTGACCATCAGCTTGGCAAAAGCATGGTTCAGGGCCAGTGGCAGGCCGCCGGTTTGAATGCCCAACATCGGCGCGCTCAGCACGACCGCGTCTGGGTCAATCGCCTTTTCCACCAAAGCGCGCATGGCCAGATGCCCCCCCATGCTATGCGCCATCACGACAAATGGGCCGGAGTTTTCCTTTTTCCAAGCGCGCCAAAAAAGCCGCAGATCAGAAATCCAAGTGCTAAAATCATCTATATGGCCCACTTGCGGGTTCGCCAATACCCGTCCGGATTCGCCCTGCCCGCGCCAGTCAATTGCCGTCACGCGCCAGCCCGCATCGGCATAATATGCCAGCGTCTCCAGATATTTTTCATAATGGTCGCCGCGGCCCGGCAGGAACAATAACGACCCGCGTGGCGGGTTTGTGCCTTGCCAATCAATGCGACGAATGGCCCATTGGTCGGCGGCATGCCAGATGCTCTCCACTGCGTCCGCAGGGATTATGCGTCGGTTCATTGGGGTGTTGGTTACGTGCATGGCTGTCTCTCGTAAATTGGGCGATACGGATATTGAAGCGGGGGTCGATGCATCCCCCTTCAACTTTTACGAACGGTCTGCTCGATAGCGCCAAAGATACTGTGTCCGGCATTGTCGAGCACTTCAATCCGCAAGACGTCGCCATCCTTCAGGAATGGCGTCACCATATCGCCGGTCTGGATTTTCTCGACCATACGCGCTTCGGCCAAACAGCTATAGCCGAGGCCGCCAGCAACAACCGGCTTGCCGGGGCCACCATCAGCATCACGGTTGGATACTGTGCCCGAACCGATAATAGACCCTGCACCGATATTGCGCGTCTTGGCGAGATGCGCGATCAAGGTTCCAAAATCAAAAGTACAATCGTCCGAAGCCACCGCGCGGCCAAATGGCACGCCGTTAAGGTCAACATTCAATGTGCGGTGCAGCTTTCCGCCCTGCCAATGCTCCCCAAGGCTGTCCGGCGTGACGAACACGGGCGATAAAGCGCTGGCGGGTTTCGATTGGACAAAGCCAAAGCCCTTGTCCAACTCGGCGGGGATGAGGTTGCGTAACGATACATCGTTCACAAGGCCAACCAGCCGGATATAAGACAAGGCGTCTGCCGCTGATGTTCCTTGCGGCACATCGCCAGTCACGACCACAATCTCCGCCTCAAGATCACATCCCCACGCCTCGTCGGTTAAGGGAATGTCGTCGCGGGCCCCTATGAATGCATCAGATCCACCCTGATACATTAAAGGGTCATGCCAAAAGCTTTCGGGCAGGACAGCATCCCGCGCCTTGCGGACCAATTCGACATGATTGACATAAGCCGAACCGTCCGCCCATTGAAAAGCGCGCGGCAAGGGTGCGGCGGCGTCGTGTTCGTGGAAACGTTCACGGGGAATGACGGCATGTTCAAGATCGGTCGCGAGCGCTTGCAATCGCGGCGCAAACTCTTCCCAATCGTCAAGCGCGGCCTGCAATGTCGGGACGATGTGTGCGGCGTCGGCATACCAAGCAAGATTGTCAGACACGACAACCAGATGTCCGTCACGGCCCGACTTCAATGATGCAAGTTTCATGATCTTTCTCCGGCTTTTGTCCTTCATGCAACGATATTGCGGTTGCGGCAACCGCAACTCTGCGTTTAGACATAGGAGCATGGCATATAAGAACGCCAAATTGCGGTTGGTTCAGGCAGGAGCGATGGCGCTTTCGCTGCTCTTCACTGGCTCTGCCTTTAGCCAGCAACAGAATTTCAACGCGGTCGAAGCCGCAAAAAACGGTTGGTTTGCGGAACAGAACCGGTCAGCAACCTGGTATTTGGCGCAGCACAAAAAACTGTCCGCTGCGATTAACGCGTTGCAGCCGCAAAGGCCGGGTGTCGTTGACGCTTATGTAGTGTCTATTGGCCTCGATTCCGACGCGGTCTTTGCGCGCGAGTCATCCGAAGCCGCCAAAATATTGGAGCGGCGTTATGGGGCGGCTGGTCGCACATTGTATTTGGCCGCCGGCGCTGATGATAAAGCTAAGGGCGCGCCGCAAGGGTCGCCTTCAAACCTCGCCACAGCCTTGGCTGCCATTGCCGACAAGATGGATACGAAGGAAGATGTCCTCATCCTGTTCGCCACCAGCCATGGCGACCCTGTATCGGGCCTTGCCTATCGTGACAGGGAAAATGCCGCGGGCATGATAGCGCCACAACGACTGGCCGATTTGCTCGACGGTATCGGCGTTAAACGCCGCATGGTGTTGCTATCGGCCTGCTATTCCGGCATTTTTATTCCGCTGCTGACCAATGATCAGACCGTTATCGTGACTGCCGCATCATCGCAACGCCCGTCATTTGGCTGCACACCAGGTAATGACTGGACCTTTTTTGGCGACGCGTTGATGAACCACGCCTTGCGCAAACCGCAGAAATTTGACGCCGCCGTT
>JBILLO010000083.1:0-8283 GCA_044376035.1 Sphingorhabdus sp.
ATCAAACTGGGTTGAAGCCGGTAGAAGCGTTCCAATATCTTGTACCGGTCGGCACCATCTGCGCCGCGGAAGAGCATGCGGTTCAGCATACGGAAGAATCTGCCCTTACGCCAATGTTCCTCCGCCCGTTGACGCAAAGCGAGGTTCAGCTTGTCACCGTCAAGTTCTGGCTGCTCTGCAATGAAAATCGCGTTGCGCACGGCATCGGGCAGGGAGTAGCTGGTGACGGGTTGAAAAAATGCACCCCGCGCGCCGGCCTTGGCGGTCCGGCCGCTGCCACTATTCCAATAACTTTCCAGATCGCCGCCCAAAACAACCGGTAAAACGCCATTTTCCTCTCGCAGGATGCGTTCGACTTTCCAGCCTTGTTCATCGGCATAAGCCGCCAGCCTTTGCCGCAAAATGCGCGGGTCAAGGTCGGGCTTGTCGCTATAATAGGTGTCTTCGACAAATAGTCGGTCCATACCAAAGGGCAGGACATAAACGAAACGATAGCCGTCATGTTGGTCGACCGTGGCGTCCATGACGATTGGCTTGGTGATGTTGTGCGGCTCGGACAATTGCATCAACTGCCCCGTGAATTTTTGCCAACCGCAGTCGAGATGATTCAAATCGCCAGCGCCGCGCACATCGATAACACCGCCTGCGTTGATCCGCTGCGCGCCGTCGAGCACCACGAGACGCGGAGACACCGCTTTCACGACACGGCCAAGCATTAAGGAAGATGCCGGCAAATTATGCCGCAAGACCCAATCGAGGCGTTCAGATTCGATGGTGTAGTAAATATTATCAAGCGAACGGCTGTGTGCGGGAAATTTCACGTCATAACCCGACCAGCCATAAGTAACCAAAGGCGCAGTCAGCCAGCGATGCTCCGGCAAAATGTCGCTCGCAAAATAGCTCCAAATATGATTGCCGCCAAAGCTTTGCCCTTGTTCGATGAGCACAACATGTAATTCGGGCCGCATCTTGGCAAGTGCCAGCGCGATCAGCCCGCCAGCAAGACCGCCGCCAACGATGGCAACGTCACATTTGATGTTGTCGATAGTCACCCCGCCGTCCTAGCCCAGTCATTTTGCAAGGGAAAGGGGCGTGCCACGGTAATGCACAGCTTTCTAAGCCGTTTTTTTTGCCAGCGGCGCGATGGAGCAGTATTTTCTACATGCTATTCAGGCGCAAAACAATCAGATAGCGCGGATAACCATGATGACGGGCGATTATCGGTAATGCATTATGGTGATGTTATCGGTATATCTGGACTGAAAGCGTTCAAAACGCGCAATTTGCTAAAGTAATCACAAAAAGGCTAAGAACACCATATGGATAGCTTGCTTGTCTTGATTTTGTCTGCTGCGGCGATGACGGCGATTGTGGGCGTGCGCTATGTGCTTGTCAGCGGCGCGTTTGCTTGGGCGACCAATATCCGTGCGCCAGGCCTATATCATGGTCTCGACCGCCAAATTAAGCGTGAGATCAGCTGGAGCCTTGCCAGTGCCGCCATCTATGGCATTCCTGCGGGAATTGTGGCTTGGTGCTGGGATAGCCTTGGCTGGACGCAGATCTATACTGACGTGAACGCGTTGCCTATCTGGTATCTGCCAGTTTCGATTTTCCTATATTTAGCGGCGCACGACACGTGGTTTTATTGGACACACCGCCTGATGCATCGGCCGTTCTGGTTCAAGGCCGCACATGCGGTTCACCATGAAAGCCGCCCGCCGACTGCATGGGCCGCAATGTCGTTTCATCCGTGGGAGGCGTTGTCCGGGGCGTTCGTCATTCCCGTGCTGGTTTTTCTAATTCCCGTTCATGTCGGGGCATTAGGCACTGTGTTAGCGATCATGACGATCATGGGCGTGACTAACCATATGGGGTGGGAATGCTTTCCCAAGTTCATAGTGAATGGCAGCTTGGGGCGCTGGCTGATAACGGCGACACATCACCAAAAGCACCATGACGCATATCGGGGGAATTATGGTTTATATTTCAGGTTTTGGGACAAAATATGTGGCACTGATCTTGGCCTTGGCGATTGGAGCCGTCGCCCTCACGAGCGCGGCTGAGGCAACAGAATCCCCCGCTGCGCTTGAGGTCAGTATTTCCGGCCTGCGCAATATGAAGGGCAATGTTCTGGTCTGTGTTACGGCAAATCCGCGCTTTTTCCCGGACTGCAGTAAAGATCCGAAAAGCTTTCGCGCCACTGTGCCTGCGCGCGATTCTGCTCAGGTTTCCTTCCGCGGCATTGCCCAAGGCACCTATGCTATTGCCTTGGTCCATGATGAAAATGGCAATAGCAAAATGGACATGGCCATATTCCTCCCAAAAGAAGGCTTTGGTTTTTCGCGCAACCCCGCGATCGTTACTGGACCGCCGAAATTCAAAGCTGCGGCTTTTGCTATTGATGCTGCCGAAGTCAGTCAGCAGGTTAAAATGAAATATATGCTCTAACGCGCATAGCTGTGATGTGAGCGGAACTAAGTGAACATTTGGGTGGTTTTCAGCTTTGGTTGAACGGGAGCATTTCATGAGAGTTTTTAATCGCTGCGCGGCTGCGTTATGTATCAGCGTCGCGCTGTGCGCACCCGCCTTTGCCCAAGATGGCGAAGCGCCAGCCGCCGAAATGCCAAATCGTGGCGTATTTGCAGGTGACTGGGTCGCGGTCGGTCTCGGCGCTGGCTATGGCCCAAGCTATGACGGATCGGACGATTATGTCCTGTTCCCTGCACCGCTCGCGCAAGGCAGTGTTGGTGGTTTTGACTTTGGCGCGCGTGGCCCGGGGCTTTATGTTGACATCATCGCCGATGGCAATAGCGGCCGTAACGTCAAATTTCTCGCTGGCCCTTTGTTCCGCGTGCGCATGGACCGCAACAGCAATATCAAGGACCCAGTTGTCCGTTTGCTGGGCAAGGAAGATGTCGCGATTGAGGTCGGTGCCACCGCTGGAGTGTCATTTTCCAAAATCCTGCATCCCTTCGATACTGTGACCATTTCCAGCGACATCCAATGGGATGTTGTCGGCGCACATAAGGGCCGCATCATCAGCCCAAGCATTGGGTATTCGACGCCATTGTCGACGGCGATATTCACCAGCATCAGCCTGTCGGCAACGCATGTAGACGGCAATTACGCCGACACCTATTTCAGCATCGATCAGGTCGGCAGCACCGCAAGCGGTCTACCGGTATTCGACGCCAATGGCGGCTGGAAAAGCTATGGCGCTAGCCTGCTCGGCGGGGTGGATTTGTCGGGCGATGCGCGTGACGGCGGCTGGAGCATCTATGGCTTCATCAACTATTCCCGCCTAACCAACGACGCCGCCCGTTCGCCCGTGACGTCGCTGCGTGGCGACGCAAGCCAATGGTTTATGGCAGGCGGGATCAGCTATACTTTTTGACCGGATCAGCGAACGTCAAGCCGCACTATAGCGCGTTTATCGGCAATCTTAGATAGATATGCCCGCCGGGTGATGTCGGTGGCAGTGCACCACCTCTGATATTCACCTGAAGCGCGGGCAGGATAAGCTGCGGCGCCTCCAATGTTTTGTCGCGCGCAGTGCGCATGGCAATGAAATCAGCTTCGCTTATTCCGTCATGCACGTGAACATTATGCGCGCGCTGTTCGGCAACGGTCGTTTCCCAAACAAAGTCGCGTCGCCCTTCCGGCAAATAATCATGGCCGACAAACATCCGCGTTTCAGGCGGCAGGTCGAGTATCTTGCGTATGGACCCGTAAAGCGCGTGCGCGCTTCCACCGGGGAAATCAGCGCGCGCGGTGCCATAATCGGGCATGAACATGGTGTCGCCGACAAATGCCGCATCACCGATGACATAAGTTACACAAGCGGGCGTGTGTCCGGGCGTGTGCAGAACGTTTATTGTCATATCGCCAAGAGGCAGCGTGTCGCCGTCCTGCACTAAGCGGTCGAACGCTGCGCCGTCATGCGTGACATCGTCGGCTTCAAACAATGCGCCAAAAATAGCCTGAACCTGTGTAATCTGCGCGCCGATGACCACAGGGGCACCCGTGATTGCGCGCAGATGATGCGCGGCCGAAAGATGGTCGGCATGGGCGTGTGTTTCCAACACATAAAGGATGTCGAGACCCTGATCTGCAGCCGCCGCAAGCAACGCATCGGCGGAAGTTGCAGCTATTCGACCATTACGCGGCGTGAAATCGAGGACGGGGTCAATTATCGCGGCCTTTTTCGTGGCGGGGTCGTGGACAATATAGCTGACGGTATTAGTCGCATGATCGAAAAAAGCTTGGACGGACGGTTGCATGAGTCGTCTCCTTCTATTTTTATATTAGCACTTGCTAAATTAGATTGAAAGCATATAATCACATCATGTTTGATATGACTCGTTTCGACCTCGGTCTGTTTGAGGAAAGTGCTGGCCGCGCAGCGGCGTTGCTGCGTCTGCTCAGCAATGAAAAACGATTGATGGTCTTGTGCCAGCTTGCCGATGGGGAATTGTCGGTGGGTGAAATCCAATCGCGTGTTGGCCTGTCGCAATCGGCCTTGTCGCAGCATCTGGCTTTGTTACGTGACGAAGGGGTCGTTGCGACGCGGCGTGAAAGCCAGACCATTTATTACCGCGTCGCAGACCATGCCGCGATGCGCATCATACAGACGCTGGCCGAGTTATTCTGCCCACCCGAAATGAGGACACAACTATGACTGTCATGCTTCACCCACTTTCACCGCAACAGGTGCGTGAACGCTTGGGTGCCGGACGCGCCATTTTGGTCGACATTCGGGAGGCGGATGAATTTGCACGCAGCCATATTACCGGCGCGCAGTCGCAGCCGCTTTCGACTTGGGAAAAGGCGCATCTGTCGGTTGATCCAGACGCCGATGTCATATTCACCTGTCGCTCTGGTATGCGGACGACAGGGGCCTGCGACCGGCTGGCGGCGCGTATACGGGGCGATGCCTTTGTTCTTAATGGCGGATTGGATGCGTGGGCGAAGGCGGGGCTGCCCGTTGAAACCGATGCTGACGCGCCGATAGAAATCATGCGGCAGGTGCAGATTGCGGCGGGATCACTTGTACTCATCGGCGTCACCCTTGGCTTTCTGGTTACGCCGGTCTGGTTTGCGCTTGCGGGCTTTGTTGGTGCAGGCCTCACTTTCGCCGGTGTCAGCGGATTTTGCGGCATGGCGCGGCTGCTGATGCTCGCGCCGTGGAATCGCGCAAAGCCCGCTTGATATGGGTATGGAAACCCTGCTGATTGCCGCATTGGGCGGAATGCTGATTGGGCTGCTGCTGACCTTGTTTGGCGGCGGTGGATCGGTGCTGGCAACGCCATGGCTGATCTATGTCGTTGGCCTGACCGATACACATGCCGCGATTGGCACTTCGGCAGCGGCGGTCGCGGTCAATGCGACCATCGGCCTTGCCGCGCAATCACGGGCAGGGCGCGTAAAATGGCCCTGCGCCATCACCTTCGGCATAGCTGGCCTCGCAGGTGCGCTTGTGGGCGCGCAATTGGCCAAGCAAGTGGATGGTGATGCCCTGCTGATGTGGTTTGCGGTCGCGATGATCGCAATTGCAGGCTCAATGCTCATTCCAAAGAAAAGCGAAGGTGACCCTAAAGTTCGCCTGACCGCCCCGATGGTGCTTAAGCTTGCGCCGGTTGGGCTGATCGCTGGGCTTGCTGCCGGGTTTTTCGGTATTGGCGGCGGCTTCCTGATTGCGCCGGGGTTGATGGCGTCGACTGGCATGACGCTCGCCAATGCTGGCGCATCGTCTTTGGTGTCGGTCAGCTTATTCGGTGGCGCAACCAGCCTGTCTTACGCCGCGTCAGGGCAGCTTATCTGGCCATTGTTCGGCGCTTTGGTTGCAGGTGGCGCAGGCGGAACATTGGCCGCATTGCCATTGGCAAAGCTGCTCGAAAAACGCACCGCCGTCGCACGTACGATATTCGCTTTGATGGTTATTGCCGTCGCAATATTCATCCTGCTGGACTGACTGCGCCGTCTCGTCTATTCCCTTCGCATCCCCGGGGAGTCGTGTGACTGAGAGGGATGGGTAACGCCATCCGACCCGCTGAACCTGATCCCGTTTGCACGGGCGTAGGGAGGTGAGACCGCAGCCAGTCCGGGGGACTGGAGAGGACTGAGCCCGGTCTTCACGCTTACTCGCTCTCCTTATGAAATTTTGGAGAGTAGACATGGCAGACATCCCCGCACGCACCGAAATGACAGGGGCCGAAATCGGCGTTACCACCGGCCCCATTCGCGGTAGCAAGAAAGTCTACGTCGGGCCACGCCGCGTTGCCATGCGCGAGATTTACCTCGACCCGAGCTGCGATGACGCCCCCGTCCGCGTTTATGACCCAAGCGGCCCTTATACTGACGCCGATGCGCATATCGACATAAACGCTGGCTTGCCAGAAATTCGCTCCAGCTGGATCCACGAACGCGGCGATGTCGAACAGGTGTTTCAGCGCGAAGTCCGCCCCGAGGACAATGGCCAGCTTGGCCCCGACCGCAGCGGGGGTGTTGCGCCATTCCCCAATGTCCGCAAACAGGTGCTCCGCGCTAAGCTCGGCATGAACGTCAGCCAAATGCATTATGCGCGTAAGGGTATCATCACCCCTGAAATGGAATATGTTGCGGAGCGCGAGAATTTGGGTCGCGCGCGGCTTGCCGAATATAAGCGTGACGGCGAGAGCTTTGGCGCGTCGATCCCCGATTATGTCACGCCCGAATTTGTCCGCGACGAAATCGCCCGTGGCCGCGCGATCATCCCCAACAATATCAACCACCCTGAATCCGAACCGATGGCGATTGGCCGTAACTTTTTGGTCAAGATCAACGCCAATATCGGCAACAGCGCGGTTGCATCGAATGTGGCGACTGAGGTTGACAAGATGGTCTGGTCGATCCGCTGGGGCGCGGACACCGTCATGGACTTGAGCACGGGCCGCAACATTCACGACACCCGCGAATGGATCATCCGCAATTCGCCCGTCCCCATTGGCACCGTGCCAATTTATCAGGCGCTGGAAAAGGTCGGCGGCGTGGCCGAGGACCTGACATGGGAAATCTTCGCCGATACGTTGATTGAGCAAGCCGAGCAGGGCGTCGATTATTTCACCATCCACGCCGGGGTCCGTCTGCCTTATGTCCCATTGGCGGCCAAGCGCATGACCGGCATTGTGTCACGCGGCGGTTCCATCATGGCGAAATGGTGCCTTGCGCATCACAAGGAAAGCTTCCTCTACGAACATTTCGACGACATTACCGAGATTATGAAGGCCTATGACATCGCTTATTCCTTGGGCGATGGCCTGCGCCCCGGCAGCATCGCCGACGCCAATGACGAAGCGCAATTTGCCGAGCTCTACACGCTGGGCGAACTCACCCACCGTGCGTGGAAATCCGACGTTCAGGTGATGATCGAAGGCCCCGGCCATGTGCCGATGCACAAGATCAAGGAGAATATGACCAAGCAGTTGGAGGTATGCGGCGAAGCACCCTTCTACACACTTGGACCGCTCACCACCGACATCGCGCCGGGCTATGACCATATCACCAGCGGCATTGGTGCGGCGATGATCGGTTGGTATGGCACGGCGATGCTCTGCTACGTCACGCCAAAGGAGCATTTGGGCCTGCCCGACCGTGACGATGTGAAGGTCGGCGTGATCACCTATAAGCTGGCCGCACATGCCGCCGACTTGGCCAAGGGTCACCCCGCCGCGCAAGTCCGCGACGATGCGTTAAGCAAGGCACGCTTCGAATTCCGCTGGCGCGACCAGTTCAACCTGAGCCTCGATCCCGACACCGCGGAGCAATATCACGACCAGACGCTTCCGGCGGAGGGCGCCAAGACCGCGCATTTCTGCAGCATGTGCGGGCCTAAGTTTTGCTCGATGAAGATCAGCCAGGAAGTGCGGGAGTTTGCGCGTTTGCAGAATCAGGACGCAGAGGGCTTTATTGCGGCAGCGGAGGCGGACCTGTCAGCCGAAGCCTTGGCGAAGGCTGAAGAAGGCATGGCCGAGATGAGCAAGGTCTATGACGCAACCGGACGCGAGCTATATATGGGCGCTGGTGATCGGGAGCATGATTAGGGCGATGTGTAAGCCAATGCTTGACATATTAATTGCAAGCCATTAACTTACATACATGATTCGCACTTATCGAAGTAAAGCTTTGCAGCGTTTTGTCGAGCAGGGCGACGCTTCGAAATTGAGCGTACCCAATGTGCGAAGGCTCGAACGCATATTGACTGAACTCGATCATGCGCGAGAGCCGCAGGACATGAACGGTCCCGGC
>JBILLO010000084.1:0-8267 GCA_044376035.1 Sphingorhabdus sp.
AGGGCTTGGCGGGTTCGACTTCGCCCAAGGCACAATCGCGCCCTTTTTTAAGGACAGATGTTCGTTGGGGACCACCAGTTGTGGATCAAATTCCTGCCGCTCGCCAAGGCCATCACAATCGGGGCACGCGCCTTGCGGGGCGTTGAACGAGAATAACCGCGGCGCGATTTCCGCGATGGTGAAGCCGCTGACGGGGCAAGCGAATTTCTCCGAGAACACGATGCGGTTGGCGGGCAGGCCAGTGCCCTTCATCTTGGCTTTGGGAGAACTGCCATCTCCTTCAACCGTAAGCCCTGAGCCTGTCGAAGGGCGGCTCTCGGCTGTGGGTCGTCCTTCGACAAGCTCAGGACTACGGTTTTGTGATACGAACGGTGTTCTGGCTTCGGCTACTCCGGAAAGGCCACCCAATTCCGCCACCGTGGTATCCGCGAGATCGACAAAGGCCAAGCCATCCGCAAGTTTCAACGCGGCTTCAAAGCTTTCGGCCAACCGTTGCTGAATGCCGTCCTTGACGACGATGCGGTCAACGACGACCTCAATGTCATGCTTGTATTTTTTGTCGAGCACGGGCGCTTCTTCAATCGCGTAGAGTTCGCCGTCGATGCGCACACGGGTGTAGCCCGAACGCTGCCATTCAGCGAGTTCCTTGCGATATTCGCCTTTGCGGCCTTGCACCACTGGCGCGAGCAAGAAGGCGCGAGTGCCTTCGGGCAGGGCCATTACGCGGTCGACCATCTGGCTGACGGTCTGTGCGGTGATCGGCAGGCCAGTTGCGGGCGAATACGGCACGCCAACGCGCGCCCATAACAGGCGCATATAATCGTAAATCTCGGTCACGGTCGCCACCGTCGAGCGCGGGTTGCGGCTGGTCGTTTTCTGCTCAATGGAGATTGCAGGGGATAGCCCCTCAATATGCTCAACATCGGGCTTCTGCATCATCTCCAAAAACTGGCGGGCATAAGCGGAGAGCGATTCGACGTAGCGGCGCTGCCCCTCGGCATAAATGGTGTCGAACGCGAGGCTGGACTTGCCTGAACCGGATAGGCCTGTGATAACGATGAGCTTATCGCGCGGCAGGTCGATATCGATGCCCTTGAGATTATGCTCGCGCGCACCGCGCACCTTGATGTGGGTGAGTGACATAGTATCGCTTGTTCCAGATTTGTTCTAAAAACGCAAGTAAGCGCGTTATTGTGGAAGTGGGCTAAAATTCATCGAATTTCAAGCTAGGCTTTTGCCGTATGCTCGTTCCCTTCGCATTTGCGACATGTCGGTGCAACATCCGCCCCGACGCCGTCACGACGATAGATTGATTTTCCGCTTCTAACATGTTCGAAAGCATGCTTGAGTAAACTCATGGAAACTGAACCGCGCAACCACCCGATCAGCGGCGAACCGCTTCCCATCGCGACGCCTGCTGCCACGATGGTTATTTTTAGGCAGAACCCCGATGGCGGCGCGCCGTTATTGTTGATGGTCGAGCGAGTCAAGGCCATGGCCTTTGCCGGCGGCGCCGCAGTGTTTCCCGGTGGTAAGGTTGACCCTGCCGATTTCGATTATGCGCAGATGTTGAGTTCGCCTTTGCCGATAGATGAGGCCGCCGCCCGGCTTGCGGCGATCCGCGAAACGATTGAGGAGGCCGGGCTTGCATTGGGGCTGTCCGGCGTTTCGGATGCTGCCAATTGCGATGCGGCGCGTGCAGCGTTGCATGATGGCGAAAGCCTGCAGGCCGTTTGCAACCGTTTTGGTTGGGAGCCGGATTTTGATCAGCTTGTTTTATGGTCACGCTGGCGGCCGCCCGCCTTTGAAAATGCCAGCCGCGTTTTTGACACGCGTTTCTATCTGGTGGATGCGGGCAACACCACGCCACTTGCGACCGTTGACCAGACCGAGAACCGGATGTTGTTTTGGGCAACGGCGGCGGAGGTTTTGGAAAAAGCAGACCAAGGCCAGGTGAAGATCATATTCCCCACACGGCGCAATCTAGAACGGCTGGCTATGTTCGGTGACTTTGACGCTGCGGCTGCGCATGCGGCGGAACATCCTGTGTCGACTGTGCTGACCTATATCGACAAGCGCGCGGACGGAAGCTGGCTATGCATCCCCGACGGCCATGGGTATCCTGTCATTGAGGAACCGCTCGGTAGCGCCATGCGCGGGTGAGTGAGCGTCGCTGAGAGGCACTTTTGGCAAAAGCCAAGAGGCCCTCCCCCAACCCCTCCCGCCTGCGGGAGGTGAGTTATGTCAGCAATTGATCAATCCTCAGGCGCGATCGTCACGATCAAGCCGTCGAGCGCATCGCTGACGGGGATCTGGCATGACAGGCGCGAGGTTTCGTTGCGGTGATCGGTGCTGTCGAGCAGATCGTCTTCGTCCGCACTCATTTTGGGCAAGCGGTCGGCAAAGGCAGAGTCGATATGCACATGGCACGTCGCACAGGAGCAGCAGCCGCCGCATAAAGCGAGTAATTCGTCAAAACCATTGTCGCGGATCACTTCCATTAGCGACAGACCGTTTTCGGCTTCGACTTCGCGACCTTCGCCGTTACGTGAAATTACCGTGACTTTGGCCATGAACTGCTCCTTGTATTCTGAATGTTGACGGACTGATAGGTTGCACCTGCGGACATGTGAAGCCCTAATTTAATGGGGATAAGTCAGGTGCTGCCCTTGGCCAGCGCCGCGCCAGCGCCTATGTCCGCAGCCAGCAGAATCAGAAAGACAATTCATGACCGAAAATCGCCACGCCCCTGTTATCATCATTGGTTCCGGCCCTGCGGGATATACCGCCGCCGTTTACGCGGCGCGCGCGAATCTGACGCCGATGATGATCACCGGCGTTGAAGTTGGCGGGCAATTGATGACAACGACGGAAGTCGACAATTGGCCCGGCGATGATGCTGGCGTGATGGGCCCTGAATTGATGGAACGGATGCGCAAACATGCCGAACGTTTCGGCACGCGCATTGAGAATGACTATATCGAGAAGGTCGATTTTTCGAAGCGGCCCTTTGTGCTGACGGGTGGGGCGGGCGACTATACCGCAGACTCAGTCATCATCGCCACTGGCGCAAGCGCGCAATATCTTGGGCTGCCAAGCGAAACTGCGTTCATGGGCAAGGGCGTGTCCGCTTGCGCCACCTGTGACGGGTTCTTTTACCGCAATAAACCAGTTGCCGTGATCGGTGGCGGAAATACCGCTGTAGAAGAGGCTTTGTATCTGGCGAATATCGCCAGCCATGTGACCTTGGTCCACCGCCGCGATAAATTAAAGGCGGAGAAAATCCTGCAAGACCGCCTCTTTGCGCGTGCGGCAGAAGGCAAGGTTACGATCAAGTGGAACCACAGGCTGGATGAAGTCTTGGGCGACGCGATGGGTGTCACTGGCATGCGGATCGCCGCGACCGATGGCGACGGCACAGAAGATATTGAACTGCACGGCGTTTTCATCGCCATCGGGCACAAGCCAAATACGGGCATTTTTGAAGGGCATCTCGATATGGCTGGCGGTTACATCAAAGTGCGCGGCGGGTTTGGAGGGCAAGCAACCGAAACGAGTGTCCCCGGCGTCTTTGCCTGCGGTGATGTGATGGATCATATCTACCGGCAGGCCTGCACCAGCGCAGGCACGGGATGCATGGCGGCGCTGGATGCAGAGCGGTTTATCGACGCGGTGGCTTAGGCCGCGTCAGCCTTCTGCTTTCTTCTCCTGCCGGAATTTGTGCAGCAATGGTTCAGTATAGCCATTGGGCTGCGTGACGCCTTCAAAAATCAGGGCGCGGGCTGCCTTTAACGCAAGGCTTTCTGCATCCAGCTTTTCATAGACTGGATCGCCCGCATTTTGTGCGTCGACCTTTGCCGCCATCTTGGTCAGCGCGGCATCAACCTGCGCCTCGGTCGCAATGCCGTGCAGCAGCCAGTTGGCGATATGCTGGGACGAAATGCGCAAAGTAGCGCGGTCTTCCATCAGCCCGATGTCGTGAATGTCGGGCACCTTTGAACAGCCGACGCCTTGGTCAATCCAGCGCACGACATAGCCCAATATGCCTTGAGCGTTGTTTTCCAGCTCTTGGGCCACATCCTCGGCCGACCAGTTATGACCAACGGGGGCGACGGGAATGGTCAGCAGCGGGTCCAGCCCTGGCGTAGCTTCTTGGGCAAGTTCCGCTTGGCGGGCAAAGACGTCAAACTGATGATAATGCATCGCGTGCAAGGTCGCCGCGGTGGGTGAGGGCACCCATGCGGTGTTCGCGCCCGCCTTGGGATGGCCGATTTTCTGTTCCATCATGTCGGCCATCATATCGGGCGCGGCCCACATGCCCTTGCCGATCTGCGCCTTGCCACTGAGGCCGCAGGCGAGGCCGATTTGGACATTGCGCGCTTCATAGGCTTGAATCCACGAAGAGGCTTTCATCTCGGCTTTGCGGATCATCGGGCCAGCATGCATGGCCGTGTGCATTTCGTCGCCGGTGCGATCCAGAAAGCCAGTGTTGATGAACACAATACGGTCGCGCACCGCGTGAATGCAGGCGGCAAGGTTTGCGCTGGTGCGGCGTTCTTCGTCCATCACGCCGACCTTGATCGTGTGGCGCGGCAGACCAAGCACATCTTCGACTGCATCAAACAGGTCATTGGTGAATGCGGCCTCTTCTGGGCCGTGCATTTTCGGCTTCACGATGTAGATTGAACCTGCGCGGCTGTTGCGGTGGGTGCCAAGGCCTTTGAGGTCATGCAGCGCGCACAGCGATGTGAACACAGCGTCGAGTATTCCTTCAGGCGCTTCGCTGCCGTCCGCGAGCAAGACCGCCGGATTGGTCATCAAATGTCCGACATTGCGCACGAACATCAGGCTGCGGCCGGGTAGCGTTAACTTGAGGCCGTGTGCATCAATATAGCTACGGTCTTCGTTAAGTGCACGGCCAATCGTTCGCCCGCCCTTTTCAAATTCCGCGACCAAATCACCACGCATAAGGCCAAGCCAGTTGGCATAGGCTGCGACTTTGTCTTCGGCATCGACCGCCGCAACAGAGTCCTCCAAGTCGATAATGGTCGTTAGCGCGGATTCCAAAAGGATATCAGATATCCCCATTTTGTCCTCTTTACCGATATGGTGGTTCCAGTCGATAACCAACTCAATGTGCAATCCATTATTTTCAAAAAGGAACGCTGTTGGATTGTCGGATGGACCACGAATAGCTTTTGGCACTAAGCCTTTATCCCAACCAGCAATGGCGAAATCTAGAAATCGTTTGGCTTCGTCTATGACCGCATTGCCTCGGTCGGTGTCATAGCCACCGGGCCGTGCAGCGGGTGCCGACAGGACGTCGGTCCCGTACAGCGCATCATATAGACTACCCCAGCGCGCATTGGCGGCGTTGAGCACGAAGCGGTCATTGAGGCTGGGCACCACAAGCTGCGGTCCAGCCATCGTCGCGATTTCCGCGTCGACATTTTGCGTGCCAATGGCGAACGGCGCGGGTTCGGGGACCAGATAACCAATATCGCGCAAAAATGCCTGATAGGCAGGCATATCCGTAATTGGTCCTGGGTTTGCCTTGTGCCAAGCATCAATCTGTAACTGGATATCGTCGCGCTTGGCCAGCAGCATCCGGTTGTGTGGTACAAAGCGCTCAAGAATGTCGGATAGGCCACGCCACAGAACATCCGCAGCGATGCCCGTGCCGGACAGTGCACGGCTTTCAACAAACTCGGCAAGCTGCTCGGCAATCCGAAGTCCGGCACGCGTCACATATTTAGTCATAATTGGGCTCCAGCAAAAACGGCGCCTGGGGAGATTCTTATCGTTGCGCACCCCCTAACGGGTGTTGCCCATCGACAAAAGAAAAAACGGGACTTTTAGTTAATTTGCTGGCGCATCTTGAATTGGCGGTTGAGGACTGAAGAATTTTAAAGTGGCAGCTTGGCTGGAGAAGTAAAATCTTGCATCGCAACGCGGAAAATCGGTAATTGCCTCTTGACTGCGGGTAGCCGCATACTGGAATGACTGGACGGGGTTCAATGCCCAATAGACAGTCCCGTTTTGCGGTAACCGTAGCATAATAAGGGTTACTTTTTTTACAGACAGTTACAAGTATTGCGGATGAACGGAGATCGTTCTAAAGGACGCTCTGGGTCACGCTCTGATCATAAGCCCGAAAACGGAGTCGCAAGGGTATATATTCGATGGAAACGAGGGTGGTTCTTGCTTATACATTATGCGGGATAATGGCAGTTGTGCTAGTGTTCGCACTTGGCCGCTACGTGCGAAACAAGCAGCAGTTTAAGCGCCGACAAATGGGACGCGGCAAGAATGCACCTATTGCACCTGAGGTGGATCCGGATCCATCGAAATAGGTTCGGTTTGAATCTGTAAGCGCTTCAAATTAGAGGCACGAAAGTCATCTGGGGGGCGGCCAGTCGTTCTACCGAACGGGACATGCATCTGCAATCCGTTCAGGTCGCGCGGGGTAGCTCGTGACGAAAATCTCGCTGCGCACGGTCCACCAATCGCCGCTGGAATGTTCCTCCTTCTCGGGCTTTAGCAGCTCTGGGAGTTGTCGAACCTTGCCTAAGCTGTTAGGCGCGCCGCAGATATTTTAGCTTCGGAATGTTTTTGATATGACAGACAGCATCAAGAAAGTCGTTCTTGCTTATTCGGGCGGTCTCGATACCAGCGTCATTCTGAAATGGTTGCAGGTGGAATATGGCTGCGAAGTCGTGACCTTCACCGCAGATTTGGGGCAAGGCGAAGAGCTTGGACCAGCGCGCGAAAAGGCGGTGCTGATGGGCGTTCCCGACCACCATATCTACATTGACGATCTGCGCGAAGAATTCGTCCGCGACTTCGTCTTTCCGATGATGCGTGCCAACGCCCGTTATGAAGGCGACTATTTGTTGGGCACGTCGATCGCGCGTCCGTTGATTTCGAAACGGTTGATTGAGATTGCAGCAGAAACGGGCGCTGATGCCATTGCGCATGGCGCAACGGGCAAGGGCAATGATCAAGTACGTTTCGAGCTGTCAGCCTATGCGCTGAACCCCGATATCAAGGTCATCGCGCCTTGGCGCGAATGGGACCTGACCAGCCGCACGCGCCTGATTGAATGGGCCGAGCAACACCAGATCCCCGTGCCAAAGGACAAGCGTGGCGAAAGTCCGTTTTCAACCGACGCCAATTTGCTGCACACCTCGTCAGAGGGCAAAGTGCTTGAGGACCCTTGGGACGAAACACCCGATTATGTCTATTCGCGCACGGTCAATCCCGAAGATGCGCCAGACACACCGGAATACATCACCATCGATTTTGAAAAAGGCGACGGCGTTGCTCTCAATGGTGAAGCCATGTCGCCTGCAACCTTGCTGGCGGCGCTGAATGAATTGGGTCGCAGACATGGCATTGGCCGACTTGATCTGGTCGAAAACCGCTTCGTCGGCATGAAATCGCGCGGCATGTATGAAACGCCCGGCGGCGAGATTTACGCCCGCGCCCATCGCGGCATCGAAAGCATTACGCTGGATCGCGGCGCGGCGCATTTGAAGGACGAGCTGATGCCCAAATATGCCGAGATGATTTACAATGGTTTTTGGTTCTCGCCAGAGCGCGAAATGTTGCAGGCCGCGATAGACCATAGCCAAGTGCATGTGTCCGGCACCGTTCGATTGAAACTTTACAAGGGCCTTGCGAGTGTCGTTGGCCGCAAATCGCCCAACAGCCTGTACAGCGAGAAGGTTGTGACCTTTGAAGACGATGCTGGCGCTTATGATCAGAAAGATGCAGCGGGCTTTATCAAGCTGAACGCGCTGCGCCTGCGTTTGTTGGCGGGACGCAAAGGGTAAACCGCCGGTAAAGCGTTTCAAATCTGCTACCCCGTTCCTCCGCGTCCTTTGCGCTTCTGCGTAATGCCATTTTGCACGCAGTGGACGCAGTTGGCACACAGAGAAGAAAGTTCTTTGGGTTTAATTGCCTGATTAAAGCTGATATGCTCGCGCCGGGAAAAGAGGAGAATCGGCATGCATGATCTGGTTATTCGGGGCGGGACTATAGTCGATGGGACGGGCGCGGCGCGCTTTGTTGCTGATGTTGCGGTTGATGGCGGCATTGTAACGGCTATCGGCCAAATCAGTGCGACGGGCCGCGAAGAAATCGACGCAAGCGGTAAGGTCGTTGCACCCGGATTTGTAGACATTCACACCCATTATGACGGCCAAGCGACGTGGGATAGCGAGATGGCGCCATCCAGCTGGCATGGCGTGACTACGGTAGTCATG
>JBILLO010000107.1:0-5842 GCA_044376035.1 Sphingorhabdus sp.
GGATCAACAAGCTTTGCCGCTATCGGCGCGGCAATGGATGCGGAAGTCGGCCTTGGCCTGATCTTTGGCATTGTGTTCATTCTTTCGGGCCTAGCCTTTAAAATTAGCGCTGCGCCTTTCCACATGTGGACGCCGGACGTGTATGAAGGCGCGCCAACGCCCGTGACCGCATTCTTCGCCAGCGCGCCAAAGGTTGCGGCAATTGCGTTGACCATCCGCATCGTGCTGGAGGCATTTGGCGCGCAAATATTGGTTTGGCAGCAAATCATTATCGCCGTGGCGTTGATGTCGATCATCATCGGCGCAGTTGGCGCGATTGGGCAGCAAAACCTGAAGCGGCTGATGGCCTATAGCTCGATCAACAATGTCGGCTTTATCCTGATTGGCCTTGCCACCGGGACGGAGCAGGGCATTTCTGCGATGCTGGTCTATTTGGTGATCTATGTTGCCATGACCTTAGGCAGCTTTATCTGCCTGATGCAGTTGAAGGATAAGGACGGCGGCTATCGTGAAGAGTTTGCCGACATATCCGGTCTATCCAAGACGCGTCCAGCCTTGGCCGCTGCGTTGGCAATATTTATGTTCAGCCTTGCCGGTATTCCGCCATTATTTGGTTTCTGGGGTAAGCTTGTGGTGTTTAACGCCGCTGTGGCTGCTGGCCTGTTGCCACTGGCCGTTATCGGTATCACAGCGTCCGTTATAGGCGCATTTTATTATCTGAAGGTCGTCAAGGTAATGTATTTTGATGATGCTGCGGATGTTATCGTCGACAGCGACGACAAGGTTCTCGTCTGGACCGGCGGCATATTGGCTGCTGCGAACTCACCTTTGGGCTATTTTGCGATACCTGCGCTTGGCATATGGACGGCTTATGCCGCAAGGGCGCTGTTCTGACGCCCATCTTTGAAGAAGTCACGCGCACTGGGTCAACCAATGCAGATCTTTTGGTACGGGCGGCACAAGGCGCACCCGAAGGGCTATGGCTTCGCGCAGATGCGCAAGATGGCGGCCGTGGGCGACTTGGGCGGAGTTGGGAAAGCCCCAAGGGCAACCTCTTTGCCAGTTCCATTGTTCGCTTGCGCAACACGGACTCTTCGCCCGCCGCTCTGGCTTTCGTAACCGCCATTGCGGCATATGACGCCATCCGACAGATGGCGCCGCAAGTTCCAATCATCCTCAAATGGCCAAATGACATTCTGGCGCATGATGGTTCAAAATTATGCGGTATATTGTTGGAACGGGCGTCTGACGCAGTGGTTGTGGGCATCGGCCTAAACCTTGTCTGGCACCCGCAAAATCTGGATCGGAAAGTGTCTGACCTGCGGACACTTGGCGCAACGCCGCCCGATGCGCAAACGGCAGTGGAGATCATGGCCGAGGCGTTCGCCCGCTATCTTTATGTTTGGCGGCAGTCGGGGCTGGGCAATATCGTCCGGTATTGGGAAGCACACGCGCATCCACGCGGCACCGCCTTGTCAGCGAAACTGCCGGATGGCACGGAAGTGGATGGTCTATATGCCGGGCTTAATGATGAAGGTGCGTTGCAGCTTCGCTTGGCGGATGGTGCAATTCGTGCCATTCACGCTGCCGATGTTTTTCTAATTTAACAGGGATGGGCTATGCTGCTCGCGATTGATACGGGTAATACCAATGTGAAATTTGCATTGGTCGATGACACTGGCGAAATATTGCAGCGATGGCGCATTGCGACCGATGCGCGGCGCACGTCAGATGAATATGCCGTATGGTTGGATCAATTGATTCAGATGGCTGGATTTCGCCGCACAGACATTAAAGCGGTCATTATTGCCACGGTCGTTCCGCGCGCTTTGCACAATCTGCAATTGCTTGCGACACGCTATTTTGGGTGTGAGGCCTTGGTTGCCGGACGCGATAGTGTGGGTTGGGGTATCCAATTGCATGTGGCCGAACCGCATTCCGTTGGCGCTGATCGCGCAGTGAATGCCATTGCCGCGCAGTCCATGGCCGACGGGCACAAGGTCGTCATCAGCTTTGGCACAGCGACGACGTTTGATTATATTGGGCCAGATGGTTCCTACCGTGGGGGTAGCATCGCGCCGGGCGTTAACCTGTCACTCGATGCCTTATATGCCGCAGCGGCCATGTTGCCGCGAATTGCAATTGAACCACCGCCAAATGAAAGCGTTATTGGCACAACGACTGTTGGACAAATGCAGATTGGCATCTATTGGGGCTATGTGGCGATGATCGAAGGGATACTCGCACGGATGAAGGCTGAAATTGGCGAGCCGGTATCGATTATTGCAACCGGCGGTTTGGCTATCTTGTTTCAGCAACACGGCCATTTATTCGACCGGGTAGAGCCCGATTTGACGCTGCGGGGGCTGGCGCTTTTATACAGGAATAGAGATATTAACTCATGACGACCCCAAAAAATGAACTGCTTTTCCTGGCCCTTGGTGGGTCCAACGAAATCGGAATGAACGTCAATTTATACGGTTGTCAGGGCAAATGGGTGATGGTCGATTTGGGCCTTACATTCGCGAATTCGGAATATCCCGGAATTGACCTTGTCCTGCCTGATCTGGAATTCATCGAAAAGCGCAAGGCTGACCTGCTGGGCATCGTGCTGACGCATGGCCATGAAGATCATATCGGCGCAGTTGCGTATTTTGCCGCCGACTTGGGCGTTCCACTTTATGCCACGCCGTTTACGGCAACGCTCATTCGGGGCAAGCTGGAAGAAGAAGGCATCGCCGACATTGTCGAACTCAACGTGATCCCGATGGAGGGCGCGTTTTCCATGGGGCCGTTCGACTTCAAATTCGTGACCTTGGCCCACTCGATCCTTGAAATGAGCGCTTGCTTGATAAGCACGCCTTATGGGAAGATTTTCCACACCGGCGACTGGAAACTGGATCCGAACCCAGTATTGGGCACGCCATCGACTCAAGAAGCGCTGACCGCGATTGGCGATAGCAAAGTGTTGGCGATGGTGTGTGATTCTACCAATGTGTTCAATCCAGAAACCAGTGGTAGTGAGGGCAGCGTAAAGGACGACCTGCTGAAGGCCGTTAAGGCTGCCAAGGGCAGAGTCGTTGTCACAACCTTTGCGTCTAATGCCGCGCGGTTGCAGACCTTAAGCGAGGTCGCGCGCGAAAGCGGCCGCACCTTGTGTTTCGCAGGGCGCTCGCTTCACCGGATTATTGAAGCCGCGCAGGCGAATGGCTATTTGAGAAACATGCCTAAGACGGTGGATATGGAGAGCGTCGATAGCCTGCCACGTCACGACGTTATCGTGGTTGCGACTGGCGGGCAGGGTGAGGCACGTGCGGCCTTGGCGCGCATATCCGAGGGCAATCACCCTGTGAAGTTGGAAGCAGGCGACACGGTTATTTTCTCGTCGAAGCAGATACCGGGTAATGAAATCGCTATTGGCGTGATCATGAACAAGCTTGCCGAACGTAACATCCTGACAGTCACCGAAAAGCAGGCGCATGTGCATGTATCTGGCCATCCAGGGCAGCCGGAACTTGCCGCGCTTTATGATTGGGTTCGGCCAGAGGTCCTCATTCCTGTCCATGGCGAGCGCCGGCATATGGCAGAGCAGGCGCGGTTCGCGCGGGCACATGGGGTGCCAAAGGCAGTGGTGCAATCCAATGGCGATGTCGTGCGCCTTGCGCCGGGTGAACCCAAAATCATCGGCAAGGAACGCACTGGCCGCTTGATACTTGATGGGGACACCATCATCGCCGCCGACGGCGCGACATTGAACGAACGCCGCCGCCTGTCATGGTATGGCCTGATTTCTGTCGCCTTCGCGCTGGACGCTAAAGACCGGATGCTCGGCAATCCTGAGATCCGATTGCACGGTGTGCCGATTGAGGAAGATCTGGACGATTTTGTGGAAGAAGCCACTGCCGCTGCCGTCAAAGCGGTGAAGGACCATCGCGGCGATTATGTCAAGTTGCGCGAAACTGTGCGTTTGGCTGTGCGCCGTGTGGCGGTTAGCTGGACGGGTAAGAAGCCAATTGTGGATGTTTTGATAGTGGAGACCGCATGACCTGGACCTCGATTATTGCCATTTATTTGCTGTTTTGGGTTATGTCGGCTTTCGTCATCTTGCCCATCGGTGTGCGCACGCATGACGAACTGGGGCTTCCAAAGATCCCCGGTCAAGCTGATAGCGCGCCGGGGAATTTCCAACCGCGGAAGATATTGCTGAGAACAACAATGCTTTCGGCTGCTTTGTTCGCGTTATATTATGCCAATTATAGCTATGGCTGGATAGACCGCGACAGTTTTGACGGGTTGTTTAACCCGCCCGCTTAAACCTTAGTTACGCAGCCGCTCAATGGCTTGCGCCAGCGCAACGTACAGCTTGCCTATGTCCGACGACAGCAAGGTAACACCAATGGTGTTCCCATCGCGCGTGCTGAGCAACAGGCGCATGATGCCTTCAAAATCATGAACGTAACGGTTTACATGCTCGCGAAATTCGCTGTCATCGCCATAATGTTTGGCGATGATCTTTGCCTCACGTGAATCCAGCAAGCGCACGGCGCGACGCGTAAATACGCCCCGGTCGCCCTTTAAATAGGCTGCCCAGGCGGTATCTGTCACGTCGTTGGACAATATTTTGGTGACGTCGATAGCGGTCGAATTCAAAGATTCGGTCAAAAGCACCATGCGGCGGGCAAAGCTGTCATCTTGCACCGATTCAAAGCTGTTTATCGAATTTGCGATTCGGCTTTCAAGGCTGATCGTCATGTCGTTGAGTTCGCCGAGTTGTTTGGTCACCAAGGATGAGGCGGTTTCCGACAATTCGATATTGCGCGATATGGCGTCCTGCACAGCGTCATTCATCGACGCGACCTGCGCATCCAGTGCATTGGCCAATGCCGCGCGATTTTGTTCAGTCAACTGATCGGCGATATGCGCCAATTCCTCGTCGAGGATCTTGCGGCTGCTTTCTGCGGCAGCGCGCGTTGTTTCACGCACGCGAAGCAAAGATGTGACTAAGCTGTCATTTGCTTGATCCGACATGTCTTGCAGCAGAGCCTGTGTTTGCTTGAGCGCAGCGCCAAGGGCATCTACTTGTTCATGACGTGCAGCAAAATGTGCATCGCTCTGGGCCATCAGCGCGCCAACAGCATCATGTTGCGCGGAAATTAATTGCTCAATATCGTTGAGCTTTTCAAGCGTTCCGTCGCTTATATTGTTGAGCGTTTCTGCCGCAGCAAGCGCTGTGTTCACTTGCTCTATGCCTTGTGTCATGCGCGCGTTTACACTGTCCATCGCGGCGGGGATTTTATGGCTTATTTCAACATTCGCAGTGCTGAGCGATCCAATCAACTTGTCCGATTGGTCCAATAAGTCGGCCGTGGTTGATTGGTTCTCGGACAAAGCGCTGCCCAGCGAACGAGTGCTTTCGCCAAGCGCCGATACGGCAAAAGCGAGTTTTGACGTCTGATCAGTGGCTGTGTGGTTAATCTCTGAAATCTGCGCGGCGCTGTTGTGAATATGTGCGCTAATATTCGCGATCATGGCCTGAATGCGCGCATCTTCCCGGTCGGATTGGGCTTCGATGTCACCCAAAGCGCGACGGAGGTCAGCAAGGTTAGACAGGATTTGTGTTTTGCTGCGGGTAATGAGGGTATCAGTATCGCTTGTTGCTTGCGCGATGCCGTTGGAAATCGCAACTGCGGCGCTGTCCATAAGCGTGGCCATTTCGGCGCTACGGTCGAGCGCTTCTGCGCTTTTGTCGTCGAGCAGCTTCACACTGTTACCCAGCGATTGCTCTAGCCGGTTGGACAAGTCATCTGCGCGCGTTTCGACATTCTCCATATAGTCGTTTACC
>JBILLO010000152.1:0-2506 GCA_044376035.1 Sphingorhabdus sp.
GCGGTAGACATCCTGCATCGCGGCGCTTCGTCCAATCATCGGCAGATTGGCCTCAGTGAGCGATTCGAAAGGATCTGGCGCCGTTGAGCGCCGCTTTTCGATACCCTGCTTCACCGCCAGAACGAGATCGTTCAGATCAAAGGGTTTGGGGAAATACTCAAACGCATCAATCTCGCTAGCGCGCACCGCGGTTTCCAACGTGTTTTGCGCGGACATGATGATGACTGGCATGTCGGGCGATTTTTCCATCGCCTCTTTCAACGTGGTGAGACCGTCACTGTCCTTCAACATGACGTCCGTCAGCATCAAATCAAAATGTCCACTGGCCAAAGCCGTATCGCGCGCCGCGACGGAATCACATAATGAAGTTTCGATATTCTCAGCTTGAAGCGCGGCGCTCACCACAAGGCCGATGGACGCGTCATCCTCAACAATGAGTACCCGTGGCGGTTTCATATGATCGTTTTCCCTGATGCAACCGGCAGTAACAGCCGGAACGTCGTTTGCCCCTGCGCAGCATCGCGTTCGAACAGCACGCGGCTGTTCATTTGCTGCACAAGTTTGCGCACAATGGCGAGGCCTAGCCCCTGCCCATCGCGTTTCGTGGTCACAAAGGGCGAAAACAGTTCGTCTACAATATGTTCGGGCACGCCGGGGCCATTGTCCGAAATAGCGATCTCAACAGGCAATTTAATCGACCGCCGATCAACGTCAGCGTCCCGCAGGGCGCCGCTCATGACATAGCGGGTCGAAATGCCTATCACGCCGTCCAGACGCCCTTGCAGCGCGTCTGTCGCGTTCTGCAGCAGGTTGATGAGTATTTGAACCATCCCGTCGGCATCGATCAAAACATCTGGCAACGACGGGTCATAATTAATGGAAATTTCGGGCATGGCGCGGTTCGCTGCACGTAGCGAGCGAATGGCGCGCTCGATCAGCAAGTGGATGTTGGCAGGCGCAAGTTCCGCTGGTTCAGACCGCCCAAGCTTTTGCATTTGGTCGAGCAACCGCGCAATGCGGTCGACCTCGTTCACGATCAATTCCGTCAGCGCGCGGTTTTTATCATCGACGATCCGGGCCAACAGCTGCGCCGCGCCTTTGATACCCGCCAATGGGTTTTTTATCTCATGCCCCAATATGGCAGGCGCGCCCATCGCCTGCTGCTGCCCAATGTCGCGCTGATCGCCGATATGCTCTCGCCCGCCATTACGAGGCGATATGATGGCGATTCTCCATTCCGGCTCCTTAGACACCGAAGACAGGTTTATATCGACTGTAATGACGCCGTGGGGCGTTTTAAGCTCCATATCTTGGGCCGATATGTCACTGTCCGGTGACAATAATGCCGCATTCATCCGCTCGCTCTCAAAAATCAGCGTTTCATCAATGCGCTGCCCCTCCAACCACCGCTTACTCCGTCCGAAAAACGCCTCGCTGGCGTCATTGGCATAACTGATGATGTGATCTGGCGAAATCAAAAGCACCGGAACCGCGATACTCGCCAGAATCTGGCCATAATCGGGACGATGCGTGGCTTGCGACATGAATCAGGCAGCGGATTCAATCAGGAACGGATCATAAAAGCGCGTCAATTCGTCGATCACGACAATTGGATCGTCAATACGGTTCATAAAATTTCTGAACTCAGCTGACCCGTTAAGCCCCTTGGTATACCAGCCAATATGCTTGCGGGCGATACGCACCCCGACTTCGCTGCCATAATGGTCAAGCATGGCGCGATAATGGTTCAGTATAAGATGAAATTGCGTATCGATATTCGGGTCGTCGATGGTCTGTCCAGTACGGAACCAGTGCATCATTTGGCCAAGTAACCAAGGCTTACCATAAGCACCGCGGCCAACCATCACCCCATCTGCGCCACTCTGCGCCAAAGCAGTTTGCGCATCCACAATAGTGCAAATGTCGCCATTTACGATGACAGGCAATGATACCGCGTCTTTCACCTTACGCACAAATGCCCAGTCAGCCGAGCCTTTGTACATCTGGTTCCGCGTGCGGCCATGCACGGTGATCATTTTTGCACCCAAATCCTCGGCAATGTGCGCAAGCTCCGGCGCATTGAGGCTGCCATGGTCCCAACCCATGCGCATTTTGACAGTCACAGGCACCGACACGGCCTTCACCGTTGCCGCAATCAAGCTCGCGGCCAAGGGCAAATCTCGCATCAGCGCAGAGCCAGCGTCGCCATTGACAACTTTTTTGACCGGGCAACCCATGTTGATGTCGATGATGGCCGCGCCGCGTTCTTCGTTCAGCTTGGCCGCTTCACCCATTTCATAAGGGGTGCAACCGGCAAGCTGCATCGACACCGGCTCCTCAATTGCGTCCCATTCGCATTTTTGGATGCTTTGCCGGGTCTCCCGAATCATTGCTTGGCTGGCGATCATTTCGGTGACGTTCAAGCCGGAGCCAAACTCACGTACGATTTTGCGGAACGGCATATCGGTGACGCCAGTCATCGGTGCCAGAATGACGGGACAATCGA
>JBILLO010000085.1:0-8180 GCA_044376035.1 Sphingorhabdus sp.
AAGCACGGGCAAGGTCACAGGCTCGGCAAAGAACAGCCAGCCGAAAAACGCAGCCCAGACAAAGGCGGTATATTCGACCGGAATCAAAATCTGTGCCTCCGCGCGGGCATAGGCCCAGCTCATCAGCAACAGTGAAATAACCGCCAGCGCCGCAGCACCGCCGATCATCGGGGTATCGGACAGGCCAATCGGCTGCAAAAAATATGGCGCGAAAAGGCCAAGCGTTAACGCGACAAACAGATTCTGGAAAAAAGCGATTTCAATGGGCCCAGCGACCTGCGCCTGCCGCCGGGCGAGGATTAGGTTATACGCAAACACCACTGCCGAAAACAACACCGCCGCAGCGCCCCAGAGATGCCCGCTGGTATAATGTCCGCTCAATCGGCCAGCCATGATGATCAATACCCCGCCAAGCCCCGCCAGCGACGCCCAGATGGCGGAACGGCCTATCGTCTCCCCCAGCATAACAGCGGCGAGATAGAGCGCGATGACAGGCGCGATGAAGCTAAGTCCAATGGCCTCGGCCAGCGGCAATTGCGTCAACGACCAAAAAAAGCTGACCGCCATGACCGACACGATTATGCTGCGCCACACATGCATTTTCAGGATATGCGCAGGCGGCCATTTCTGCCGCGTTCCGACAAACAATAGCCCCATGAAAAACGCACCAAAGCAATTGCGCCACATGACGGCATTATAGGCACCCAGCGAAAGCGCCAGATCCTTCATCGCCGCGTCCATCAAGGAAAATGTGGCGATACCCGCCGCCGCTACCATGAACGGGATGAACGGACGCGGATGCAGTTCAGCCATGTTTACACGCTGTGTGTGGCAAGATTATCAAGCGCCGCACCATCGACGCGGTAGACGGTCCATTCGTCCATTGGTGTTGCGCCCAGCGCCTTATAAAAATCAATTGCGGGCGTGTTCCAATCCAACACTGACCATTCAAGCCGCGCACAATCCCGTTCAACCGCAAGCGCCGCAAGCCTGCCCAGCAACGCCTTACCAAGCCCTGACCCGCGCGCATCGGGCCGGACAAACAAATCCTCCAGATAGATTCCGGGCCGCCCTTCGAAGGTCGAAAAATTATGGAAGAACAAAGCAAAGCCCTGCGCCACGCCATCAATCTCGCCAATCAGAACCTCAGCATAAGGCCGCGGTCCAAACAGCTTTTGCGCCATGACCGCTTCATCAAACCGCACGGCATGGGCCAGCTTTTCATATTCCGCCAGATCGCGGATGAATTGCCCGATGAGCGAGATGTCGGACGCGGTGGCGGGACGTATCGAAAGGCTCAAGCCGCTTTACCGTGCAGTGTATCCATGCTGACGCTGGTGCCCGCGTCAATCTCTGCGGCTTTCGCTTCGACCAAGCGCACGATATGCGCGACCATGTCGTCATTTTCGACATGATGGTCGGTGACGCCAGACAGATAGACCATATGCTTGCCATTGCCGCCGCCCGTGATGCCGATGTCGGTTTCGCGCGCTTCGCCGGGGCCGTTGACGACGCAGCCAAGCACCGAGAGTGACATGGGCGTCTTGATATGGCCAAGCGCATCTTCCAGCTTTTGCACCGTGCGGATCACGTCAAAGCCTTGGCGCGCGCAGCTTGGGCAGCTGACGACGCGCACGCCGCGCGTGCGCAGGCCAAGCGCCTTCAGAATTTCATAACCAACGCGCACTTCTTCTTCGGGTTCGGCAGACAGGCTGACGCGGATCGTATCGCCAATGCCTGCCCACAACAAATTGCCCATGCCGATGGAGGATTTTACTGTGCCACCAATAAGGCCGCCCGCCTCGGTTATGCCCAAATGCAAGGGGCAGTCGACGGCGTCGGCCAAGCCCATATAGGCGGCAACCGCCAGAAAAACGTCCGATGCCTTCACCGCGACTTTGAATTCGTGGAAATCATGGTCCTGCAGCAGCTTGATATGGTCAAGCGCGCTTTCAATCAGCGCCTCCGGGCAAGGCTCGCCATATTTTTCGAGCAGGTCTTTTTCTAAGCTGCCTGCATTCACGCCGATCCGGATCGCGCAGCCATTGGCTTTGGCGGCGTTGACAACTTCCTTCACGCGTTCCGATGAACCGATATTGCCGGGGTTGATACGCAAGCATGCCGCGCCCGCGTCCGCCGCCTCCAACGCGCGTTTGTAATGAAAATGAATGTCAGCGACGATGGGCACGTTGGCCGCGCGGACAATCTGTTTCAGCGCCGCCGTGCTCTCCACATCGGGGCAGGAAACGCGAATGATATCGACGCCTGCATCCTCACACCGGCGGATCTGGTTAATCGTGGCAGCCGCATCGCTGGTCAGCGTATTGGTCATAGTTTGCACCGAGATCGGGGCATTGCCGCCAACAGGGACATTGCCGACCATGATCTGGCGAGACTGACGGCGCGCAATATCGCGCCAAGGGCGAATAGAAGACATGGACGGGGTATAGGCGGCTTGGCATTTTCCCGCAATCATCATCCTGAACTGTTTTCAAGATGGTTAAAGCGCGAATTAGTGCAGACTGCTTTGATTTACGCATGGATGCAAACTAGGGTCAGGACCACTTAAATCCACCTTCGCGGCGTCAAAATGGCAAAGATATCGAAGCAAAATGTCCGCCGTAGGCAGTTATTCTGGCTGCAAGGGCATTTTGCTTTGAGATCGAAGCCATTTTGGCGTCCGAAGGATTTGACCCATTTTGTCCATTGCCACGTTGGCAAGCTTGGACTTAGAACCACTAAGCTCGGCGCTTACCGCCTTGCACTGAACAAAATGGCCTCAAACCACGAAGGTGGATTTAATAGGTCCTGACCCTAAGGCGAAGCCATGAAACGCATCCTTATCTCGCTCGCCCTGTTGTTCGCACCCTTGGCACCGGCCCAAGCCTATTGGGAATATGGCCATCAAACCGTCGCGCAGATTGCGCAGGCCAATATGTCCCCCATAGCGCGCGTGCGTATGCAGCGGCTGCTTCGGGCCGCGCCAATGTTGGGCACGCCCACCTGCGCGATGCGTAACATCGGTGATGTCAGCGTCTGGGCAGATTGCATCAAGGGCGATCGTGTGCGCTGGGGCTATACCAACAGCTGGCATTACCAAAATGTCGACATCTGCAAGCCGTTCGACCTGAAAAGCGCCTGTGCCGACGGCAATTGCGTTTCAGCGCAAATTGACCGCAACTTCGCGCTGCTATCGAACAAGTCGCTGCCGGCGCATGTCCGGTTGGAGGCGCTTGCTTTCCTGATCCATTTTGTCGGCGACATCCATCAGCCATTACATGCTGGCGACCGAGCCGATCGCGGCGGCAATGACCTGAAAACCACTTATGGTGTGATGCCCGGCTATAATCTCCATGCGGTGTGGGACGGGCTTTTGGCCGACCGCGCACTGTCAGCCGCGCCCTTTATTGTCCGCGTATTTTCGCCAACCGAGAAAGAAGCGGTCGTGCAAGGCGACGTGCGCAGTTGGAGCGAAGAGAATTGGGCCGTGTCAAAAAACATTGCCTATCCACGCGCGATGGATGGTGACGCTTGTGGCGCAAAGCCAACCGCACCCGTCATCATTGACGAAGCCGACGTCGCAGCCTCACGCGCGGCGTTACGTCAACAGGTCGAACGCGGCGGCATCCGTTTGGCGCGGTTGTTGGATGAGGCTTTACGCTAGGCCTTAAATCTGACCGCTTCGCTTTTTCTGTGCATCTTGCTCGCGCTTTAGTTGTAAAAGGCTATCGACATCGACGATCTCGCTGCGCGCTTTCATATACCGGAACATGGCAAAAACCCAAACAGCGGTCAGAAGCAAAAATGGCAAAGTAAGAAATAGTAGCATTTTGCTATCTTCCCAACCCGCACTGTCGGCGGCAACAGTCACCCAAACAAAAATGCCCGTTGCTCCGAAGAATGCAAACATCCAGACAGCAAATGCCCGCCAGCCAGCGGCATTGCGTGGGGATATTCTAACGCCAGATCCCGCCTTGTAATATACAAAGAGCTTATCTTCATCACGCATCTCAATTCTCCTTCGGCGGTCGCCCGCGTTTTGGCGTTTCGCTGACCCCGACCTTCACGCCGCGTTTGGCCAATGCCTCCCGCAACAGCACCTCAATTTCGGCATTGGCGCTCCGGAAATCAACAAAAAAGGGGCTGCGCAGATTGTCGCCTGCGCAGCCCCTGTTTAATGTTATCACAGCGCTTTACTCGCCGGTCGGAAATCCGCGCTTTTTCATGATAAATTTGACGTCGGGGTCACGACCACGGAACGCGCGATAGGCCTCGATCCGGTCGGTTTCATTACCAGTCGCCATCAGCATGGAGCGGAAACGCTCGGCTGTTTCCTTGTCCCAGACATCACCCTTTTCGGTGAAGGCAGCCCAAGTGTCGGCATCCATCGTTTCGGACCAAAGATAGCTGTAATAGCCCGCCGAATAGCTGTCGCTGGAAAACAAATGGTTAAACTGCGGCAATCGGTGCCGCATCGCCATTTCCTGTGGCATGCCGATTTCTGCAAGCGTATCGCGTTCAAAGGCGGCGGGATCAGCCACAGGCGCGCTCCGATTATGCAATTTCATATCCAATATCGCGCTCGACAGATATTCGACCGTGGAAAAGCCTTGGTTGAATGTGTCGCTTGCCCGGATTTTCTCCACCAAAGTTGCCGGTATGGGTTCACCTGTCTTATAATGCTTGGCATAAGTGTTGAGGATATAAGGCGTTAGCAGCCAGTTTTCATTCACCTGACTTGGGAATTCAACAAAATCGCGGGGTGTCCCGCCAAGGCCCGGCCAGGTGATGTCGGAGTTTAGATAATGGATGGCATGGCCAAATTCGTGGAACAAGGTTGATGCATCATCAATGCTGATCAACGTGGGCACGCCATCGGCGCCAGGCACGAAATTGTTGTTGTTCGACGCCAGCACGATATTGTTGTTACCGCCCAGTTTATGCTGGCTGCGATAGGTGGTCATCCATGCGCCCGACCGTTTGCCAGCGCGGGCAAAATTGTCGAGATAGAATAGGCCAATAACCTTGCCGTTGCGCTTCACTTCAAATGTCCGCACTTTGGGTTCGAACACTGGAACCGTGCCCGTGTTTTCGGTGAAAGTCATGTCATAGAGCTTACCCGCAGCATCAAACATGGCCGCAACCATGTTATCGAGCTGAAAATATGGCTTTACCGCCTCCTGATCGAGGTCGTACTTCGCCTTGCGCACCTTTTCGGCGTAGAAACGATAATCCCATGGCGCGATGGTGATATTGTCCGCATTGGCGATGACTTGCATATCCGCCACTTCTTCCTTCACGCGGGCGACCGCGGCAGGCCAGACCTTCATCATCAGCTCCATCGCTTTATTCGGGTCCTGCGCCATCGTATCAGCCATCCGGTAATGCGCATGGGTGGCAAAGCCCAAAATTTCGGCGCGCTGCTGACGTAGCTTCAGGATTTCGGCTATGGTTGCGTTGGTGTCATTGGCATCCTTATTATCACCGCGCTTGGTGAAGGCACGCCAGACTTTTTCGCGCAGATCGCGGCGCGTTGAATTTTCAAGGAATGGCTGCACCGCTGAACGGGTGTTGACGACGGCCCATCCGCTTTGGCCCTTCGCCTTGGCCGCAGCCTGCAATGACGCGACAAAACTTTCTGGTAGGCCAACCAAATCGGCCTCCTGCGTCATCAGAATGAAGGTTTCTTCATCCGCAAGCACCTTGTCGGAAAAAGCGGAAAACTTGCTCGACAAGTCGGTCTCAATGCGGATGACTTGCGCTTTCTGTGCCGCATCAAGCATCGCGCCATTGCGGACCAAGCCGTCATAGGTCCGCTCCAACAGCCGGTTCTGCTGTGCATCGAGACTCAGATTGGCGCGCTGGTCATATAGATATTTTACGCGCTGAAAATACCGCGCATCCAACGACAATTCGGAGAAGAACGCACTCAGCTTCGGCTCCCACTCGGCCTGAATTTTGCGCACTTCGGGGCTGGACAAGTTAGACGAATGGACGCCCCAGAGGGAGAATAACCGGCCAATTTTTTCACCCGACAGCTCGCTGGCCGTGATCGTATTGTCAAAGCTAATGGCCTCGGGCTTTGCAAGCATGGCTTCGAATTCAGCCTTCGACGCATCCATTGCGGCTTGGAATGCAGCCGGAAATTGCGCAACTTTAACCTTATCCCATGGTGGAACGCCGTCATAAGGGCCAGTCCATTCCTGCAGCAATGCGGGTTCATTCGCCGCTTGGCTGGCATTCATGTCCTGTGTTTGTGCAACCGCTGTCATTGATACTCCTGACAATAAAAGCGCCGCTGCGCTCATCATGATGTAATGTGTTCTCACCTAATTTTGCTCCTCTGGGTCACGCTGCATCTATTCTAGCGCCTCATGAACAACAGGATAGCGCATCGCGCAGCGCAAGCAATCCTCCTGTCCGCCAAAACTGTTTTCTCCAATATGGAGATAAGTTTTACATATGCGTCATCGTTTTTTTCGTGCGTTCGCAAAAGCATAATCTTATCAGGTGGTTGTTCAAAAGATTATGCCAGACACCTCACCTCACCCCGCCACGGGCCAAAATGGACGCATTGCGATGATCGCCGGGGGGTCATTGGAGCGCGATGCCACGCTTGCGCAACTGGCAACATTGGCCGGTTGCACGCCGTTGCCAATGGACGATACGCAGCCTGCCGATTTTCTAATGATCGACCTTTCCTCCGAAACGGACAGGCTCAGCGATACCGTATCGCGGATAAGGCTTTATCTTCAAACCCATCGCAGCACTGCATTGATTTGGTCCAAGATGGAGCCGCTGGAAGTAATTTATGCGGCGCTTCCGCACGACCAATGTCACTTTCTGGTCGATGCAGATGACGTCGAAGCAATGCCAATTTTGGCGGGCGCATTTGGACGGATCAGCATGGATCGACTGTATGACAGAGACCCGGAAGTAGAGTTTAGATCTCTACACCGAATCAGCGACGAGCTGGCCGAATTCGCCCGAACGCTGGCGCGCATGGCCGACCCAGAACTGAGGGGCACAATACAGGATAAATCGATCTCCTTTAGAGCCGCGCCGCTTGGTGGCTTTCAAGGGTTTCCCAGCGAGAATTCGGCCGCCAACGATATCGCAGCAAAGCTAAGCCTGCGCGAAATAATAAAGCTACGCAGGTTGCGCGAGCGGTTTTTCCCGCCCGACCTATTTGCGGATCCGGCATGGGATATCCTGCTTGACCTCAAAGCAGCAGCCCAAGAGGGGCAGCGCGTATCGGTATCTAGCCTGTGTATTGCCGCTGCAGTTCCGCCGACGACCGCATTGCGGTGGATATCCGCCATGACCGAAAGCGGTATGGTGCTGCGGCGTCAGGACCCGGCCGATGCGCGGCGGGTATTCATTGAGCTTTCCGCCGAAACATCGGCAAAAATGGATGATTATTTTGCAGCGATCGGTTCGCGCTTTTCGCCAATCATTTAAAGGGCCTTGCCAAATGTGATTCACTTTGGCAAATGCCCGTATCCCGAGAGGGGCGCTTAGCTCAGTTGGTAGAGCATCTCGTTTACACCGAGAGGGTCAGCGGTTCGAGCCCGTTAGCGCCCACCATATTTTTGCCATGTGTTGCACCCAGTTAATGGTGCCTCAAAAACCAGTTTACGATGCCTCATTCACTGGCACAGGCTAATATTGACATTCGTCCAAGCTTGGAATGACATATACGGAAATGTGTCATTTTTATATTCCGAACCAAGTTGGCTGCGCCGTAAGGTACGGATTGTTGATAACATTACCTCACTCTGAGCTTGAGAAATCCTTATCACGTGGAAGTTGCATCCTCGCCGATGCGCCCAGTTAAATGGTGCCTCACGACCCACGTAAGTAAGCGTGTGCTGGAGGCCGCCTTGCGGGGTTGTGCGATGACGGGTTGAAGGCTGCTTTAATTTGGAGCGGCGCTTATGGTTATCAGCGAGGATGAGCGGGCAAGTGCTCATACGACTACTCATATGAGAAGTCCTTGCCGCGAGCGAGTTCAGATTGTTGGCGGTCGACGGCGTTGGACGATTGAGCAAAAACTTGAGATTTTGTGCGATGCTTTTGGTCCTGGCGGTTCGGTTTGCGTTGCTATGGAACGTCACGATATCGGAAGTGGCCCGATCTATGTCTGGCGGCAAAAGGCGATGTCGGGGGAACTTACCGGC
>JBILLO010000086.1:0-8177 GCA_044376035.1 Sphingorhabdus sp.
GCAATCCAAGCGCCTCGCCGCCCTTTGGCCTGCCGGGCTTGCTCGTGGGCCGCCACGCGAAGGTGTCCAGATGCACCCAAGGCACATCGTCGGGCACAAATTTCTGCAAGAATAACGCCGCCGTGACCGCACCAGCAAAGGCACCGCCGCTATTGGAGGTGTCGGCGATCTCGCTGTCGAGCATCTCCATATAAGGCGCCCAAAGCGGCATGCGCCAGAGCGGGTCCGCCGCGGCCTGTGATGCCGCGAGAATGGCACCTGCAACGCTTTCGTCATTGCTGAACATGGCTGGCAAATCAGGGCCAAGCGCAACGCGTGCCGCACCGGTCAGTGTGGCAAAATCAATGATCAACTCTGCCTTATCCTGTATCGCTTTGGTAAGCGCATCTGCCAACACCAATCGTCCTTCGGCATCGGTATTGGCGATTTCTACGCTTATGCCCTTGCGGCTTTTGATGATGTCGCCGGGGCGCATCGCGTTGCCCGCTATGCTATTTTCCGCCGCCGCCACGAGCATATGTAACCGCACCGGCAAATGCGCCGCCATAATCAGCTCCGCCAATGCCAAGGCGTGCGCCGCGCCGCCCATATCTTTCTTCATCAGCCGCATGCCAGAGGCGGGTTTGATATCCAGCCCGCCGCTGTCGAACGTAATGCCCTTGCCCACAATCGCGATACGCGGGTGGCGCGGGTCGCCCCATTCCAGTTCAATAAGGCGCGGCGCATGTTCACGCGCGGCGGCCTTGCCAACGGCGTGAATGAGCGGATAGCCCGTTTCCAGCGCATCGCCAGCCGTGACAATGACCTCCGCCTTGTGCGATTTTGCGATGCGCTTTGCCTCGGCCTCCAACGCATTTGGCCCAAGGTCGCCCGCTGGCCGGTTGACAAGATCGCGCACTAAAGCGGTCGCGGCGGCCTGCAACACGGCCGAGGGAATGCGGGCGGGATCACGCACCAACAAGACTCGCGGCCCTATCAGCTTCGGCTCGCTCAGATATTCATGGTAGCGATATTGCCCAAGTATCCAGCCGAGCATGGCATCGCCCGCATCATAATCGGCAAGCCGATATGTGCCTTCGGGAAGGCTGTCTGCGGCTTTAGCTAAATGCCACACGCCCGGTGTGGCGGCATCGGAAACGCCAGCAACGACAGACCATTCGCCGGGTTTATCTCCGGGCAATATGGCGATATCGTTTGCATGACCTTCAAACTTCTGTGCCTTAATAGCGGTTCGGGCCGCATCGGATTGCAGCGCAAGCCAGCTTTCAAAGCGGCCTTTGTCGGTGATGTGAATAAGGGTGGCGGCCTGTTCATTGTCAGGCTGGATCAGAGTGTCGTAACGCATAAATGCCACGATAGCGGGAATGGGGCGTGAACGGGAGATAATTTAGAAATGCCCCGTATTTTTCTTATCCACATGCCATCGCACCGCCGCCCCTTGCGCCGCGCCGCATAGCCGCGAAATTCGCAAAAGCTGACGGGCGCCATCGACGCCCGTCCAATCACCGTCATTCCGCAGCGATAAGCGTTTCGGTGTTTTCATTATGCTTGCCCGCAAAATGCGGCGCCGAAAACACCATGACACCGTCATCAATGGGGTCTTTTGTCAGGATTTTCTTCTCTGCGGTGTAATTTTGCAAAACACGCCATGGGTGACGATCTCCATTCTTTGGCAGCGTGTCAAAACTGCGCGCGAAATAGCCGGAGCTGAAATCCGTCACAAACGGCAATTTGGGCATGTCGCGATCTTCCAGAACCGGTGTTGCCACCAGTGCATTCTTGTCATCCATTTTCCATAGCAAGCGGCACACATAATCTGCCACAATATCGGTCTTTAGCGTCCAAGATGCGTTGATATAGCCAAACACGCTGGCGAAGTTCGGGATGTCGTTGAACATCACGCCCTTATAATTGAAATGCTCGCCGAAATTGACGGCTTCCCCGTCTATGCTGATCGCGGTCTTGCCCATGGTGACAAGGTTCAGGCCCGTTGCCGTGATGACGATATCGGCTTCGATATGCTTGCCAGACTTCAGCTGGATACCCGTCTTGGTAAAATGGTCGATATGGTCGGTGACAACTTCCGCCTTGCCCTCGGTAATCGCAGTGAACATGTTGCTATCGGGGATGAGGCACAGGCGTTGTTCCCAAGGACCGTATTTAGGGACAAAATGGGTGTCGACATCAACCGACGCCGGCAGAGCCTCCCGCGCCCTATTGACCAAATTCGCCCCCATCTTTGCAGGGTTCCGCCGCGCATACCAATATATGAAACGTTGCATATTGATATTGCGCCACCGGGTCAGCGCATAAGCAAGCTTCTCTGGCAGAATCTTGCGCACAAACTTCGAAAACGGGTCGATGGCAGGCCGCGAGACCATATAGGTTGGCGAACGTTGCAGCATGGTCACTTGCGCGCCTTGTTGCGCCATTACAGGGACAATCGTGACCGCCGTCGCGCCTGAACCAATCACTGTAACCTTCTTACCCGCATAATCCAAATCCTTGGGCCAATGCTGCGGATGGATGATTTGACCGCCAAAGTCGGCTTCGCCCGCAAAATCAGGCTTATAGCCTTGATCATAGTCATAATAGCCAGCGCACATGAACAAGAAGCGCGCCGCAAAATGCCGTTCGGCACCACCATCCACGGCCTTGGCCGTTACGTGCCAGCGGGCATCGGGGGTCGACCAATTGGCCGAGATAACCTTGTGACCAAAATGAATGTGCGGCGTGATGTTATATTCGTCGGCGGTTTCATGGACATATTCGTGGATAGAGGGGCCATCCGCGATCGTTTTTTCATGCAACCATGGTTTGAAACGATAACCCAGCGTATGCATGTCGGAGTCCGACCGGATACCGGGATAGCGGAACAAGTCCCACGTCCCGCCCATATCGGCGCGTTGTTCCACAATCGCATAGCTTTTGTTCGGGCATTGCATCGTCAAATGTGCCGCAGCGCCAATACCGGACAGCCCGGCACCCACAATTAAAACATCCACCGTCGTCTCAGCCTGCGCCATATGCCTCTCCATTTCGTGCCAAATTCTTACTAACATCGTTGCAAATTGCAACCGGCTTTCGCGTGGGGGAGAATACCGCTACGGCAGTGCAGAACATAAAGGAAATTAGGTCCCATGCGCACCCAAACTGACGAAGACTATGTCTATGATGAAGCATCTGGCGAATGGGTAAGCGCCGCCGACGCAACTGCCGCGACCGCGCAAAATGACGCTGTCGAAGTCCGCGATGCGGTTGGCAATCTGCTTGCCGACGGCGACCAAGTGACGTTGATCAAGGACCTGACGGTCAAGGGCGCAGGCCAGACGTTAAAACGCGGCACGTTGATCAAATCGATCCGCTTAACGGGCGACGCGCAAGAGATTGACTGCCGCTTTGATGGTATCAAGGGCCTGGTGCTGCGCGCCGAGTTTGTGCGGAAGCGGTGATGATCCGGTCAGGATTGCGCGTGATTCTCGCGATTTTCTATTTGGGCGCGGGCATCGCGCACCTCCTATCGCCACACGGGTTTTTGGCCATTACGCCAGATTGGGTGCCCTACCCCGCATTCATGGTCGCGTTCACGGGGGTGGCTGAAATCGCAGGCGCGATTGGCCTCATGATTCCGCAGACCCGCAAATGGGCTGCTTTTGGATTGGCGCTTTACGCCTTGTGTGTCTGGCCAGCCAACTTCAACCACGCATTCAATGGCATCACCATTGGCGGGGAAGCATTAAGTTGGTGGTATCATGGGCCACGACTGATGTTTCAGCCTGTCCTGATTTGGCTCGCTTTTTGGGTGGGGCATGTCACCGATTGGCCATTTGGTAAATTGCGGTAATATTCGGCACCTTCTTTCCTTCTCCCGCGTTCTCACCCTGTCACTTCATGAGAAAAGGAATGAGAATATGCATAAGGACGGCGACAAAATCGATGTGACGGAACAAGAAGCCAGCGGCGGCGTTAAAAATGTCGGCCTGCGCTATGTTCTGGCCATTTCGCTTTTACTGGCAATCATTATTCTATCCGCCATGTGGATGACGGGGGCAGCGTTGAATTAGCACGCACCCTTCTTGACATCCGACCACCCAATGCCCAGTTCGGGCAATGCGGGCCGGGCCCCTCTGGTCGTCATGTGACGGCGATGTCGGACCGCTTCATCCATTGAAGAGGAGACCCGAAATGAATGCAGCCGTTGGAATGCCTTGCCCTGTATGCAAGGTGCCACTTGTCATGAGTGATCGCCAAGGTGTCGAGATCGATTATTGCCCGCAATGTCGCGGCGTATGGCTGGATCGCGGTGAGCTGGATAAGATTATCGAGCGCAGCGCCGCAGCCGACATGCCGCCACAACCCGCGCCGCCCCCGCAAGCACCCATGCCACCCCAAGGCGGCTTTGCACCACAGGGCTATCCTGTGCAGCATCAAGGCTATGGCCATGGCTACCCATATAAGAAGCGAAAGAAATCCTTTTTCGAAGAGCTTTTCGACTAGGGTCAGGACCACTTAAATCCACCTTCGTGGTTTGAGGCCATTTTGTTCAGTGCAAGGCGGTAAGCGCAGGGCTTAGTGGTTCTAAGTCCAAGCTTACCAACGTGGCAATGGACAGTATGGGTCAAATCCGAAGGACGCCAAAATGGCTTCGATATCTTTGCCATTTTGACGCCGCGAAGGTGGACTTAAGTGGTCCTGACCCTAAGCATCCGCACGACACAAAAAAAGGGCCGCCTTTCGGCAGCCCTTTTTTTTAGCTTTCTGGCTGATTAATCAGCGGCGGACAGGTTGATGGCCGAAGCCTTACCGTTGCGGCCAATTTCGACTTCGAAATTCACGCGCTGTTCTTTATCAAGCGTGTGCATGCCAGCGGCCTGAACCGCCGAGATGTGCACGAAGCTGTCATCACCGCCGCCATCAGGCGCGATAAAGCCATAGCCCTTGTCTGCATTGAAAAATTTTACGGTGCCTACTGGCATAATATGTTCCTTTCACGAAACAGGTGACCACCTGACAACAGCGCCAAGTGGGTAGCCAAGTCGTGGTAGGAAAAACGTTGCCCGTTCCGATCGTATGACCGAAGACGCGCCTCAAAAATCCGTCGCGGTCGACGATAGCGTTCTAGCCGTATACGCCTGATTTACATAATGTGCAAACTAGAAGCGCAGCGTAAAGACTCATGCGCACGATACCCCATTTTCGACCATCTGCGCCGCAAGCATATTGCGCAGGGTCAGGACCCCAGTCTTTTCCGGTTGGCGACAACGCTTTTGGCATAATGCGCGATGCTGCCGCTGACAATCGCCTCGGGGCTGCTGCCCAGCTTTCCGGTCATCAGGTCGCAGCCAAGCGACATGTTCGCCGCGACCTTCTCCGTCACCATTCGCTCCACCTCTTGCAGCGCTGCTGGCCCGCCTTGCGCCAGGCTGCCTATACGCATGGCAATCACCATGTTGGATTCGGCGGCAAGCGCCCAGGCATCCATGCCGATGTCGAACCAATTGGGGTTTTTCGGTTTTGTGGTCATGTCTTAACTTTAACCCGGCACCGGCGAATGTCACGCGGCGATTGCACCGCACCCACAATTTCCATTTCACAAAACCGTAACATACTCCTAAGGCGCGACACCTTATATGTGCAGAGTGCCTTGAATGTTTGAAGTTGATGCGGTTATCACTTGGGTGGACGGGGCGGACCCGGCGCTGAAGTTAAACCGCGATTATTATCTGGCAAAGGCGAATGCGCTCGCCAAAACGGGGGCCAAAGCGCCGTTGCATGACAATGGCACCAACCCCCATCGCTGGCTGTGCAGTGATGAACTGAATTATTGCGTGCGGTCCATCGCCAACAACGCGCCGTGGGTGCGGCGCATCTGGATTGTGACCGATAATCAGGCGCCCGAAATCATGCAGCTTCCCCCCGAATTCGCCGCAAAGATCAGCATCGTTGATCACAGCGAGATTTTTGCAGGGCATGAGGACGCGTTGCCGACGTTTAACTCGCTATCGATTGAAACGATGTTGTGGCGCATAGAGGGGCTGGCCGAACATTTCTTATATTTCAACGATGATGTTTTCCTGACCGCGCCAGTGACATGTTCCGATTTCTTTGCCGCCGATGGCCCCGTGCTGCGCGGCAAATGGACGAACCATAAAGACCTTGCCGCAAGCGGCGCAGCCCGTGATGAGGCCAGCCTGCTGAACCATTTTAACCAGATCAACGCCGCGCAGATGATTGGCTATACCGCCGACCAAGTGTTTGAGAGCGCGCATGTCGTCCACCCGATGCAGCGTTCGGTGATGGCGGACTTGTTCGACACCTATCGCGACGCGTTCATCGCCAACGCCAGCTATCGTTTTCGCGATTCTGCGCAGTTTCTACCGCAAAGCCTGCATAACCATGCCTGCCTTGCCGACGGCAGCGCCGCGATATTGGACACGCGCGATTACCTGCATGTCGCGGTCGGCGCGACTGACGCATGGTCCGCCGATGATGTCAGCGGCTATTTATGTGGCCGCGAATGGGACGCGATCAAATTCCTATGTGTCAACGACTTGCCAGAGGTCGAACGCAGCTTCCCCGATGCCCGTTTGTGGATCGAGGAAGCGATTACGCGTTAGGCGGGGAGTGCTGCGGCGCTGGATGCGGCTTTGGTGCGGTTGTAGTCCTGGGCAGCCCCGAAGTTGACACTAAGCTGACAGCTGAAACGCCTATGTATAGCGGCGGCGCGGCGGCGCTTCGGCGCTGCTGGGGTCGAGATAAAAGCACATGTCGGAAAACTCCGCGTCGCTCAGCTCTTCCCCGCGGTCGGACTTTTCGCAAGCCGCCTTGCCGCGCGCATATCGCTCCGCCGTTCGCTGCGCTTCGGTCTTTTCGGGCCGCGTTTCACTGAGGTGGCGGGGCAGCTTGCCATCCATGATGTCGGCAATTTCCAGCTCGTCGGAAAGCGTTTCGGCCCCCAATAAAGCTTCTGCAGGCCCGGGCAGTTGCGGCTCCATGTCGCGCAGGCAGGCATCGACGGTGACGTTCGGTGTCGCGCCGGCCACCGCAGCGGCCGCATGGCCATAACGATCAGGAAGCAAATGCTTCAACAGGAAGGTGAGCATCCGGTTGTCGGGCACATGCTTGGTCGCGATCACTTCGCCACATTCGTTGAAGATATTTTCCTCGCGGCCCTCAATCGCACGATCAAAGGCGATATCTTCGAGCAGCGCGCCTGCATGCAGCCGTGCCGCATCCCATGCCCGCGAAAAAGCCGTACCCTGTGCGGATCGTTTCAATTCATAAGCCGCCTGCCGGGATAGGCCCACCGCCTTCGCCGCAAGCGCAACGCGCCCGGTATCGGCCAAAACCTCAATAAAGCGCCGCTGCTTCTCCTCCGTCCAGCCATCTGATCGAGGACGTCGGCGGACGGGAACCCAGCGATATTCTGCGGGGTCGTAGGCAATAGAACTGGGGATAAGTGAGGAGGTTTCAGGCTCGCTTACGGATGCAAGCGCATCGGCGGGCGAAGCAGCGGTTTCAGCGGCGACGGGCTTGTCCGGCGAAGTTTCAACGAAGGCGGATGGGGAGATGTGTGCGTTTGTCATTCGACGGTAAATATAACCCATTTGGTTATTTGTCAAGACTGCTTATGGTTTGTTCATATCCTCTATAAAGCCGGGTTCTTTAACATATGCAGGCTTAAGCCGCCTCCAGCACCAGCACCCTTGCCGACGCATCCCGCTTGGGACGCACGACGATCTCGACATCGCGGCCAAGGGCGACGATAAAGTCCATCAGCTTTTCGACCGAAAAGCCATCGAGCCGGTAATTGACCAGCGCCGAAACCTTTGGCTGCGGCACACCGAGCAATTGCGCGGCATCGACCTGTTTCAGGCGTTGTTCCTTGATAATGCGATTGATCGCCAGCGCCAGCCGCGTCTTGGTCTGACGTTCGGCGGGGTCGGGCAGGCCGAGATCGGCAAAAACATTGCCGGTACCGCGGGTGATAGCATTGTCAGTCATTGGCTTTAGTCCTTGTCTCATAGTCCTGCTGCGCCAGTTTCAATCGTGCTTTGATCATGGCAATATCGGTTTTTGACGTCTGGATGCCCTTGGTCGATTTCTTCTGGAAGGCATGCAGTACGTAAATCACGTCGGCAAAGCGCACTGTGTAAACCGCACGATAGGTGTCGCCG